>LQPB01000091.1 GCA_002102225.1 Mycobacterium interjectum
TGGGCACAATGACATCCTTCCAGCCCACCCCACAGGGGCAAGCCATCTCAGGTGTCACCTACTCGTGCAGCAGACCCGTATGCGTCATTTTGCGCGGGCGTAGACGTCGCGATGGGTGCGCGGCTCGCCGCCACCTCCAGGGGCGCTTCACCCATCGACCTCGAGTTCTGACTTTCGCCAGACGGGTCGCCAGTAGGCGTCAGCCTCGATCTCGCGTTGGCGACGCATAGCGGCGAACTCATCCAACTGCCGCTGGCGCTCAAGGGCCTTCCCCTCAGCTTCACATATCGCCTCGTTGAGCCGAGCTAGTGCGTGCGCGGGCGTGAGTATCGGGATGCCCAATTTGCGGGCGGACGAGTGTCGAGAATCGTTCGCCTCGGGCGTGGTAGTGGCAAGCCATTGAACAGTTTTGGTGACGTTCACGGCGAGCTTGGTCCCATAGTGTTCCGCGCGTTGACGCAGCGCGGCAATCTCGGAACCTTCACCGACGATTGCCATACGAAGCCCGCGAAGGTACCGCGCCTCGGCTGGAGGTTCGGGTTCTGAGCATGCGGCAATGACTGAATGAACTTCTGATGCGAGATCCGTCAGCCCCAGTGCCTTGGCCAATAGGTACATGTCTCGGCGTCGCGACGGTGTCAGAGCAGCCCACGGCCCATCCTTCTCTTCGGCGAAGGTGGCGTCCCAGGCTTGTCGATGAATCTGGCGAATCCGGGTACCCGTTACGCCCGTCGCGGTGGCCAGTCGAGTCAAATCGCAGGCTTCTTGCATCGTGAGCCGACCGTCGTCGACCGAAACGTCGAGCAGCCGCCTGTACCTCTGGATCGCGTGCGTGTCACCCTTGCGCGTTCTCGTCGACTGGGGAAACGATGCCAGCAGTTCTGCCATAGACGCGCGCACGAGAGGCACAGGGCGGCAGCGGATCTGGCACGTATCGAGTACCGGCGAAGGCGCACCGCCAGGCGGTGCCTGCGTGAGGTAGAGAGGAGATGGTGCCTTGTGCAGGAGCCATAGCAGGACCTCCTTCGCCGCGCGTGCGTCACCCAATGCCGTGTGCCTGTCATGTGCCCACTCGCCGGTCGCCGTTTTGTACATCGCGGGCAAGCTGAAAGCCCGGCCGTCGAGGTGGTGTCGACTTGTCTCCAACGTGCAGACGCCGACGACGTCCGGCGGAGGGATTCCGGCCCGCCACGCGGCACATGACAGAAAACCTTCCTCGAAGTCAAAGTTGTGGGCAACCAGCACGGTCCCGGAAATGAACGAGAACGTCTCTCGGAGGACGTCTTCGATGCGCGGAGCGCCGACGAGATCGCTGTCGAGGATATGGTGAACGCCGATTGCCTCTCGGCTTGAGCCCGGATTGTTCACCAACGTGGCGAACTCGTCGATAGTTCGTCCGTCGGCCGAGAACTTGACGAGTCCGATTTCCACTATGCGGTCTATCTCGGGATTGAGACCGGTCGTTTCCACATCTACAACCGTGAAGGTCGCCTGTGCCGCCGGGTATGGAGTGATCCCACGCGTGAGACGTGCATAGGGGATCCTTGGGTATCGAACGCGCGGCTTGACGCCGAGAGATAGCCACCTATCTGCAACGTCACTCGCCGAGTTTGCTGTATTCCGTTGAGAGTTGGGGACTATCCAACCGACGACTGCTACGGCCAGGAACGCAAGCCATGACAGCTCGAACACCCACCCGACGGCCGATCGCGCGGCGGATGGGTTGCCTGCGCCCATGTGGACGGCAATGTATGTTCCACACCACCAAGGCCATGCCGACGCGCAGGTCGCCGACGTCAAAAGCAAGATACTTGTGCCGACGCTTCCATGATGAGTCTGCAAAACCCGTCCGGGTCGGAGCAGTAACTCGCCGCAGAGGCGCGGTCTGGCGCTGACCATGCGCCTTCGCGCGCGAAGCTCGATCCTCATTGGTTTGGGGCTGGAAACGCGACGCCGACGCCCGGCGACGCGGACGAGGCGTGCAACTCCAACGCGCCCCACGGCGGCGTGTCGGCCGGCACGTCGAACGACAACACCACCGACACGCAGGCACCGGGAACGACGGTGACCTGGCTGGTCGCCAACCTCGACGACGCTGCGCCGTTGGTGACTTTGAAGGCGACTCGGTTAACCATCAGCTTTTGATGGGCGGTCGAAAACACCTTCGGTTTCGTGCCGGTGTTTGTCATTGTCAGGTGGGCGTTGACGAAGACACGCTTCGAGGTGGCGACCTCGGACCGATCGACGGACGTCAAAAGGAACACGAAGTCATCGTCGATGGCTGGCTGTCCCAAGCGAACTAGCCGAAAACCCGCTGCTTGGGCGTGATGTGAATCAGTCACCGCCGGCGCGGGCGCAGTGCCAACATGCCGGAAAGAATGGTAATCGCTGCCGCCGCCGCGACGCCGAGCCGTGCGAACGTACGTTGGCGCCGGCGTCTGCGCACGACTGGGACCCACGCGGAACACTCCACAAAGGCGAACGTCATATCCATGTCCTCATGGGAAATCCTGGTAATCAATTGGGGCGCGTATCTATAACGCCGGGTGAACACTACCTAGGCAGGGACAGCCAAAGAAGACGTTATTACAGTGTGCAAGAAATTCTCTGAGTAGAGGGCCCTGCGATCCCACGCCAAATACGCACTGCGGCAACAGGTATCGGCTACGCGTCCCCCGGTCCCACGCACCGCAGATGCTTTCATTTGCGGCTCTCATGGGGCGCCCCGCTACGAGGGCTGCTGAAATCGAAGCGGTGAGCCGCGGCAAGCTTGGCCGCGCTAAGAGAAGGTGGTCTGGGCGCAGGTGCTGGGGGAGGTGGTGTTGACCCCGCCGTAGACCACCTGGATATGGGTGCAGACGATCACGCTGATGTCGGTCTTGGGCTGGCCCGTCGACCAGTCGGCCGAGTCGATGCGCCCGGTTGTCTGATACTTGTCCGGCGGCCCCTCCCCGAAATACACGGTGGTGATCTCGTCGGAACCCAAGGCCTTGTTGACTCGCTCGAACTGACCGCTGGCATGTGCGTCCAAATAAGCCATCCGGCTTGGTGACCGGACCTCGGTGGTCTGGCGCGCCCACAGGCCGGGTGGGAAGCCGGTCACGCCGTCGGGAGTGCTCATGTCGGCCCCGACGGTGAAGTCACAGTGACCGTCGGCCTTGAAGCAATTGACGAAGGCGTGGGTCTCCAGTTGGTTGGCGCCATCTAGAGGAAACAGGGTGGTGGCGGTGTTGGTGGCCGCCAAGGACACGGGAGCGGGCGCGAATGTCAACGTCGATCCGACGACCGCAAACGCCGCTATGAGCCGCTTCATCCTGATCCCTTCCGGTTCGTCGTCATCTGGATACCAGACTGAAGGAAGTGACCTCAACAAATCGCATGATGTGGGACGACAATCTCAGCTCTGAATCTCGTTGCGTGCCAACATTTTCGGCCGTAGGACCCACATGAACGCTACTGATCGGTAGTTTCAGGTTGAAGTTTGCAGGCTGCTTCCAAAATTAGCTAAATCGCTAGATGCAGTCACGTGATCAGGCGTGATGTATGCAAAATGAATTGCCAGACTCGAAAAGTCGCGAGCAGTTTCGTCAATTTCCTCAAAACGGCATCGTCCCTTGGCCGCCTCTTCGGTACTGTTCCACACACGTCAGATCCTGGCTACCGGGCAACTTTCGGAGGACTGTAGATGCGGCTAGTGCTTCGCCTCTAATTTCGTTGCCGAACAACATGAAAGGGAGCCCAGAGCGGCCGATGGTCAAGGCTCACCGGTGACTCGGAGGGAGTTACCGGTTCCGGCTGAGCATACCGGTGACTCGCGGGGGCTGCTGCTGGTCCAGATTCCCTTTCCTTGCCGGCGGCAGACGGGCAGCTTTCCCGCGGGACCCCACTCTTGCGGGAAAGCTGCCCGTACCTCAATTGCGGAGATGTCATCAGGGCGAGCTTGGTGCACATCATCGGCACTAGCGACGGACCATGTAGTCCGAGAGGGGGATTGAATGGAGCCGCGGCGCGGCGATCGGCAGTCACGCAGCTCGACAGGGTATATCCCGCGAGGTTGGGGCGTGACGTTTCCGGCTGACGATTCAGGACCGTCGAGTGAGACCGCTAAGGCCTTGTCTGTCGGCTGCCAGGTGAATGGGACCACTTCAGAGCTGGTTTTGCCATGAGCATGGGACCACCTGTTTGCCATTGATG
>LQPB01000092.1 GCA_002102225.1 Mycobacterium interjectum
CGCGGGCCTCGACCATCCGGGACACCAGGAATACCTCGTAGTCGGTGGCCAGGCCGAGCCAGCCGCCCGACGCCCAGACGGCGCGCCTCTCGACGCCCACCAACGCGGCCCCGGGCCCCGCGGGCGCGGCCACCCCGCCGCGGCCCGCCGCACCCGCGGCGCAACCGCCGGCGCCTCCGTCCAGCGGTCAGACGCGGGCCATCCCGGTCCCGACGCATCACTCCGGCGACACCAACGGCGACCCGGCCGATCCCACCGCCGCCCTCCCGGTGATGCGGTCGGACGCCAAGGACTCGGACGCAGCCACCGAGAAGCTCAACGCCCGCGGCCAGAACGATTCCGGCGACGACGGCGACGACGCGCGTCCGCGCCGCCGCGGCAGCGGGGGCGGCGCGGGCCTCAGCGCCCAGGACCTGTTGCGCCGCGAGGGACGACTGTAAGGGTTTAGCCGGGTCTATCCCCGGGCCGGTCCGGTTCGGCCTGAACGAGCTCCGCCTGGTCGGCGCCCTCGGCCTGCTCTTCGGCCTCGGCGGCCGGATCCCGGGCGAGCAACACCTGGATGGCGTTGTTGAGGAACGCGACGGTCGGAACGGCCAGCAGGGCGCCGACGATGCCGGCGAGCACCCCGCCGGTGGAGATGGCCAGCACCACCGCCAGCGGGTGGATCGACACCGCGCGGCCCATCACCAGCGGCTGCAGCAAATGAGCCTCGAGTTGGTTCACCGCGACGAGCAAACCCAGGGTGATCAGCGCGTAGACCACACCCTTGGCCAGCAGGGCCACCACCACAGCCAGGAACCCGGCGATCACGGCACCGACCAGCGGGATGAAGGCACCGAGAAACACCAGCGACGCCAGTGGCAGCGCCAGCGGAATCCCCATGATCGCCAGCCCGGTGCCGACGCCCGCCGCGTCGGTCAGGGCGACCAGGAAGGTGGCCCGCACGTAGCTGATCAGCGACCCGTATCCGGCGTTACCCGCTTCGCGCACCCGGTTGCGGACGCCGACGGGGAAGATCTTGGTCACGTATGCCCAGATGTTGCGCCCGCCGTACAGGAAGAAGATCAGCGTGAACAGGACCAACACGCCGGCCGTGACCATCTCGGTGATCGTGGCGGCGGTGGCCAGCGCGCCGCTGGTCAGCTTGGCCTGGTTGTTGCGCAGCGCCTCGATCGCGGCGTCGACCGCGTGGTCGATCTGCTCGCGGCGCAGGTGCAGCGGGCCCTCGATCAGCCATCGTCGGGTGGAGTCGATGCTGCGGCTGATCTGTTCGGTCAGGTCGGGCAGGCCGTAGACGAACTGGATGATGACGAACGCCAGGATGCCGCCGAAGATGGCGAAGCCGCCCAGCAGGACCAGCGCCACCGCCGCGCCGCGCGGCAGGCGCTTTTTGTCCAGCCAGTCGACCGCCGGAACCAGCAAAGCGCTGATCATCAATGCCAGCAATACCGGTACGACGATGACTTCGAGCTTCTCGATCACCCACAGCAGGGCGACCACGGCGACCAGGATGACGAGCAAGCGCCAGGCCCAGGCGGCGGCCTTACGGACAAGGGGTTCGACGGACCCAGCCTCCAGGGCGTGGTCGGGGTTTGCCGGCATCCGGCCAGCCTAGCTGTCGCGGGCGCGCCCGGACGGCCGCGTGGGGTCCCGCGGACCGCTCCTGCCCGGCACGATCCGGTTACGACCCCGACACAGTCGGAGCTGCGCCCCGCTGGCCGCGCCACCTGCGCGGTTACCCTAAAGCACGTGTCGCACGACGCAACCGCCCGCAAGCTGGACTTGACGCGTGAAGCAACGCCGCGCGGCAAGTACTGGTGGGTGCGCTGGGTCATCCTGGCCATCGTCGCGATCGTGCTTGCTGTCGAGATTTCGCTCGGCTGGAATCAGCTGGCCAAGGCGTGGATGAGCCTGTACGAGGCCAACTGGTGGTGGCTGATCGCGTCGGTGCTGGCCGCGGCCGCATCGATGCACAGCTTCGCGCAGATCCAGCGCACCCTGCTGGGATCGGCCGGCGTGCACGTCAAGCAATTGCGGTCGGAGGCCGCGTTCTATGCGGCCAATTCGCTGAGCACCACGCTGCCCGGCGGCCCGGTGCTGTCGGCGACGTTCCTGCTGCGCCAGCAGCGGATCTGGGGCGCCTCGACGGTGGTGGCCTCGTGGCAGTTGGTGATGTCCGGCGTCCTGCAGGCGGTGGGGCTGGCGCTGCTCGGCTTGGGCGGCGCGTTCTTCCTGGGCGCCAAGAACAACCCGTTCTCGCTGCTGTTCACGCTGGGCGGCTTCGTCGCGCTGTTGCTGCTGGCCCAGGCGGTGGCGTCGCGGCCGGAGCTGATCGAGGGCATCGGCAGCCGCGTGTTGTCGTGGTTCAACTCCGTGCGGGGCAAGCCGGCCGACACCGGCCTGGACCGGTGGCGCGAGACCCTCACCCAGCTCGAATCGGTGAGCCTGGGCCGCCGCGACCTGGGCGTCGCGTTCAGCTGGTCGATGTTCAACTGGATCGCCGACGTGGCCTGCCTCGGGTTCGCCGCGTACGCCGCCGGCGACCACGCCTCGGTGGCCGGGCTGACGGTTGCCTACGCGGCCGCCCGCGCCGTCGGCACGATACCGCTGATGCCGGGCGGGCTGCTGGTCGTGGAGGCGGTGCTGGTGCCCGGCCTCGTCTCCAGCGGAATGTCGTTGCCCAACGCCATCTCCGCCATGCTGATCTACCGGCTGATCAGCTGGCTACTCATCTCCGCCGTCGGCTGGGTGGTGTTCTTCTTCGTGTTCCGCACCGAGAACACCTCCGGCTCCGAGGACGACGACCCCATCACGGGGCCGCTGCCGGTGCTGCGCCTCGACCCGCCCGCCGACCCGACCGAGACCGCGCTGCAGGGCCCGCTGCCGCCGCCCGAGCGGCGGCCGGAACGCGGTGCCGGGCCGGCTTTTTAGCCGACGTTGTTCGGTCGCGGTGCGCCGCCGATCGTGACGCCGGGAAGCGTGCCGCCGGGGACGCCGCCGGCCGGTGGGGTGGCGGCGGCGTTGCCGGGCAGCGCGGGCAGCCCACCCGGAAGGCCGCCGGCCGCGCCTTGCGCCTGCTGCATCATGCCCATCGCCTGCGGGATCGTGATCGGCAGCTTGCACTGCGTCGAGATGTTGGTCAACGGCTGCGCGATCGACGTCATGTCGCCGGCAACCTTGAGGTTGGCCTCGAAGTAGGACTTCAGCCCGGTGAAGGATTGCGGTCCGGCCTGCTGCTGCAGCATGGTCGTCATCGCCTGGTTGGTCTCGGGATGCGAGTCCAGGTAGTCGCCCATGGACTTCGAGACCGAACCGATCGTGCGGGCGACCTCGCTGGCCGCGCACGGGTCGTTGGCGCCCGTCGCGGGCGGCCCGGCGAGGACGGCGAGGGCGGCGCCGGGCGCGGCGGTGGCGAGCAGCCCGGCGAGAAATCTGCGGCGCCTGGTCGCGGTGCCTGTCGTCATGGTCAACCCCTTCGGAGTTTGCGAGGTGCGCGCGGGCCGCGGACACCGTGCAAACGGCTGCAATGGTCGGCGCTTGATCGATGGGTTTCCGCATCCCCCGCGCGGCCATCCGACATCCTGCCACTGCCCGCATCGCCGCTGCTAGCGCGTGTGACGGAAATCCCGCTTGGTCACCGGTTCGCAACGACTCGGCGGCGGCTCGGCAACATCCGTGTCGTTGCAGCTCAGGAACTTGATAAGCCGACATAATCCACAGCCTGCTGCGGTATTCTCGCCTGCACGCATTGCGTGAGAGCCCGGGGAGTGAAGAAATCCAGCAGTTCATGATGCGCATCAGCCGCAGCCTGCGTAAGTACCGCTGGTTGGTCTTCACAGGCTGGTTGCTGGCATTGGTGCCGGCGGTGTATCTGGCCATGTCGCAGTCGGGAAACCTGACCGGTGGCGGATTCGAAGTGGCCGGCTCCCAGTCGCTGGCGGTCCACGACCAGCTCGAGGACCTCTACCACGACCAGGGCGCATCCTCGTTGGCGCTGGTGGCGGCTCCCCGCCCGGACGCCAGCTATTCCGACATCAACGACGCCGTCGCGATGCTGCGGCAGGTCGCCGGCGAGTTCCCGGGCGTCACCGAGGTGCCCAACCCCAGCCAGCGGCCGCCCCAGCCCGACCGTCCCTACGTCGTGTCGCTGCGGCTGGACGCGCGCAACGCCGGCACCAGCGACCTCGCCAAGCAACTGCAACGGAAGGTCGGCGTCAAGGGTGACCAGCCGGGCCAGACCGCCAACGGCAGGGTCCGGCTCTACGTCATCGGGCAGGGCGCGCTCAGCGCCGCCGCGGCGGCGAACACCAAGCACGACATCGCCGCCGCCGAAAAATGGAACCTGCCGATCATCCTGATCGTCCTGCTGACGGTGTTCGGTTCGCTGGCCGCCGCGACGATCCCGCTCGCCCTCGGCGCCTGCACCGTCGTCGTCACCATGGGCCTGGTCTACCTGCTGTCGGCCTACACCACCATGTCGGTGTTCGTCACCTCGACGGTGTCGATGTTCGGCATCGCGCTCGCCGTCGACTATTCGTTGTTCATCCTGATGCGTTTCCGCGAGGAACTGCGCGCCGGCCGCCAGCCGAACGAGGCCGTGGACGCCGCCATGGCCACCTCCGGGCTGGCGGTCGTGTTGTCGGGGATGACCGTCGTCGCCTCCCTGACCGGCATCTACATCATCAACACCCCGGCGCTGAAGTCGATGGCCACCGGCGCGATCATGGCCGTCGCGGTCGCGATGCTGTCGGCGGCCACCCTGACGCCGGCGGTGCTGGCGACGTTTGGGCGGGCGGCCGCCAAGAGGTCACGCCTCTTTCACTGGTCGCGCCAGCCCGAGGGAACCCAGTCCCGGTTCTGGAATCGGTGGATCGGCTGGGTGATGCGCCGGCCGTGGGCGTCGGCGGTGGCGGCGTCGGTGGTGCTGCTCATCATGGCCGTGCCGGCGGGCTCGATGGTGCTGGGCAACAGCCTGTTGCGCCAGTTCGACTCGTCCCACGAGATCCGCGCCGGCGTCGGCGCGGCGGCCCAGGCGCTCGGGCCGGGCGCGCTCGGACCCATCCGGGTGCTGGTCAGCTTTCCCGACGGCGGCGCGGCCTCACCCGAGCACAGCCAGACGGTGGCCGCGATCCGCCAGAAGATGACGCAGGCGCCCAACATCGTCTCGGTGTCGCCGCCGCAATTCGCCGAGGACAACGGCAGCGCCCTGGTGTCCGCGGTGTTGTCGGTGGATCCCGAGGACATGAAGGCCCGCGACACCGTCGGCTGGATGCGCACGCAGCTCTCCAAGATCCCCGACCCGGGGACGGCGCGGGTCGACGTGGGCGGCCCCACCGCGCTGATCAAGGACTTCGACGACCGGGTATCGCAGACCGAGCCGATCGTGCTGCTGTTCGTGGCGGCGATCGCCTTCGTGATGCTGCTGATCTCCATCCACTCGGTGTTCCTGGCGTTCAAGGGCGTGCTGATGACGTTGCTGTCGGTCGCCGCCGCCTACGGCAGCCTGGTGATGGTTTTCCAGTGGGGCTGGTTGCAGGGCCTCGGGTTCACCCAGATCAGTTCGATCGATAGCACCGTGCCCCCGCTGGTGCTGGCGATGACGTTCGGGCTGTCGATGGACTACGAGATCTTCCTGCTCACCCGCATCCGGGAGCGGTTCCTGCACTCCGGGAACACCCGGGACGCGGTCGCCTACGGCGTGAGCACCAGCGCCCGCACCATCACCAGCGCCGCCCTGATCATGATCGCGGTGTTCATCGGCTTCGCGTTCGCCGGCATGCCGCTGGTCGCCGAGATCGGCGTGGCGTGCGCCGTCGCGATCGCCGTCGACGCCACGGTGGTGCGGCTGGTCCTGGTCCCCGCGCTGATGGCGATGTTCACCCAGTGGAACTGGTGGCTGCCGGGGTGGCTGCGCCGCGTGCTGCCGTCGGTGGACTTCGACCGGCCGCTGCCCGAGGTCGACCTCGGTGACGTCGTGGTCATCCCCGACGACATCTCGGCGCTCACGGCGCCCAGCGCCGACCTGCGCATGGTGCTGAAGTCGGCCGCGAAGCTCAAACACCTTGCGCCCGATGCGATTTGCGTCGCCGACCCGCTGGCCTTCACCGGGTGTGGGCGCAACGGCAAGGCGGCGCAACCCGGCCTTGCCAAAGGCGCCGAGGGCAGCCGAGGGCTCGGCCCCGGACAGATCCCCCACCAGGTCAGCATCGACGACGAAGCGGGGAACGGGGTGGACCCGGCCGCCGCCAAGAACGGCGGCAACGGCCACGCCGCCGCCAAGAAGCTCGGCGGCATCGCGTCGCGCAACGGCATCGCCCGCGCGATCGCGGGGGACCGCCCGGTGCACCCGGTCACGCTGTGGCGGGGGCGGCTGTCGGTGGCGATCGACGCGTTGGAGACCGATGTCGACGACTGCGAGCCGCCGCGGTACGAGCGGAGCAGCCCGGTGGAGACCACCAACGTCCAGCTGCCCACCGGCGACCGCCTGCTCGTGCCGACCGGCGCGGAGGCGCTGCGGCTCAAGGGCTACCTGATCATGTGCCGTAACAGCAGCCGCGATTATGCCGACTTTGCAGACATGGTGGACAGCGTGGAGCCGGAGACCGCCGCTGTGGTGCTGGCCGGCATGGACAGCTATTACTGTTGTCAGACGTCCAGGCGCGAATGGATGGCAACGCAGCTAGTCCGCCGGCTCGCGGATCCGCACCCTTCCGATTTCAGCGACGACCAGTGGTCGGAACCCGACGCCAAGGCAGACTGGGAAGATGTCAAGCAGCGCTGCCTCTCGGTGGCCGTAGCGATGCTGGAGGAGGCGAGGTGACGTTGGCATCCGAGCGACGCCCGGCGCCGCCACCCCAGCGGTCCGCCGGCGACCAGCGCAGGCCCAACGGCGGCCCCGCCGCCCCCGTTCCGGACCCCGACCAGCCGGTGGAGTTCTGGCCGACGGCCGCCATCCGGTCGGCCCTCCAAGGCGGCGACATCGCCACCTGGAAGCGCATCGCAGCCGCCCTGAAGCGCGACCCGTACGGGCGGACCGCCCGCCAGGTCGAGGAGGTCCTCGACGGGACGCGGCCGTCGGGCATCTCCAAGGCCCTCTGGGAGGTGCTGGAACGCGCCCGCACCCACCTGGAGGCCAACGAGCGCGCCGAGGTCGCCCGCCACGTGCGGCTGCTGATCGACCGGTCGGGCCTGGGCGAACAGGAATTCGCGTCGCGCATCGGGGTATCGCCCGGGGAGCTGGGCACCTACCTCGACGGCAGCATCAGCCCGACGTCGGCGCTGATGATCCGGATGCGCCGGCTGTCGGATCGGTTCGTCAAGGTGAAGTCCGCGCGGCCGACCGACTCCGACTGATCACCGGGAATTGATCGGCCGCACGTCCGCCACCAGCCAGGCGCCGCCCTTCTTGGCCAGCGTCACCCGCAGCGCCGGCGCGGCCTGACTGGGGGGCTGCCCGGGCGCGTTCTGCGTCACCCGCAGGATCACGGCCACGCTGGCCGCCGACGGTCCCAGGGCCTCGACTCCCGCCGCCAGCGTGGCGGCCTGCGCCGTGACGTTGTGCTGGGCCAGCTCGGCGCTGGACTGCCTGTACTGGTCGCGGAAGGCGCCCGCCTGCTCGGGCACCATCATCGCCGCGGCCCGGTCGATGGAGCTGGTGGGGGCGCTCGGGGTGAACGACGCCATCGCCTCGGCCATCCCCGAGGCGACCTGAACCACCTCCCGGGCATCGTTCCTGAAGTCGCGGTCCGGCCGCGTCCAGTGCGTGTAGCCGGTCAGCACCGCCGCGCACAGGGCGGCCGCGCACAGCAACACCACGGCCAGCCGCAGACCGGGCGCATCGTCGTCGGTGCCGACGCTGACCGAATCACGGCGCAGCAGCCAGAAGTTGACCGCGACGCCCTCGGCGATCAGCACCAGCAGCGCCGTGCATCCCGACACCCACCACAGCGGCCAACCCAGCACCATCCCGACGGCCAGCAGGGCGGCGATGGCGGCCAGCGGCGCCACCACGTCGAAGGCGAGCAGCCGCCAGAGGTTTCTCATCGGATGGACCCCAGCCCGGAGATCATCAGCTTGCCGTCCACGTCGGAGACCTCGAGCCGCAGGTTCCAGTGCACCACCTGCGGTTTGGCCCCGACGTTCTCGCTGACCGACGTCGCGACCAGCATCACCGAGTCCATCCGGGTGGCGAACGGCGGCAGCTTGGTGGTGACCACCGGGCGCGAGACACCGGGCTGGGTGTCCAGGTCGTGGTGCACCGTTTCGATCGCCACCGCCTCGATCCGCCCGGCGCTCTGCGACTGCAGCTTCTGCACCACCTGCCGGTAGGGCTGCACGGCCGCGTCGAAGTCGGTGTTGAGTTCGCCGACCGTGCCGTCGTGCAGCTTCTGCAAGCTGGCGTCGATGTTGCCGCTGTTCATGTTGATCAGCACGCTGGTCCACTCCGCGGCGGTCTGCATGACGCGGGTCAGGTAGCTGCGCTCGCCCAACTCGTCGCGGTGGGCGGACCAGATGAAGTAGCCGAACACCACGGCGGCCACCGCCAGCAGGGCGAGCACGGTTGACGCGATGCCGTACGGCGAGAAGATCCGGGGGGCCGCCGGTTCGGGCTCGGAGTCGGCGTCTTCGGATTCGACCTCGTCTTCGGGATCGACCTCGTCTTCGGGATCGACCTCATCCTCGGATTCGACCAGCTCGCCGTCGTCTGACATGGGCCGATCGTTGCATCCAAAAGAAGATGGAAGGATGGCGGGGTGACTGTAGAGGCCATCCGATCGGGCGTCGACCTGAGCTTTGTCGACGCGAACGCCCGCCCCCAAGACGACCTGTTCGGCCATGTCAACGGCCGCTGGCTGGCCGACTACGAGATTCCCCCCGACCGCGCGACCGACGGCGCGTTCCGCGCGCTCTACGACCGGGCCGAGGAGCAGGTCCGCGACCTGATCGAAGAGGCCAGCCGGCAGGGCGCCCCGGCGAATACCGACGAACAACGCATCGGTGATCTCTACGGCAGCTTTCTCGACGAACAGGCCGTCGAACGCCGGGGCCTGGCCCCGCTGCTCGACGAGCTGGCCCTGATCGATGGCTGCGCGGACCCCGCCGCCCTGGCCGCCGCGATCGGCGCCCTGCAGCGCACCGGGGTCGGCGGCGGCGTGGCGTTCTACGTGGACACCGACGCCAAGAACTCGGCCCGCTACCTGGTGCACTTCTCCCAGTCGGGCATCGGCTTGCCCGACGAGTCGTACTTCCGCGAGGAGCAGCACGCCGCCGTGCTGGCGGCCTATCCGGGACACATCGCGCGGATGTTCGGCCTCGTGTTCGGCGGCGATCACACCGACACCGCGGCCCGGATCGTGGCGCTGGAAAGCAAGATCGCGGCCGCGCACTGGGACGTGGTCAAGCGACGCGACGCCGACCTGACCTACAACCTGCGCACCTTCGCCGGGCTGCGGGAGGAGGCCGCGGGTTTCGACTGGGCCGGCTGGGCGGCCGCGCTGGGCGGCTCCCCCGATGCCCTCGCCGAAGTCGTTGTGCGCCAACCGGACTACCTGACCGCGTTCGCCGCACTGTGGGACAGCGAAGACATCGAGGACTGGAAGCGCTGGGCGCGTTGGCGCGTGATCCGCGCCCGCGCCGCGTGGTTGACCGACGACCTCGTCGCCGCGGACTTCGATTTCTACGGCCGCCTGCTGACCGGCGCCGAGCAGATCCGCGAGCGCTGGAAGAGGGCGGTGTCGCTGGTGGAGGTCCTGCTGGGCGATGCCGTCGGAAAGCTTTACGTGCAGCGGCATTTCCCGCCGGACGCCAAGGCCCGCATCGACGCCCTGGTGGACAACCTGAAGGCGGCGTACAGGTTATCCATCAGCGAATTGGACTGGATGACGCCGCAGACCCGCGAGCGGGCGCTGACCAAGCTGGAGAAGTTCACCGCCAAGGTGGGCTATCCCGCGAAGTGGCGGGACTACTCGGCGCTGGTGATCGACCGCGACGACCTGTATGGCAACTACCAACGCGGATACGCGGTCAATCACGACCGCGAGCTGGCCAAGCTCGGCAGGCCGGTGGACCGCGACGAGTGGTTCATGACGCCACAGACCGTCAACGCCTACTACAACCCGGGGATGAACGAAATCGTCTTTCCCGCAGCCATTTTGCAACCGCCATTCTTCGACGCCGAGGCCGACGACGCCGCCAACTACGGCGGGATCGGGTCGGTGATCGGCCACGAGATCGGGCACGGCTTCGACGACCAGGGCGCCAAATACGACGGCGACGGCAACCTGGTCGACTGGTGGACCGACGCCGACCGCACCGAGTTCGGCGCCCGCACCAAGGCGCTGATCGAGCAATACGACGGCTACACGCCCAGGGCGCTCGACGGCCGGTATCACGTCAACGGTGCGTTCACCGTGGGCGAGAACATCGGTGACCTCGGCGGGCTGTCCATCGCGCTGCTGGCCTACCAGCTGTCACTGAACGGCGAAGCAGCCCCGGTCATCGACGGGCTCACCGGGATGCAGCGAGTGTTCTACGGCTGGGCGCAGGTGTGGCGCACCAAATCCCGTAACGCAGAAGCGATCCGGCGATTGGCGGTGGACCCGCATTCGCCGCCGGAGTTCCGATGCAACGGCGTCATCCGCAACATGGACGCCTTCTACGACGCCTTCGACGTGACCGAGGGCGACGCCCTGTACCTGGAGCCGCAGCGCCGGGTCCGGATCTGGAACTAGGTACCCCCACCCGCTCGCGAGCAGGGGTCACCCTTTCCCGCGAGCAGGGGCCACCCTTTCCCGCGAGCACGCTTCGATGCGCGCGGGCACGTGCTTGTGCCACGGCGTGCCGGCGTAGGGGTCGCGCCATTCCGTCGAGGTGAGCGCGTTGGGGGCGACGCCAGGAACAACGGTGTTGCCGTCGTCGTCGACGTAGTCGAGGCCAAAACCGTTGGGCAGGGCCGCATGCCCGGCCAGCATGGTCTCGGTGATCTCGACGGCCACCTCGGCGCTGCCGGCCGCGGTGCTGATCCGGGCCCGTTGCCCGTCGGCGAGCCCCAGGGCCTGGGCGTCCTCGACGCTGACCCGCAGCGCGCCGTCGGCGTCGCGCTTGCGCCAGGACGGGTCGCGGAAGATGTCGTTGGCGGTGTAGGCGCGCCGCTCACCGACGGACAGGACGATCGGGAACTCCGCGGTGGTCAACCGGGGCGGCGCCGCGGCCAAAGCCCTTAGTTCATCCAGCATTTCGGGGATCTCCAGCGCGATCTTGCGGTCCGCGTGGGTGATCAGCCCGAAGTCGTCCTCGTATTCGTGCCGGGTGAACGTGACGCCCGACGGGCTGGCCAGGATGGCATCGAACAGCGCGTTGCCGTCGGCGTGGCCGGCCCGCCGGACGGCCTCGGGGTAGGCTATCGCGGTCTTCTGGGCCAGTCCCCACGCGGCGGCCGCGCCGGCCAGCCCGTCGGGCAGCGTCGGCCCCAGCGTCTCGTAGAGCACGTACGGAATCAGCTTCGCCACAGTCGGATTGGCGGCCACGGCGGCGAGGAACGCCTCGGCGTAGGCTTGCCGGCCGCGCCGAGCGGCCTCGTGCAGCGGGCGCAGCTCGGCGTCGTCGAGCACGCCGAGCGCACGCACCAGCCGGGCCCAGATCTCTGGTTCGGGCAGCGTCCCGGGCAGCGGCGGCAGCAACGGCCGGCGCAACTGAAAGGTGTTGGCGGGGAACTCGAAGTTGAAGAAGGTGGCCTCGGGCTTCTCGAACTGCGACGCCGCGGGCAGCACGTAATGCGCGAGCCGCGCGGTTTCGGTCATCGCGACGTCCACCACCACCATCAGCTCCAGCGCGCCGAAGGCCTCGCGGCAGGCGGCCGAGTTGGCCAGCGAGTGCGCGGGATTGCTGCTCTCGACGATCATGGCCCGGAAGCGGTCCGGGTGGTCGGTCAGGATTTCCTCGGGCACCACGTTGCTCGGTATCAGCCCGGCGATGACGGGCGCACCGGTGACCGGCGTGCGCCCGGTGACCTGGCCGAACAACGGTGCGAACGACGAATGCAGGTGCTGGCCGCCCTTTTTCGCAAAGTTGCCGGTGAGGATCCACAGCAGCTTGTTCAGGTAGGAGCACAGGGTGCTGTTGGGCGCCTGCTGGACCCCGAGGTCCTCGAACACCGCGACGCTCGCGGCGGCGCCGACGCGCCGCGCGGCCGCGCGCAGCAACTCCTCGTCGACCCCGCAGCGCGACGCGTAGTCGGCGACCGGAACCTCACGAAGCGCCGCGCGCACGGCGTCGGCGCCGCGCACGTGCTCGGCGAGAAACGCTTCGTCACAAAGGTTTTCCTGGACGAGCACGCCCGCCAGGGCGGCCAGGCACCAGGCGTCGGTTCCCGGGCGCACCCGTAGATGGAAGTCGGACATCTTCGCGGTGTCGGTGACGACGGGATCGATCACGATCATCGACCGCGCCGGATCCTTGGCGATCTCGTTGAGCACCACTCGGGCCCGCGGGAAGCTCTGCGACATCCACGGATTCTTCCCCACGAACACCGATACCTCGGCGTGCTCGAACTCGCCCCGCGTGTGACCGCCATAGAGCTGCGCGTCTACCCAGGCCTCCCCGGTCTTCTCCTGCGCCAAGGCATTCGACCGATACCGCGAACCGAGGGCCTTCAGGAACGCCCCGCTGTAGGCGCCGCCCAGATGGTTTCCCTGCCCGCCCCCGCCGTAGTAGAAGATCTTGTCCCCGCCGTAGGCATCGCGGATGTGCTTGAACCCCTCGGCGATCTCGACAATCGCGGTGTCCCAGTCGATCTCCTCGAACGTCCCGTCGGCGCGGCGGCGCATCGGCGAGGTGAGCCGGGCGCGGTTGTTCTGGTAGTGGTCCAGCCGCAGCGCCTTGTTGCAGGTGTAGCCCTGCGACCCCGGGTGCGCCTTGTCGCCCCGGATGCGGGCCAGCCGGCCGTCTTCGACTTGCACGACGATGCCGCAGTTGCATTCGCACAGGATGCAGGCCGTCGGCTGCCAGTCGGTGGTGGTCATTGCGGATTCCCTTCGGAGAGCTCGGCCACGAGCAGTCGGTGCAGCTGGCGGCGGACGACGTCGAGGGGGGTGAGGTCGCGCCGCACCCGGGCCAGGACGATCGCCCCCTCGAGCGCCGAGGTCGCCAGCACGGCGAATTCGCGGGCGCGGTCCGCCGCGACGCCGTCGGCGATGAGGCGCTGGGCGATCAGGCCGGACCAGCGGTCGAACACCGCCGCGGCGCGCTCGACCACCGGCGCCATCCGCTCGCGGTCGGCCTGCTCCCCGGCTTCGACCGAGACCGCCACGACCGGGCACCCGGCGCGGAAATCGGTGTCGAGGAGCTGTCGGCGGTACTTGTCGATCAGCGTGTCCAACAGTTCGGGACTGCCGGCGGCCTCGGCGATGACGGCGGCGACGTGTTCGCCGGCGTAGTCGACGGCCTCACAGAGCAGCTGGGTCCGCCCGCCCGGGAAGTAGTGATAGGCCGACCCGCGCGGCGCGCCGCTGTGCTCGAGGACGTCGGAGATGGCGGTGGCGTGCGCGCCCCGCTCCCTGATCAGCAGCGCGGCGGACACCACCATCCGCTCGCGGGAGCTACGCATATGTATGATGCTATACATAACGCACGGCCCCGCGAAAGGGCCCGCCGACGCAAAAAGCCCCCGTTCGTGTCGAAACGGGGGCTTTTGTGACCGCTCGGCCGGACGTTAGTTCATCCAGTCGGCGGAGCCGTCGTTCTTCTTATAGTCGCCACCGCTGGAGTTCTTCACGACGATCGGATCCCCGGGGCCGAAGTTGTCGAAGAACCACCTCGCGTTGGACGGGCTGATGTTGATGCAACCATGGCTCACGTCGCGCTTGCCCTGGTCGTCCACCGACCAAGGCGCGCTGTGCACGTAGTCGCCGACGTTGTCGAAGCGGACCGCGTCCTCCACCGTCACCTTGTAGCCGTAGGTCGAGTTGACCGGGACCCCGTACGTCGAGGAGTCCATCACCACAGACGCCTTCTTGTCCTGCACGTAGTAGGTGCCGTTGGGCGTCTGGTGGTTGCCGGACGTCATGCCCATCGACATCGGGAAGGTCTTCTCCACGGTGCCGTTGCGGGTGATGGTCAGCTGATGCGTTGCGTCGTCGGCCGTGGCGATCAGGGTATCTCCGGTCTGGAAGCTCATCACGGTGCCCCCGGCGTCGACGGTCACCGCGGTGTGGGCGGGCCAGAAGCTCAGCGGGCGCCAGCGCAGCTGGGTCGGGGTCATCCAGTAGAACTTGCCCGGCACCGGCGGGGTCGACATCACGTGCACGGCGTCGATGGCGGCGCCGGCGTCCTCGACGGTCCCGGGGAAGTTGATGATGATCGGCTGGCCGACGCCCACCGTCGAACCGGGTTTCGGCACGAACGACGGCGGCCCGAACGGCGGCGTGCCGGTGAACGCCGTTGGGTTCTGCCCGGCGGCGGGACCCGTCGCCACGGGTTGGGCGCCCGGGAAGGGATTCCAGGGCGGCGGCGCGACTGGCGGCGGCGGCCCGGCCAACGGGTCGGGTGCCGGCGGCGGGGCGGGCGGGCCGGGCGGTGCGACAACGCCGGGGTCACCGGGGGCGGGGTCGGGGTCCGCCAGCGCGGGGCCGGCGCTCAGCACCAGCACACCCAGCATTGACGCCACTCCGGCTGCCTTCAGCGCCGCCAAGAGGCCCTTCGACATATGCATCCCTCCAGTCGCTACTGGGAAATAGTTTGGCACAGCGACCGGGCCAGCTATCTCTTCCGCCGCCGGTGGCCGGCCGACACGTGAGGCGATTGGTGGGGTTGACCTGCGCAGCTATGAATTGCGTGAGCTTGCCGGGGCAACGTCCAACGTCTGCCGGTTGGCGGCCATCGCGACCAGGGCGGCGGCCATCAGGCCCGCCGACGCGGTCAGCATCAGCGCGACGTTGCGCTCATAGAGCAGGCCACCCGCCAGCGAGCCGGCCATGATGCCCACCTGGAAGGCCGTCACGTACAGTCCCGACGCCCCGTCCGGGTCGTCGGCCCCGTTCCGCATCGCGGCGGCTTGCAACATGGGCGACACGGCGGTGGCCATCGCGCCCCACAACACGATCGCGGCGGTCCCGATGAGGGCCGTAGCCGCGGCGGGTGCACCGCCGAACGCCAGCGCGGTGAGCACCACGAACGCGGCGGTCAATCCCGCCATGCACAGGATGACGGCGCCGCGGGGGCGGCGGTCCAGGGGGCGCGCCACCAAACCCACGGCGATCACCCCGGCCGCGCCGTAGGCGGCCAGCACCCAGGCCAGATTCGGTCCGTGCACGCCGACCACGTCGCGTATGACCACCACGATGTAGGTGTAGGACACGAAATGGCCGGTCACCCCGACCATGGTGATGAGGCTGACCACGATCAGCCGGGGGTTGCGGTGGTGGCGCGCCCGCGGGCCCACGCACTTGAGCTGGTCGTCGGTGAGCACCAGCTGCGGCAGCAGGAGCCAGGCCGCCAGGGTGACGACGGCCGCGGCGACGGTGACGCAGGCCGCGGCCAGCCGCCAGCCCCACATCAGGCTCATGGCGGCGGTGAGCGGGCTACCGATCACCAGTGCCAGGCTGGTGCCGACGTAGATCGACATCGTGGCGCGCCCGGCGTGGCTCGGGGGCACCAGCCGCGCCGCAAGCGGGGCGATGATCGACCACAACAGGCCATGGGTGATCGCGCACAGCACCCGCCCGACGGCCAGCACCGCAAAGTTGGGCGCCAGCGCCGAGATGAGCTGCGACAGGGTCAGGCAGACCAGGCTGAACACCAAGGCGCGCCGGCGCGGCCAGTGCGCCGTCCAGCGCACCAGCGGGAACGTGGACAGCGCCGCCACCAGGGCGTACCAGGTCAGCAGGGTGCCGACCAGGACCACGCTGACGTGCAGGTTGCGCGCGATCGCCGACAGGGCGCCGACCGGCAGAATTTCCGCCGTGACGTAGGTGAACGCCGCCGCGGCCAGCACAGCCAGCTGCGCGGCGATCCGTGGCGTCCACGTTCGCGCAGCAGTGGGGGTGGCGGCAGTCATGGCAGTCATCGGTTGGGGCACGCAATCGGCCGGGCAAGGCTGCTGGCGCAATCACGCTGCACCTACCGTACGCACCGCAACAATAGGTTCCCGCCAGTTAGCGGTTCAACACGCCTACCAACCGGCGATCAGGAACGCACCAGACGCGCGATGGCGGCTGAGGCCTCGGCCAGCTTGTCGTCCGCGTCGCTCCCGCCCTCGGCCACCGCGTGGGTGACACAGTGAGTCAGGTGCTCGTCAAGCAAGTTCAGCGCCACCGAGCGCAGGGCGCTGCTGACCGCGCTGATCTGGGTGAGGACGTCGATGCAGTATTTGTCTTCCTCGATCATGCGCGCGATGCCGCGCACCTGGCCCTCGATGCGCCGCAGCCGTTTGGCGTAGTTGTCCTTTTGCTGCGAATATCCGTGTGGACTCGTCACCGCTCGAGTCTACCCCATACCCCGACGGGGTATGACCCGCGCGTTTGCCGACACGATGCGCCCGGCATACTTGCACGATGAGTTCAGGGCAGGCCACACCCACCGATGCGGCGCCGGTCACCGACATCAAACCGCGTAGTCGCGACGTCACCGACGGCCTGGAGAAGGCCGCCGCCCGCGGCATGCTGCGCGCCGTAGGCATGGGCGACGAGGACTTCGCCAAGCCACAGATCGGCGTCGCCTCGTCGTGGAACGAAATCACGCCGTGCAACCTCTCGCTGGACCGGCTCGCCAAGGCGGTCAAGGAGGGCGTGTTCTCGGCCGGCGGCTACCCGCTCGAGTTCGGCACCATCTCGGTTTCCGACGGCATCTCGATGGGGCACGAGGGGATGCATTTCTCCCTGGTGTCGCGCGAGGTGATCGCCGACAGCGTGGAAACCGTGATGCAGGCCGAGCGCCTGGACGGCTCGGTGCTGCTGGCGGGGTGCGACAAGTCGCTGCCCGGGATGTTGATGGCCGCCGCGCGGCTGGACCTGGCGGCGGTGTTCCTCTACGCCGGCTCCATTTTGCCCGGGGTGGCCAAGCTGTCCGACGGCAGCGAACGCGAGGTCACGATCATCGACGCGTTCGAGGCGGTGGGGGCGTGCGCACGCGGATTGATGCCGCGCGAGGACGTCGACGCCATCGAGCGCGCGATCTGCCCCGGCGAGGGCGCCTGCGGCGGCATGTACACCGCCAACACCATGGCCAGCGCCGCCGAGGCGCTCGGCATGTCGTTGCCGGGCAGCGCGGCACCGCCGGCGACCGACCGCCGCCGCGACGGGTTCGCGCGCCGCAGCGGCGAGGCCGTCGTCGAGCTGCTACGGCGCGGCATCACCGCCCGCGACATCCTCACCAAGGAGGCCTTCGAGAACGCGATCGCGGTGGTGATGGCGTTCGGCGGCTCGACCAACGCCGTGCTGCACCTGCTGGCCATCGCCCACGAGGCCGACGTCGCGCTGTCCCTCGACGACTTCAGCCGGATCGGCTCCAAGGTGCCGCACCTGGCCGACGTCAAGCCGTTCGGCCGGCACGTCATGTCCCACGTCGACCACGTCGGCGGCGTGCCGGTGATGATGAAGGCGCTGCTGGACGCGGGCCTGCTGCACGGCGACTGCCTGACGGTGACCGGACAGACCCTGGCCGAGAATCTGGCCTCCATCGCCCCACCGGATCCGGACGGCAAGGTACTGCGAGCCCTGGACAACCCGATCCACCCGACCGGCGGGATCACCATCCTGCACGGATCGCTGGCGCCCGAGGGCGCGGTGGTCAAGACGGCCGGTTTCGACAACGACGTGTTCGAAGGCACCGCAAGGGTTTTCGACGGCGAGCGCGCCGCGCTCGACGCGCTGGAGGACGGCACCATCACCCACGGCGACGCGGTGGTGATCCGTTACGAGGGCCCCAAGGGCGGCCCCGGGATGCGCGAGATGCTCGCCATCACCGGCGCGATCAAGGGCGCCGGCCTCGGCAAAGACGTTCTGCTGCTTACCGATGGCCGGTTCTCCGGCGGCACGACCGGCCTGTGCGTGGGGCACGTCGCTCCGGAGGCGGTCGACGGCGGGCCGATCGCTCTGCTGCGCGACGGCGACCGGATCCGCCTCGACGTGGCCGCCCACACCCTCGACGTGCTGACCGACCCCGCCGAATTCGATTCGCGGCGAAGGGATTTCACGCCTCCCCCGCCCCGCTACAAGACCGGGGTGTTGGCCAAGTACGTCAAGTTGGTCAGCTCGGCCGCGATCGGCGCGGTGTGCGGCTAGCCGCCTTGTCGCCTAACCGAATTCGCGACTAAGCGTGGGTGGCCGCCGCCCGGGTGCGTACGCCGAAGTAGGTGGCGTTGAGGCCCAGGACGGCCAGCAACGCACCCGCGACGACGTTCGACCAGAGCATGCCGGCCGTCAGCGCGACGCCCGGCAGGACCCACGGCGACACGATGACCCAGACGCCGAGCACCGGCAACGTCCAGGTCATGCCATGCGCGCGGTCCAGCGCCGTGGCAAACCCGTACGCCAAGAACGCCACCGCGATCCCGACGATCAGGTCGGACGTGGCAAGCGATGCCGTCGCGCTGAACCCGACGATCCACGGCGAGGCGGCCACGTACAGGCCCGTCAGCAGGGCCAGGCCGAAGGTGACATGCGCGCTCGTCGACTCGGCGACGCGCTCGTAATTCGCGCGCAGAGCCAACAAATCGGGGTGGTGATCGATTGATGAATGGACCGTACTCATTTTGTGACCTTTCTGTTATGCAGCAAGCCCGTTGTGCGACAAGCACAGTGAGCTTGACTGCACCCATCCATCTGTGGTCAAGATTACGCCCGCGCACCCCTCAGCGCAGCACCGCGAGCGCGAAACCGTCCCACTGCTTGGCCCCAACGGTCTGGATGACGGCGGTGTCCAGCCGCGGGTGCTCGCCCATCGCCTGCAACGTCCGGCGCGTCGCCTGCACTCTGGCATCGTCGCACTCCGTGTCGAGGATCCGGCCTTCGCGAATGACGTTGTCCACCACGATGACCGAGCCGGGACGAGCCAGCCGGATCGCCCACTCGAGATAGGCCGCGTTGTTCTCCTTGTCGGCGTCGATGAACACCAGGTCGAACGGGTCACCGTCCAGCGTCGGCAAGGTGTCCAGCGCGGCGCCGACGATCACCTCGACGCGGTCGCCCACGCCCGCGCGTTGCAGGTTGGACCGCGCGACCTCGGCGTGCTTGGGCTCGTATTCGAGCGTCACCACCCGACCGTCGGGTCCCGCTCCCCGCGCCAGCCAGATGGTGCTGAAGCCCCCCAGCGTGCCGACCTCGAGGATGCGCCGCGCCCCGATCGCACCGGCCAGCAGCGACAGGAACTTGCCCTGCTGCGCCGAGACCGCGATCTGCGGCAGCCCGGCCGCGTCGCTGGCCCGCAGCGCCTCGGTCAGGGCCGGGTCGTCGCCCACCACCGTGCTGTCCAGGAACGCGTCGACGTCTTGCGGGGTCGGGTCTGTTGTCATGGCGCCCACGCTACCCGGGCGCCGCGCGACCAATCCACCTATTTACGTATACCCCTATGGGGTATAAAGTGGGCCTGCGAGTCCACGCCGAGAGAAGGGTGATTGACATGGCAACCTATGAGGCGGGAGCCCTGCTGAGTTGTGGCCACGAGGGCTGTGGATGCCGCGTTCGCATCGAAGTTCCCTGCCACTGCTCGGGCGCGGACGAGCCGTACCGCTGCACCTGCGGCGACGAGCTGACGCCGGTCGAGTAACCGCCGGGCCGGTCGTGCGTCCGGTCCCCGCGGATCAGCGCCCGAACGTGCGACCGGCCAGCTCCACCCCGCCTGTCAGGTTGAGCGCGGCGGCCGACGCGCCCACCGCCACGGTGTAACCACCTGGCGCGGTGCGCCAGGCCCCCGCGGCACCGTCGTAGTGGGCGAGCAGGCGTGCATCGGCCTCGATGCTCACCCGGCGGGTCGCGCCCGGCTGGAGCTCAACCCGTTCGAATCCCAGCAGCCGCAAGCAGCGCTGGCCGGCGGCCGCGGTCAGGTACAGCTGCGGGACGTCGGCCCCGGCGCGGTCGCCCACGTTGGCGACGCTGAAACTGGCGCTGATCGTGTCCCCCGCGCCGACCGCCAGGTCGCGATACTCAAACCTGGTGTAGGACAAGCCATGACCGAACGCGAACAGCGGTGTCAGCCCGTGCTTGGCGAACCAGCGGTAGCCGACATCGGCCCCTTCGAAGTAGTCGATGGTGGTCGGCGTCCCCCACGGGGCATCGGGATAGGGTAGCTCCGGGCGCGGCGTCTGGCCTAGGTCGACCGGGAAGGTGATCGGCAGCCGGCCCGACGGATTCACCAGGCCGACAAGGACTTCCGCGATCGCCCGGCCACCGTCCTGGCCCGGATACCAGGCCTGCACGATGGCGTTGACCGAGTCGCGCCAGGGCATCGTCACCGGGTTGCCGGTCTCGAGCACCACCACGGTGTTCGGGTTCGCGGCCGACACCGCGGCGATTACCGCATCCTGGCCCCACGGCAGCGACAGGTCGGCGCCGTCGAAGCCCTCGCCTTCGGCGCGGACGGCGAAGACGATCGCGACGTCGGCCCGCCGCGCCGCCAGCGCCGCCTCCGCGGGGCCCAGGCCGGGATCGAATTCTAAGTGCGCCTGGGGAAGCCGCTTTCGCAGCTCGCTCAGCGGACTCGACGGCAGCAGGTACAGGTTGCGGATGCCGGCCTCCAGGCCCTGCCCGCCGATCGGGATCACCGCGGCGTACCCGCCGGGCGGGACGACGGCGGCCGAGCCATAGCCGGTCGCGACACCCACATGCGCGTAGCCGCCGATGACGGCGATGCGGGCGTTCGACTCCGGCGCCAGGGGCAGCAGGCCGCGGTTGGCCAGCAGCACGATCCCCTCGCGGGCGATCCGCAACGCAATCTCGTTGTGCGCGTCCAGGTCCGGTGCGGGTCCGGCTTGGGAACGATCCACTCCGACGGCGAACATCGACCGCAGGATCCGGCGGACCATGTCCGAAAGGCGCTCGGCGGGCAGCCTGCCCTCGGCATGCGCGGCGCGCAGGGGCTCCCCGAATGCCTCCGACTGCCACAGCAGCGCATCGATTTGCGCGCCACACTCCTGGTCCAGTCCCGCCAGCGCGCATTCCCAGCCCGGCGTCGCGCCCCAGTCGGACATGACCCAGCCGCGATACCCCCAGGCGCCCTTGAGCACGCCATTGATCAGTGCGTCGTTGGCAGCGGCGTACTCGCCGTTGATCTTGTTGTAGGCGGCCATCACGGCGCCGGGCGCGCCGCGCTCGATGGCCATCTCGAAGGCCAGCAGGTCGGATTCGCGGTGCGCGTCGGGATCGATGACCGCGTTCAGCCAGTGCCGGTTGGTCTCGTTGTCGTTCAGCGAGTAGTGCTTGACCGTCGAGATGACGCCCTCGTCCTGGATCCCCTTGACCGATTCGGCGGCGATCGTGCCCGTCAAAAGCGGGTCCTCGGAGGCGTATTCGAAATTGCGGCCGTTGCGCGGATCGCGTGCGAGGTTCATGGCCCCGGCGAGCTGCACGTTGAATCCGCGGCTGCGGGCTTCCCTGCCGATCAGGCCGCCGGCGGCGCGCGCCAGCGCCGGATCGAAACTGGCGGCCAGCGCCAGCCCGGCGGGCAATGCGGTGGCCGTGTCACCGGGGCGATAGCCGGGGTTGGTGACGCCGAGCCCGGCGTCGCTCATCAACAGCGCCGGGACACCGAGCCGGGGTATCCCGGGCACATACCCCGCGCTCATCGGGACCCCCTGCGGGATGCGTTCGTCCCGCAGCGGCCACAGTTCCCCGGCGCCCATGACCCCGACCAGGAGGGAGAACCGCTCGTCGTCGGTCATCTGCGCCTCGACCTCGCGGGCCCGGGCGTCGGGATCGCCGGGATCGCTCACCGCACACCCTCTTTGGCGTACACGACGCGCAGCACGTGCCCGAGTTCCGGCCCCATCACCAGCTCCGCCAACTCGCAGATCGTCGCGACGAACTCCGGGCCGTGCGGCGGTTCCGCCCGGCACAGGTGATGCGCCACCTCGTGCAGCACCACCAGCTCGCGCAGCGCCCAGTCGGCGGTGTCGCGGTCGGGAACGGCGATAGTGCCCGCGCCGTCCCGGCTTTCGTAGTGCGCCGCGGTGGCGGCGCGGCGCGACCGCACCCGCAGCGGCGAGACGTCCGGCCAGCGTCGCCGCACCGACGGCAGGGCGAGCACGTCGTCGACGTAGCGCTGGACCGAGGCCACCGATCCGAATCGCCCTTCCGGCGGCAGGGTCAACGGTGTGCCGAAGAACTCGACGGCGGGCGATCCGTGCTCGGCGGCGCGGTCGAACAGCGTGCGGACGAAGTCCTCGGCCGCATAAACCTTGGCGCGCTGCGAATCGCGGGTCGCCGTCACTGGCGCAGTGCGCTCCGCGCCCCGGGCAGTTCGGGGCTGTTCCCGAGCCGCGCCCGCCGGCCGGCCCGGTCCCCCGCGCGGCGCGCCGCCGACGAATATCCCGCCGTGGCGCGACTGACTTGGTAGGTGCCGCGCGCCTTCGATGCGCCGCGGTAGAAGTCTCGCAGCTCAAGTTCCTTGTCTCGCAAGGCGATAGCCGTGCCGGGCGGGCGGCGGCGGTCCTTGGTGGCCTCGCGGGTGGCCTCGTCGCGGGCCTCGGCCAGGCGCTGCCCCACCCGGGCCCCGAACGCGAGCTGGAAGTTCAGGCGCGCGGTGATCGTCGGCGTGGGCCGGTGCGCGCCGGAGCTCAGGTAGGCGTCCGAGGCCCGCACCATCTGGACGACCAGGCTGGCGTAGAGGGCGTGCGTGGCGTCGATGTCCTCGGCGAACCCGTACGCGTAGACGAACGTCGAGTTCGACGCCACGTCACAGCGCACATCGTTGGCGGCCGCGATCACCACGAAAAGCTGTACGTACGTCCGCAGCCCCCGGGTGCCGGCCGCGCCGATGGTGATGGTCCGCTGCGTCGGGGCCTGCACCGGCGAGCGCTTGGCCGCGTGCGACCGCGCCACCGCCAGGTCGATGGACGCCGCCGTCGCAAGCCGCTGCGCGGCACTCATGAAGGCGTCCGCCTCGTGCGAGTTGTCGGTGCCCTCGGCCTGACGCAACAGCGCGGCGATGCGAGCCAGCATTTTGTCGTCGCTCATGTGCGCCACTCCTCCTTATCGCTCCGTCCCCCGCGAGCGGGCGGTACTCCGCTCTGCATCGTCGCGGCGCGGCTCATGTGCGCCAAACTAACGCAACGAGACGACAGTCCGCCGACGGCCGCTCAGAGCCGGGCGGTGATCCAGGAGACGACGTCGCCGAGCACCTGCTCGCGCTCCGGCTCGTTGAAGACCTCGTGGTACAGCCCCGGATACACCTTCAGCTCGACGTCGCTGGATCCCACGCATTCGACCAGCCGGCGGCTCCCGTCGACGGGGATGAGCCGGTCGTCTGAGCCGTGCACCACCAGCAGCGGCGCGGTCAGCGCCGGCGCCCGCTGCGGCATGGTCTCGCCGACCTGCAGCAGCGCGCGCCCCACGCCGGCCGGAACCTTCCCGTGATACACCAGCGGATCGGCGTTGTAGGCCGCCACCACCGCCGGATCGCGCGAGATGGCGTCGACGTCGAGTTCCTGCACCGGAAGGCCGGGCACGACGACGCCGAGCACCTTGGCCGCGAGCACCATCAGCGGCGACACCAGATCCTGGGCGGCCACCGCCGGCGCCGACAGCACCATCATGTCGTAGTTGTCCGGGCGTTCGACGCCGTAGGCGAACACGATCCCGCCGCCCATGCTGTGCCCGAGCACGATGCATTTGAGGCCGTGGTGTTCCCGGGTCGCGATGCGGACCAGGGTGTCGAAATCCGTCGTGTACTCGGAGATGTCCCGCACCAGCATCCGCTTGCCGCCGGAGCGACCGTGGCCCCGGTGGTCCAGGGCGTAGGTGACCAGCCCCGAGCCGCCGAAGCACTCCGCGACGTGGTCGTAGCGGCGGGCGTACTCGCCGAGGCCGTGCGACAGCACCACCACCGCCCGCGGCGTGGTGTCGGGCGTCCAGACGTCATAGACGATGCGCACGCCGCCGACGCCCTCGAAGGTCCGTTCAGTGCGCGTAGTCATCATGGGCAGCGTAGTGGCTCGGGCGGTGGGCCTTGACAAAGACTCTGTCGGGGATACTGCGTAGGCTCATCCGGGTGAGGCTGCTCACCGAAAACGCCGGAGACTTTGACGCCGGCTCGGCCGTCGGCGGGGACTTCTCCACCGACGCCGAGCCGTACCGCCGCGAGCTGCTCGCACACTGCTATCGGATGACCGGGTCGCTGCACGACGCCGAGGATCTGGTGCAGGAGACGCTGCTCCGGGCCTGGAAGGCCTACGACCGATTCGAGGGCAGGTCCTCGATGCGGACGTGGTTGCACCGCATCGCCACCAACACCTGCCTGACGGCGCTGGAGGGCCGCGAGCGGCGCCCCTTGCCGACCGGCTTGGGTGCGCCCAGCTCGGACCCGGCGGCGGAGCTGGTGGAGCGTCGCGAGGTGCCCTGGCTGGAGCCGCTGCCGGAACTCACCGACGACCCGGCGGACCCGTCGGTCATCGTCGGGTCGCGGGAGTCGGTGCGGTTGGCCTTTGTCGCCGCGCTGCAACACCTTTCGCCGCGGCAGCGCGCGGTACTGCTGCTGCGCGACGTGCTGCAGTGGAAGGCGGCCGAGGTGGCCGCGGCGATCGGCACCACCACCACCGCCGTCAACAGCCTGCTGCAGCGGGCCCGCACCCAGCTGGAGGCCGTCCAGCCCAGCGCGAACGACCGCTTGACGCCGCCGGATTCGGCCGAGGCGCAGGACATGCTGGACCGCTACATCGCCGCGTTCGAGGCCTACGACATCGACCGGCTGGTCGAGCTGTTCACCGCCGAGGCCATCTGGGAAATGCCGCCGTACGTCGGCTGGTACCGGGGTGCCCGGGACATCGTGGCGCTCATTCACCAGCAGTGCCCCGCCGAGCATCCCGGCGACATGCGCCTGCTTCCCGTGATCGCCAACGGCCAGCTCGGCGCGGCCATGTACATGCGCGCGGGCGACGTGCACGTGCCGTTCCAGCTGCACGTGCTCGACGTGCGGGACGGCCGGGTCTCGCACGTGGTGGCGTTCCTCGACGACACGCTGTTCGCCAAATTCGGGCTGCCCGGTTCCCTGTGACCACACCGGATCCCCCGCTCGTCACGCCCGTGCCCGGCAAACCGCTGCTGTTGCTGGGCGCCTTCGACATCGCCGCCGTCGGCTACGTCGCCGAGGAATTCTTCGTCTCCGGCACGGCCTCGTCCTACGCGCCCACAGCCGAGTTGGGCGCCGACGGGCGTTGGAGCGTCACGCCCAGCGGCACCGCCGAATACACGACCCGGATCGTGGCGCTGACCCCTGCGCGGCGCTCCGATTTCAATGGCACCGTGCTCGTCGAATGGCTCAATGTCAGCGGCGGCATCGACGCCCCGGCCGTGTGGATGATGGCCCATCGCGAGATCCTCCGGGCGGGCTACGCCTACGTCGCGGTCTCGGCCCAGCGGGTGGGGGTGGAGGGCGGCGGCACCAGCATGCTAGGCGTCGACATGTCCCTGAAGAGCCAGGACCCGGCGCGGTACGCGGCGCTGCACCACCCCGGTGACGAGTTCTCCTACGACATCTTTTCCCAGACGGGCGAGCTGGTCCGAAACGGCGTGCTGGGCGATCTGGGCGTGCGCCACGTGATCGCCGTGGGCGAGTCGCAATCCGCGATGTTCCTGACCAGCTACGTCAACGCCGTCGCTCCACTCGCCCGAAGCTACGACGGCTATTTGGTGCATTCCCGGTTCGCGTCGGCGGCACCGCTGGATGGCGCTTCCATCTTCGACGAGTCGCAGGCCGCCGCGCCGGACGCGGTCGCGTTCCGCACCGACCTGGGCGTCCCGCTCGTCACGATCATCACCGAGACCGACCTGTTCGGCGGGCCCCGGCACGGCTACTACCTCGCGAGGCAACCCGAGGACCAATGGCTGCGGGTCTGGGAGATCGCCGGCGCCGCGCACGCCGACAACTACACGATCCAGGTGGCGCCGATCGACGACGGTTCGGCGCCGCTGGATGCCGTCGTGTCGGCCTACGCCCCGACCAACATGCTGATGGGCCAGGAGCTGGGGCATTACCTCAACTTCGCGCCGCAGCACCATTACGTGGTGCAGGCGGCGATCGCCGCCCTGCACAACTGGGTGCGAACCGGGCAGCCGGCGCCGGCGGCTCCGCCGATCGAGGTCCGCGATGGCGATCCGCCGCGGGCCGTCCTGGATCCCAATGGCCTTGCCCGGGGCGGCGTCCGGACGCCATGGGTGGACGTGCCGATCGCCCGGACCTCCGGCCTGCCCAGCTCGGGAGCCGGCGAACAGAGCCTGATGGCCGCGATCTTCGGCTCCGGCGAGCCGTTCGACGCCGCGACGTTGCACCGGCTCTATCCGGGTGGGGCCGAGCAGTACCTCGACGGGTTCACCGCGGCGCTGGACACCGCGATCGGATCGGGATTCATCCTGTCGGCCGATCGCGCCGAGATCCTCGAGCTCGCCGCCGCCACGTATCCACTCGGCGGCACTCAGGCGTAGTGCGGCCGCAGGTTGAGGCGCAGCATGCGGTCCAGCAGCCGGTCGGACGCCAGGCGGGCCACCCGTACCAGGACGGCGGCATCGCGCCCGATGGTGTAGCGGGTGCGGGGCCGAGATGCCGTGGCCGCCTTGGCGATCACCGTCGCCGCGCGCTCGGCCGTGACACCGCCCGCGGTGAACGATCGGGCTTGCGCCTTGACCGCCTCAGCAAGATCGCCGTAGCGGTGCAATTGGTCGGCGGTCATTGCGGCGCTGAGGCGATCGGCGGTGGCGATCCCGCGCTCGGTGATCTCCGTCTTCACCCCGCCCGGTTCGACGACGACGACCTTGACCCCGAACTCCGCGACCTCGCGGCGCATCGCATCGCTGACGGCCTCCAGGGCGAACTTCGAACCCGCGTAGGCGCCATAGGTCGACAACGCCACCCTGCCACCGACGGAACTGATGTTGACGACGGTGCCGCAGCTTTGCAGCAGGGCCGGCAACAGCGCCTGGGTCATCGCGATGTGACCGAACAGGTTGACCTCGAATTGATGGCGCCATTCGTCCAGCGGCAGCGTCTCGACCGGCGCGTTGACGGCGATCCCGGCGTTGTTGATCAGCGCGCGCAGGGGCCGGTGCATCGGATCGCGGGCGACCCGGTCGGCGATGGCCGCGACGTCGGACTCCATGGTGATGTCGAGGGTGTGGGGCTCGATCCCCTCGGCGCGCAACGCATCCCCGTCGGCCTGACGGCGGACCCCGGCCAGCACGTGGAAGCCCCGGCGCGCCAGTTCCCGCGCGGTGGCCGCCCCCATGCCGGTCGAAGCGCCGGTGACGACGACGAGCTCGCGCCGTTCGGGGTCATTCGAAGCAGTCATAACCGTCTCCATCGTGGGGCCGACACGTTGAGTTGACAACGTCAACAGAATCTAACAGCTTTGTTGACGATGTCAACTCAAGTGCTGGACGCTTATGCTTCTCCGGATGGCGACACGATCAGAGGCCGCCGCGGCGACCCGCCGCTCCCTCCTCGACACCGCCGAGGTGTTGCTGGATATCGGCGGACCCGAAGCGGTCACGCTGCGCGAAGTGGGCGCGCGCACCGGTGTTTCGCGCTCGGCGCCCTACCGCCACTTCGCCGACAAGGAAGGCCTGCTCACCGCCCTCGCCACGAATGCGTGGAGCGAACTGGGTGACGCGCTGGAACTCCTGGTCGCCAGCGGTAACCCGCCCGAGCAGTCGCTGCGCGCCGCCTTGCTCTCGCTTATCGCCGTGGGCCGGACCCGGCCGCACCTGTACCGCTTGATGTTCACCACGCCCGCGGGAGATCCCACCGCGCTGGCCCGGGCGGCCGAGCGCACGCAGGACCTCTTTCTCGACCTGGTGGGCCGCATCGTCGGTCCCAAACGGGCGCGCCGCTACGGGGCGCTCCTACTGACCAGTGCGCACGGCATCACGGGCCTGGAACTGAGCGGCCACCTGGTGTGGGATAAATGGCACACCGACGCCGAGCAGCTCATCGATACGCTCATCGCCCTGCTGCCCGCCGCGAAGTGATCACCCGGAGAACAGCCGGCTGTCCGGTGACGGTCCCTCCACCGAGCGGACCAGCCCCGCACCGGTGATCAGCGGCAGGTCCAGCGCCGACAGCAGGCCGGGCGGGGCCGCGCACACCGCGGGGATGGCGTTGACCATCCGCGAAGCGCCGGCGATCCGCGCGCCGAGGTCGTGGTCGTGATCCTCGGCCATCTCGAATTCGCAACGCATGCTTGGGGATCCCTCGATCTCGACGCGATACAGGCCGCGCCCCGACGCCATGCCGTAGCCGAGATCCTTGGGCGGGATACAGATGTGCGGCTGGGGCCAGTCCGGGGCGATGTCGTCGCGCATCCGCGTCACATGATCGAGGACGAAAGTCGGCTTTCCGCCGACGTATCCGGTCAGCGTGGAGCGCATGGCCGCGATCGTTCCCGCCGCGATGTGCCCGGTGGGCGTGTCGAAGGACTCGGCGGCGGGGATGCGGTCGTTGGCCTCCTCGATGTTGTCGATCTTGACGCCCAATCCGGCGGCGAGCTGGTGCAGCACCGGCCCCCAGCCGAACGTGAATATTCCGGGCTGGGCCGCGAAGGCCTGGTATTCCGGCGGCTTGCCGAACCCGAGGATCTCATAGACCGCGGCGCGGTCCGGGTAGGTGGCGTAGTTGAACATCTCGGTCACCCGCACCGACTCGATGACGCGCGACACCCCCGAAAGCACGAGCGGCAGCACGTCGTTGGCGAAGCCGGAGTCGATACCGGTGGTGAAGAACGACACTCCGCCGTCGAGCGCGGCCCGGCGCAGCGGATCGGTGAACGCCCCGTCGAGGGCGTCGGGAAACACCAGCGGCACTACCGAACACGACACCACGTTCTTGCCCGACCGCAGGATCGACGCCATGTCCTCGACGGCGTCGAGCGGACGCAGGTTGGCGCCGGCCGCGTACACCACCGCGTCGGCGTCGCCGGCGAGCATCGGCGCCGGGTCCTGCGTGGCGATCACCCCCACCGGCGCGATCCCGCACAGCTCCCCGGCATCGCGGCCCGCCTTGGCATCGCTGTGCACCACCAGGTCGACCAGCTCTAGCTCCGGATGGTCGATCACGCCGCGCAGGGCGATCACGCCCATCGAACCGGGTCCCCACATTCCCACCTTGAGCACAATGTTCTCCTAATATTAGGACGGCTATTGGTGTATTTTGGACGGATCGTAAGGAGCCGCACGTGGGTGAGTCAACCGCCAAGTCGCCACCCACCGCCCGGGTGGTGGATGTGCTTGAGACGCTGGCGGATTCACCGCGGGGGCACACCTCGGCGGAGCTGGCGAAGGCCTGCCGGATCAGCACCTCGACCTGCGCCCTGGTGCTGGCCGAACTGGAGCGCCGCGGGTGGGTGGCACGCCGTGATGGCCGCCGCTATGTGCTGGGCAGTGGCCTGTTCGGTCTGGTGCACGGGCTGCGCGCCCAGTTCCCCCTGCTGGACCGGGGGCGCGACGCGCTGCGTTTCCTGCATGCGACTTTTGGGGCTGGCTGCTCGATGTCGAGGATCGGCGATCGCCACCTGACCACCGTCGACGCGGTCGGCCACGGCACCGACGGCGAGCACGCGGTCGGTCAGCGCTTCCCCATCGACCCGCCGTTCGGGCTGGTCGCCATGGCTTGGCGCGACGACGAATTCGTCGAGCGCTGGCTGCACCACGTCACGCCGCGGCTGGCGCGCGCCGAAGTCGCCCAGCATCAGCGGGTGCTCGCCGACATCCGGGCCCGCGGCTACGGGGCCTGGCGGTTCGACGACACCCACCAGTCACTGCACCACCGCCTCGCGGACGTGCTGGCGTCGCTGGAGCCGACAGCGCAGGTGGCCCGCCGGCTCACCGCCCTGATGACCATGGTGACGCTGCGATCGGTCACAGATGTACTCGAAACCGAGCTGGCATCAACGGAATTCGTCGTACTGCCGATCTTCGGCATGGACGGCCAGCCCGAGTACCAGATCGAGATTCACCTGGGGCACGCGACCGGGCTGACTCTGGCCGCCCTCGACACCGCGCTGCGGCGCGCGCAGGAAATGTTGGCCTAGGCTGGAGCCCATGCCCGCAACCGTCGAGATTCGGCGGGCGGCCGATCGGGCCGTCACCGCGACGTCCTGGCTGACGTCCCGGCATTCCTTCTCGTTCGGCGACCACTACGACCCCGATAACACCCACCACGGGTTGCTCCTGGTCAACAACGACGACATCGTCGCGCCCGGAACGGGATTCGATACGCATCCCCACCGCGACATGGAGATCGTGACGTGGGTGCTGAGCGGCGAGCTGACCCACCGGGACTCTGCCGGCCACCGCGGGGTCATCTATCCCGGTCTGGCCCAACGCATGTCGGCGGGCAGCGGCATCCTGCACTCGGAGAAGAACGACTCTGCCACGGAAGCAGTCCATTTCGTGCAGATGTGGGTGGTCCCCGACGAGACCGCCATCACACCGAGTTACCAGCAACACGAGATCGGCGACGAGGAGCTGTCGGGCCGACTTGTGACCATCGCCTCAGGCATCCCCGGCATTGAGGCGGCCATCACGCTGCACAACCGCAACGCGGCGCTCCACGCCGCGCGGCTGCGCCCCGGCGACTCGGTCGACCTGCCGCAGGCTCCCTACCTGCACGTATTCGTCGCGCGGGGCCGGGTCAACGCGTCGGAAATCGGTGCCCTCGCCGAGGGCGACGCCGTCCGATTCACCGGCGCCGACGGCACGCGGGCAACGGCGGTCGAGCCGGCGGAGCTGCTGATCTGGGAGATGCATGCAAAGTTGGGCGGCTGAGACCACATAGAGTGGGCACGACAGACAGGAGCCCGCATGTCTCAATCGCAGCCGCGGCACGCGGCGCCCAACCCCAAGCGGAATATCAAGGCAGTTCGGACCGTGCGCTTCTGGGGGCTGCCCATCGTCGTCACGCTGGCGCTGATGTCGGCGTTGTGCGCGCTGTACCTCGGCGGCATCCTGAACCCGATGACCAACCTGCGTCATTTTCCCGTCGCTGTTGTCAACGAGGACGCCGGACCGTTCGGGGCGCAGATCGCCGACGGCCTGGTGGCCGGGTTGGACAAGGACAAATTCGACGTCCGGGTGGTGTCCCACGGCGCCGCCCAGCGGCTGCTGGACACCGCCCAGGTGTATGGGGAGCTGGTCATTCCGCCGACCTTCTCGTCCAGCCTGCGCGAATACGGGGCCAGCGCCGTCACGCCCGGCCGCGCGACCCGGCCGTCGGTCACCATCTCCACCAACCCGCGAGCGGGCACACTCGGCTCCAGCATTGCCGGACAAACCCTCACCCAGGCGATGGCCGTGGCCAACGGCAAAGTGGGCCAACGCCTTACGGCCGATGTCGCTGCGCAGACCGGGGGCGCCCCGCTGACCGGCGCGTCGGCGCTGGGCCTGGCCACTCCGATCGAGGTCAAGGCGAACGTGTACAACCCGCTGCCCAACGGCACCGGTAATGGGTTGTCGGCCTTCTATTTCGCGCTGCTGCTGCTACTCGCGGGGTTCACCGGCAGCGTCGTGGTCAGCACGCTGGTGGACGCGCTGCTCGGCTATGTGCCCGCGGAATGGGGCCCGGTGTACCGATTCGCCGAGCAGGTCAGGATCTCGAGATTCCAGACGCTGCTGCTCAAATGGGCCATCATGGTGGTGCTGGCGCTGCTGACGTCGGCGGTCTACCTCGCCATCGCCCACGGGCTCGGCATGCCCATTCCGCTGGGCTGGCAATTGTGGGCGTTCGGGGTGTTCGCGATCATCGTGGTGGGCATCACGTCGAGTTCCATATTGTCGGTGCTGGGCTCGATGGGCCTGCTGGTCAGCATGCTGATCTTCGTGATCCTCGGACTGCCGTCCGCGGGCGCCACCGTCCCGCTGGAGGCCACGCCGACGTTCTTTCGCTGGCTGGCCAAATTCGAGCCGATGCACCAGGTCTTCCTGGGCGTGCGCTCGCTGGTCTATCTCGATGGCCGGGCCGATTCCGGTCTGTCCCAGGCGCTGTGGTTGACGACGATCGGCCTGGTGATCGGGCTGTTGTTCGGTGGCATCATCACGCAGCTCTACGACCGCCAGGGCTTCCACCGCATCCAGGGAGCGGTCGAGCTGGCGATCGCCGCGCAACACCAGGCGGAGCACCAGGCACGCGTGAGCAAGCGGGAGCACGCCGCCGAAAGCCAGCCCGACGCCGAAAGCGAAAATCCAAGCGAGCAAACGTAATTCGAGTGCGGCCCAAGCGTCACGCGTTCGTTATCAAAATTGACAGTGTGACTGGTGTGACTAATGCTATTCATGTTGCATAGCTACACGCGCCGAAAGGTCCACCGTGCTGACGCCCCTTGCCAGCCTGCGCCGGCTGGCGGCCTGCTGCACCGCCGTGGCCGCGTGCGCGGTCCTGGCGTGCACGACCGGACAGCCCGTCGCCCGCGCCGCGGACGGGCGCGACCTGCTGGCCAACGCCATCGAGACCACCCGGGGCTCCTACCTCGTCTACAACTTCGGCCCCGGTCACCCGACGCCGATGCTCAACGCCGGTGGCAGCTGGTACGAAATGAACAACGGCGGCCACCTGATGGTCATCAAGAATGCGGCGGGGCGGCTCGCGCCGCACCTGCTGGTGGACAGCCACCAGGGCGATCAGGCGCGCTGCGAGAACAATCCCGGCGCCCGCACCGGCGAGGGACTGTGGCAGGCATCGGAGGTCTACCCGCCGCTGCAGGCCTGGCAGCGGCTGGGACAGCCGACGATCGCGATCAACGCCAACTTCTTTGACATCCGGCCGCAGAAGGCCGGGTCCTGGCGGCAGACCGGCTGCAGTTCCCCGCTGGGCGCCTTCGTCGACAACACCCACGGCCAGGGCCGGGCGAACCAGGCGGTCACCGGCACGGTCGCGTATCCCGGCAAGCAGGGTCTGTCCGGCGGCGGCGAGAGCTGGAGTGCCCTGTCGACGATGATCCTGCCGGCCGGCGCCGCGCCGTATGTGTTGCGCCCCAAGAGCCCCCAGGATTACGACGTCGCCACCCCGGTGGTCGCGGACCTGCTGAACCGCAACGAGCGGTTCGTCGCGGTATCGGGGATCGGCCTGTTGTCCCCCGGCAAGACCGGGCAGCTCAACGACGGCGGCCCGAGCGCGGCGCGAACGGCGCTCGCCTACGTGAAGCAACGGGACGAGATGTACGTCTTCGAGGGCGGCAGCTACACACCGGACAACATCCAGGACCTGTTCCGCGGCCTGGGCAGCGACACCGCGGTCCTGCTCGACGGCGGCGGGTCCTCGGCCATCGTGCTGCGGCGCGACACCGGCGGCATGTGGGCCGGCGCCGGGTCGCCGCGGGGATCGTGCGACACCCGCCAGGTGCTGTGCGACTCCCACGAGCGCGCGCTGCCGAGCTGGCTGGCCTTCAACTAGACCTCGATGGCGGCGACCCGCTTCGCCCGGCTTCGCCGCCCTCGCGATCGCCGCCGGCCGGCCCGAACCGGAAGATCAGCAGGCTGGCCGCGACGACCGCCGCGGTGACCGCGAACACCGGCGCGACGACGAACCGTGACATCGTCGCGCCGACCAGGGCGCCGGCGCACATCGTGAAAACGACGCTGAAGCGCAGCTTTTCGCGCGCGCCCGTCCCACCGGCGAGGTGGCTGTCCAGGCCGAGGCTGACGATCGTCGACGTCAGCACCGTGGTGGACAGCTCCTGGATGCCGAACTGGCGCGCGCTCGAGTGCTGCAGGCCGAACGTCACCGCGAGCATGCCGATCATGATCAGCTTGGTGTCGTCGTGGTAGTGCAGCACCCCGCTACCGGCCAGGATCGACAACGTCACCAACAACACGATCTCGGTTGCCAGCACGGTGATGATCCACGGCCGCACCCGCTCACCGAAATGCCGCGCCAACCGGCCGCTGACGATCGTGGTGCAGACGAAGGTCGGCAGGGCCACCACGACCGCCGTCAGGTCGATGTTGGTCCTGGGGGCCAGCCAGAAGCCGAGGAAGATCGCGTTGCCGGTCATGTTCGCCACGAAGACGTGGCCGAGCACCAGGATGCTGATCGCGTCGGCCAAGCCGGTGGCGAAGGTCAGCAACAGCAGCGCCGCGACGGTCGAGCGTTCGGAGACCGGCGACGCAACGGGCATGTGCGGGTTGGGATCCGGCCCGTCAGACCTGCGGGGTCAGGTCCAGTGAGGTGACCGTCGTCATCCTCGTCACCAGCCAGCGGCCGTTGGTGCGCTTCATGAACAGCCGGTAGGACAGGTATTTCAGCGACGGGATGTTCTTGGTCAGCGGGCTGGTGGACGTGGTGTTGGTGTAGACGATGACGACGGCATTCGGGTCGTCCAGCGATTCGACCGCCGCGCCGACCACTTCGGTGCTGTTGCTCACCTTGGCCTGCTTGTTGGGGGCCACGATCGCGTCGACGAACTTGCGGTATTGGGCCCCGAAGTCGCCGCTGAGGTAGGCCGCCGCGCGGTCGGCGAGACCGTCCATGTTCTCCGGCGTGTACGTCCACAGCGTGGTGATCGCATTGGCCGCGGTGCGAGCCACCTTCAGCTTCGTCGCGGCGGTGGCGTGATCGGCAAGGTACGGCTGCACCATCGCGCCCGCGAACGCCGCGGAGCCGACGAACAGCAGCGCGGCCAGCGTCACCACGATGGCGAGCCGCTTGCCGGCCAGGATCTTGCGCCGCGGCCGCTTTTCTTTGGCATCCGTCGCCGCCTCTTCGCCGTCCGGTGTGGCAGCGCCGGCGACATCGGCGGATTCGATTGCGCCATCGGCACTTTCGCTGGCCTCCGCGGTGTCCTGGCCGGAAGATTCTTCGGTCTTTTCCGCGTCGGCGGTCAGGTCACCTGCAGCAGGTTGCTGATCTTCCACTGATTCCCTTCCTGCGTGACGGTTGCCGTCCAACGATTGGTGTTCTCGAACACCTGCTTTTCGTCCGGCGACTTGGAGGTCACGTCGGTGGCCACCATCACGGTGGCGCTGCCGTCGTCGTTCCACCGTTCCAGCCCGGAGCCCAGGACGGTGCCGGTGGCGGGTTCGGCCCGGGCGACCTGCAGCAGGATCTCGTTCGCCTTGTCGTGGTACTGCTTGGCGAAATCGCCTGTCGCCTGGGCCAATATTCGGTTTACATAGTCGTTGGCGTGATAGGGGTCGATGGAGGTGAACTGCGTCATGAAACCGCCCACGTAGCTGAGCACCTCGCGCTCCTTCGACGCGGCGCGCGTCCGACGTTCGTGAGAAATCAGCATCAGCGTGCATGCCGCGATCGACATGACCATCAGCACCGCGGCGCCCGCGACGGCGGCCGGCATCCACTGCGGTCGCGACGGCGGCACCGGACGTGCCACGAGCAGCGGCTCCTCGCCGGGCCCAAACTTGCGGCGGGGGCTCATTTTCCGTTCCCCGGCGGTTTCGGTCTGGTCAGCACGGCGAGGTCGTCAACGCGCCAATGCGCGTCCGCGCCCTTGGCAAATTCCACCCGAACGCTCGCGCTGATGTAGCGCTCCTCGGGTCCCACGCCGCGCCGCCCCTGCAGGAACAGCAGCATCGTCGCGCGATCCGGCGTGACCGATTGCACCGACCAGTCGGTGGGCCAGTACTCGTTGATGACGGGATTGCCCTTCTGGACCACGTCCTGCTGCGCCGCCAGCTGGCTTCGGTACTTGTCGGTCGCCAGCGACCGGGCGCGAGCGAAGTCGTCGCGCAACGATTTCGGGTCGTATGTCAGCATCTGCGCGACCATCTTGGGCCCCTGCGCCTGGATCTCCGCCCTGCTTCGATCGCTCGCCCGATCGCGGGAGTAAACCACCAGGTAGCTCAGGGCGACCCCGGCGAGGCACACCGCCGTCGCGATCGGCACCGCCAGCGTGGTCCAGCGCCGCGACTTTCCCAGCGCCTCGTCGTCGGGTTCGACGCGGCGCACTTCGGTGCCCAGCAACATGTCGGCGAAGGTGCGGCGCCGCGAATCCCACAGCGGCCAAAGCCATCCCACCGCCGACGCGGTGTCGAGCAGGTGGGCCAGGTCGCGCAGCAGCAACCCCCACGGCCCGATGGTCGTGCCGTCGCGGCGGACCACCGCGATTCCGAACAGGCCGCGTCCCAGGCTCCAGCCGGTAAGGGTTGGCAGCAGCAACCGGTCGGCCAACATCAGCAGGATGGCCAGGCCGACGACCGAGACAGACACCCACCACCAAACAGGGTGCGCGGCCACGGTCCAGGCGACCAACGCCATCGTCGTCGCGACGGCGGCACACGGCAGCACGTCGACGGCGAACGCGGCCGCTCGAATGTGCCAGGGGGCCAAGGCATCCCGCGGTGACTCCGGTACGGCCGCCGTGGTTTCAGTCCGAGCCTGAATCTCCTCGACCACCACCGTCACTTCGTCACCTGGTCGAGCTTGGAAATCCGGTACTGCCCTTCGGCGAATGCCATCTTCACCCGCAGGCGGTAGCCGGTTTCCTTTTGCGACTGGTCGCTTGACACCTTGACGCGCATCGCGACGAGCACGTCGACCGTGCCGTCGTCGTTGTTGCGCTCCACCGCCGCGCGCGCATCGGACACCTGAACATGGATGTTGGCCGCCTGGTAGGCCTGAACGATCATGTTGGTGTACAGCAGCGCCTGAGATCGGAACGCGTCGGTGCCGCACTCGATGATCTTCTGTTCGCTCTGGACCATCGCGTTGGTGTCGGGGGCCTGAGTCGCCGACACACAATCCACCGCCGCCTTCAGCGCCGCGGCGTCGTTGCGCGCGATCACTTGGCTTTGGTGGTGGTAGCGCAGGGCGAAGTAGCCACCCGCCCCGAGGCCACCCGCCAGCAGCACCAGCGCCGCGGCGATGCCGGAGAGCCACCCCCGGCCCAGTCGCGACGGCCGGCGCTCGGCACTCGCGGTCGCGCCGTCGTCCCGGTCCTCGGATTCCGGCGTCTCCGCCGCCGTGGTGTCCTCGGATGCCGGCGCCCCGTCGGCGGCCGCCTCCTCGGACTCCAGCGTCTGCTCGGTCCCGTCCTGCGCCGTCACCGCCGGGCTGGTCTGCGCGCCGTCCTCGGGTGCGTTCGAGTCCTCGGTCGTCGGCTGCGGGGTGGTCTCCTCGGCAGCAGCCGCCGGCTCCTGTTGGATCTTCGGACTGGACTTCTGGGAGTGCCTACGCAGTCGACGAAACCTCGGCATGGGTGGGGGGTTCAGCCGGCCGGTGCCAGCATCTCCTTCCATCCGTCGTCTCCTGTTTTGGTCGAGTTCTCGACGGAGTATTTCACCCCGTCGGGCCCCACCAGTTCACCGCTCTGCGGACTGTAGATGGCGGCGGGGGGCCCGCTCGGAGTGTAGACACACGGATTGGGCTGCTGGCCGTTGCACTGCACCGTGCCGCTCCCCGGCCGCGACAACGGGTCGCTGGTCGGCGGCGGCGTGCCCGGGACGCGGTCCGACGGGGCCGGGTTGAGGCCGTTGTTGATGGACGGTGCCGGAATCACCATGCCGGGCCGCACCGACTGATCGCAGCGCGCCGCGGGGGCGGGGCAGGTCAGGATCTGGTTCGGGTCCCCGTACCAGGGGTTGGTGCCCGCCGGTACGTACGGGTTGGGGTCGCGGCACTCCCGCGGCGTGGCCGCCCGCTTGCCGGGCGCGTCCGTGCACGGGATGTTGCGCGAGCCGCGCACGCTGTTCGCCGGGGTCTCCATCGGAATCTTGCAGTAGGTGCCCGACGGTAACGGCGCCAGGTTGGTGTCCGCCGGGGACCGCCACTCCGCCGCCGGAATGAAGCCGGTCAGGCAGGGCGGGGGCTGGTTGATCGACAACGCCAGGTCGAGCGCGGCCTGGTTCGGGAACGGTGCGGCCACCGTCTGCGCGATGGAGGCACCCTGCGGCAGGAAGACCAGCACCTGCTCAACACCGGTGTTGTAGCGCTTGAGCAGGTCGAACACGACCTCGAGGTTGGCCAGCGTCTGCGGCAGCGAGTCGCGGACGTCGTTGAACACCTCGTTGACCTGATCGGCCGTCGGCGCCGCTTGCCGTAGCACGCTGCGCACGTGGGTGTCCTCACGCGCGGCCTGCGCGGACAGGTTGTTCAGGTTGCGCGCCCAGCGCTCGATCGCGGCGTTGGAATTGACCTGGCTGTCCAGGATCGGCCCGGAATTCTGAATGATGTCGTTGACGTCGGTGATCTGGGTTTTGAAATCACCGACGATCGCCTGGGTGGAGTCGACCAGCCGCTGCAGGGCGGGCCCCAACCCGCCGACGGACTGCGCCGTCTCGTCGAGCAGTTGACCGATCTTCTCCTTGGGCAGCACGGCAAGCCCGCGGTTGGCGGTATCCAGCGCCGGGCCGATCTCGGCGGGCACCGTGCCCTTGGTGATGGTCTGGCCGTCCGCGAAGTCCTTGCCCGGATGCCCGGTCGACACCAGGTCGAGGTACTGCTCGCCGACCGCCGACACCGAGTGCACGTTGGCCACCGCGTCGACCGGGATCTTGTAGCGGCTGTCGATGCTCATCGTCGCCTGCGCGCCCGTCTCGGTCGGCTCGACGTCGGTGACCTTGCCGATGGTGATGCCGCGATAGGTCACGTTCGCCGTCGGGTACAGCCCACCCGACGCGGGCAGGTCGGCCTTGAGCGTGTACCGGCCAATCCCCACCAGGCTTGGGATCTGCAGGTAGTACACGCCCAGCACCAAGATCGAGATCACGGTCAAGATCCCGAACGCGATCAGCTGGCGTCTGATGAAGGGAGTCAGCAATTCCTATCCGCCCTTTCCACCAGGGGACCGCCGGGCGCGTCGTTCGGGTTCGGCGTGTAGCGGACGTCGGGGATCATCGTCTCCGGGTCGCGCCCGTACGACTGCTCGAGCGCGCGCAGGGCACCCGACAACCCGGTGCCGGTGAGGAACGCATTGTCGATCGAGCTGTAGGTGACGTCCAGGGTGATCGAAATGTTCTGGTAGTCGCCGCGCATGAGCTTCGGAATCGTGTCGATGTCGTAGGGCTGCGTCAGGATCAGCTTCAGCGCCCCGATCAGGTACGGCGACGCCCGGCCGAGTTCCTTGAGCGGGCATTGCAGCGCCTGCAGATCCTGGTGCAGCGGGCCGCGCGCCTCCGACAGGTACTGGTCGGCGGCCTGGCTCAACCGGCCGACGGAGTCGACGGCGTTGATCAGCAGCTGCTTGGTGTCGGCGAAATGCTTGATCAGCGGCGGGAGGTCGGTCAGCGCCCGATCCAACACATCGGCCCGGCCACCCACGTACGTCAGCAGTCGGTTGGTGGAGTCGATGGCGTGGGTGATGTCATCGCGCTGCTGGTTGAGCTGGTCGGTGAAGGTATCCAGCTTGCCCAGGAACGCCCGGATCTGGTTGCCCCGCCCGTTGAAGATGTTGAAGACCTCGTTCTGCAGCACCTCCAGGTTCGGGATGCCGCCGCCGCGCAGGATCAGCGACAGGCTGGCCAGGGTCTGCTCGGTGGTGGGAAACGCCGACGAGTTCTTCAGGGGAATGGTGTCGCCATCCTTGAGCTGCCCCACCGGGTTGGGCGGCGCCGCCAGCTCCACGTGCTGCGAACCCAGCAGCGAGGTCTGGCCGATCTTGGCCGTCGCGTTCTTCGGCAGCTTGACGTTCTTGTCGATCCCCAGCTTCAGCGTCGCCACCCAGTTCTTCAGCTGGATGTCCTTGATGGAGCCCACGAACACGTCGGCGACCATCACCTTGCTGTTCCCGTTGATCGCGAGCGTGTCCGGCATCTGCACGTAGATGGTCATCGCGCCCGAGCCGCTGCCCGGGCCGCCGGGAATCGCCACGTTGGAAATCCCTTTCCAACCGCACGAGCTCAGCACCAGCGCGGCCGCCCCCAACACCAGCCCCTGCCAGGCACGGTGCCGAACGATCCTCGTCGCGCCCCTCACTGGCCCATCGCTCGTCGCGCCCCTCACTGGCCCATTGTTCGGCTTGCTCCTCGCGCGTACCGCGCTCGTCGCGCCCCTCACTGGCCACCCCCTAGGTCAGCCGCGGCGGGCGCCGCCGGCCCACCGGCGTTGGGCGCCGGAGCCGCTACGGGTGCGGGCGTCGGAGCGACCGGGCCGGGGAGCACCTCCGGCCCCGGCGGCGGCGGGGGTATCGGCACCTGCGGCGGGTTTTGACCGATCACCGGCGAGGGGCCCTCGTCGTAGGCGTTCGGCGGTCCGGGCGGGGTGCGGAGAGTCGACTGCACGGGCGGAATGTTGGGCCCGCCCATCAGTTCGGCAAGCGACTCGGGCGTCATCAGGCCTTGCGTGATCGGTCCCACCTGCTGCCCCTGCATGCCGGGGGCCACGATCCACCCGTGTTCGGTGTTGCGGTGCGACGTCGGCGTATCCGGTGACCAGATGCCCGGGACGGTGGTGTCCTTGTATCCGTCCGGTGGATGCAGGCGAGGCTCGGAGTAGGCGACCTCCTTGGGCAGCGTCTCGGCCGTGCTGGCTACGTTGAGGCCGAACGGCAAGTAGTTGAACTTGATCGCGTCGAGGATCGGCGCCAGGTATTGCGCGCACAGCTCAGCGGAGTCCTGGTAACCCAGCCGGCTGCCGGCCTGAATCGAGCTGCAGATGAACTGCATCGGGTTGGCGAAGTTGGTGATCGCCGGGACGGCCACCACCGACCCGTGCGTCGGGTGGTAGATCTGGTTGATGTTCGCTGCGGCCGTCGGGAGGACGTGCAGGGCGGTCTCCAGACCGTTCAGCGGGTCCGGCTGAAGCAGCGCGTTCGTCGCCGTCGCCAGGTTGTTGACGTCGTGGGTCAACACCTCGCGGTTCTGGTCGAGCCAGGGCCGCACGGTCTTGAGCAGGCCGTCGAACTGCGTGATCGCGTCGGCCAGAGCGCCGTCGGAGCTGGCGAGCCGGCCGGTGACGTCGGCCAGGTTCTGGTTCAGCGCGACGAACTGCTGATCGTCGGCGTGCAGGGCGTTGACGAACAGCGCCAGGCTCCGCACCACCGCAAAGAAGTCGCCACGCCCCTCGTTGAGCGCGGTCAACGCCTGCGACAGGCTGTTCAGCGTGGTGTTGATCTGCTTGCCCTTGCCGGCCAAGCCGTTCGCGTAGGACTCGATGACCTCACCGAACGGGCCCTTGGGCTGCTCGGGCGTCGGACCCAGCTTTGAGATGATGTTGGTGATGCTGTTGCGCAGGGTGTCCCATTCCACCGGCACCTGTGTGCGCTCTTCCGGGATCACCGCGTCGTCGCCAAGCACGGGCCCGCCCTTGTAGGCCGGCTCCAGTTGGATCGCACGCGAGGCCACCAGGGTGGGGTTGAGGATCACCGCCGACGCGTTGGCGGGCACCTTGTACTTGTTCTGGTAGTGGAAGGTGACCTTCATCTTGTCGCCGGCCGGCTCGATCTTGTCGATCGTGCCCACCCGCAGCCCCATGATCTGGACCTTGTCGCCCGGATACAGCGCGTTGGCCGCCGGGAAGTAGGCGACGACGGTGTTGTTCGTCAGCTTCTGGTAGAGCCGCCAGCCGACGAACGCCAGCACCAGCGCCAGCACGATCACCAGCGAGCCGATGATCACCGACGTCCGGGACAGCTTCGGCAGCCGGATGTTGCGGACATCAAAGATGGTGCTCAATTCTGGCTACCTCCCGTGATGCCGCTGCCTCCCGTGCCGCCGGGGTTGATGAACGGTGCCGGCAGCTGGATCCCCGGCCCGGGCGCTGCCGGTGGTCCGGGCGGCAGGGCGGGCGCGAACGTCGACGGGGGCGGTGTCGGACCGGCCGGCCCCAGGTTCTCGGTGCGCGCGCCCGGGGGTGCCTGAGTCGGCAGCGGCACCGGCGTGCCCGGAACGTTCGGCGGCGGGTCACCCGGCCGGCCGGCGATGTTGATGCCCGGGGTGGGCGGCAGCCCGTCGGGGTTCGGCGGCGACGTCGCGACGTCGACGGGCGCCGGGAAACCCACTCCACCGAACGGGCCGATCGACGCGCCCGCGCACGGCAGCGGGTTCCACGGCCGCGGCAGGCCCTCGTCGCCGACGGTGACGTTGCCACCGGGGTTGGCCGGCGTGTACGAGCACGGCGACCCGGGCGGGACTGCCGGACCGGGGTGATCGGGCGTGCCCTCCAGTGCCGGCGGCGCCGGCGGCGGCGCGCCGTTGGGCTGCCGGGTGCCGTTCGGGTCGGGCCACCGGAATTCCGGCAGACCCGCGCTGCGCCAGAAGTTCTCGGGGTCAATGCCGCGCTTCTTGAACGCGGCGTCGATGAAGGGCTGCACGATCTGACCGGGAAACAGGTTGTGCAGCACCACCTTGAAGAACGGTCCGGACGCGATGGCCTCGTTCAACGACGGCAGGAATTTGCCGACCTCGGTGAAACCGGCGGCGAGGTCGTCCTTGCGCTGGACCAGGATGTCGCTGACCGTGCGCAACTGCTCGAGCACGTGGTTGAGGTTGGGGTTGTCGTTGATGAAGCCCTTGATCTGTTCGGAGAAGGCGGCGATGTTGCCTAGCAGCGCGTTGATCGCCTGGCCGCGCTCGTTGAACGCGGCCAGCAACACCTTCGCGTTCACCAGCAGCCGGTCGATCTGCTCGCTGCGATCCCCCAGGATGCCGGCCACCTGATTGGCCTGCGCGAGCAGGTGCTTGACCTCCTCGTCGCGCTTGCCGATGGTGTCAGAGAACTTGGCCACCCCATCGAGCGCGGAACTCAGGTGCGGGTAGGTCTGATCGATCGTCTCCGACAGCACGTGCAGCGACTGCTTGACCGTGTCGATGTCCCAACCCTGCGCGGCCTTGGTCACGTCGAAGAACGCGTCGTAGATCTGGTAGGGCGTGGTGCTCTGCCCGATCGGCAAAGTGGCCCCGGGCCGCAGCTCCTGGTTGCCCCGGTTCTCGATCTCGAGGACCTTCTTGCCCAAGATGGTGTCGGTCTTGATCGCCAGCCGGCTCTCGGTGCCGATCCGTTGGGTGCCGAGATTGAATTTGATCAGGATGTGGTCGCCGTCGATCTTGAGGCTTTCGATCTTCCCGACGTCCATGCCGGCGATGCGCACCTTGTCGCCGGTGCTGATGCCGCCGGTGTCGGTGAACTGCCCGTAGTAATGGGGCCTGGCCATCAGCATCGGCACGCTGGTGAAGCTCTGACCGACGCCGATGACGAGCAGCGTAACGATGATGCCCATCAGGCCGATGCGCATCCGGTTGGGGGGTTCCAGCGTCCTCATTGCGGCGTGCACCTACCCGTCGGCTGCGAGAAGAGCTTGACCGTGCGCACCGGACCACCGGCCTGCAACCCGTTGATCTTGAGGGAGATGTCGCAGGCGTAGAAGTTGACGAAGTCGCCGTAGGAACCGATGGTGCGCCCGATCATGTTCAGCGCGGTCGGCACCTTGTGGATGAAGTCGTTCAGCTGCTCGCGCTGATCGATGAGCGGCTGCTGGACAGCGTCGAGGTAATTCAGGGTGCTGTGCAGCAACCCGCGGTCCTCGGCCAGCAGGTCGGCCACCGTCCCGGCGGCGTTGCTGATATGCGCGGTTCCGCCGGCCAGCTGGTCACTGTGGTTCTTCAGCCCGGTGATCAAGCCCTCGAGGTTGTTGACCGTCTGATCGAATTGCTGGCGATGCCGGACCGTGGTGTCCAGGACGACGTTCAGGTTCTTGATCACCTCACCGATGGCCTGGTCGCGCTGCCCGAGCTGAGAGGTCAGCTGCGCGGTGTTGTCGAGGATGTCGTTGATGGTGCCGCCCTGCCCCTGGAAAACCGTGATCAGCGCGGTCGCGATGGTGTTGACCTTCTGCGGGTCCAGCGCCCGAAACAGCGGCTTGAAACCGCCGATCAGCGCGTCGAGGTCGAGCGCCGGCGAGGTCCGCGACGCGGGGATGAAGCCGCCCGGGGGCATCACCTTCTCGGAACCCTCGCCCTCGCCGCGCTTGAGCTCCAGGTAGCGGTTGCCGATCAGGTCGAGGTAACGGATCTGCGCGGTCGTCGACTGGTACAGCGGGATCGAACGGTCCACGCTGAAGTTCACCCGGGCGCGCCTACCGCCGTCGACCAGCTTGATCGAACTGACCTTGCCGATCTCCACGCCCGAGGCCCGGACGAACTGGCCCTGCCGCAGCCCGCTGACGTTGGTGAATTCCGCGGAGTACCCGTAGGTGCGGTCGAAGCGCATCTGACCGAACACCACGATGATCATCACAGTGAAGATCAGCAGCACCAGCGAGAAGATGCTGAGTCGGACGATGGTTCCGGAGATTTTCATGGGTTGATCGTGTTATCCCCTACTTGGCGGCCCCAGACGTACTCGATGGCGTACGGGGAACCGGTGTCGAGGTGGTTGTACGGCGCGATGCTGTTGCCGGAGTCCATCACCAACTCGGGCGCGGGCCACAGGTCGTGGGTGATGTGCTGCCAGCAACCCGGCGCGCCGCCGGGCCCGCCGCGTGCGTTCACGCGCGGCAGGTTCTCGGGCCACACGTACGGGTTTGGCGCCCCGCCGATCAGAGTGGCGATGTTCCCCAGGGCCGAAAGTCCTTGGGTGGGCAGCGCGAAGATTCCGATCAGGCCGACGAGGGTCACCGCCGACACCGGATTGAGCAATAAGCCCAGCCCGGACAGCAGCTTCGTGTCGGCGTTGAGCGAATAGCCGTTGCCGCCGAGGAAGCTCCGGGCCGTGGGCTCGATGTCGTGGTAGTTGCGGACGGTGCAGAAGAGCTCGGGACTGTAGGTGTCCAGCAGCTGGGCCGTGGGCACCAGGTCCTTGGCCCCGCGCGCCAGGTAGGGCCCGCCCTTCTCGAAGATGTCGGCGCCGGTGTTGCCGAAGCCGGCCGCCGACAGCAGCGCCTGGTCGAGGTCCTTCTGCTGCGCGTTGATCGTGCGCGACGTGACGACGGCGTTGTTGAGGAAGTCGAGCAGGTCCGGCGCGGCGTTAGCGTAGGTGTCGCCCAGGCCCGCGAGCTGCTGGATGTCGTGACGGGCCTGCGGCATCTGCGGGTTGACGTCGTCGAGGATCGCGTTGGCGTTGACGACCGACTGTCCGAACCGATCACCCAGACCGGTCAGCGCCTGCGCGGCCGCGCTCAGCGTCAGGTTCAGCTTGACCGGATCCACCTGCTGCGCGATCTCGGTGATGGTCTGGAACAGCGTGTTGATCTCCGTTGTCACCGACCTGGCGTCGATCACGGTCTGCGGCGTGATCCGTTGCGGGGACGGGTTTTTCGGCGTCGTCAACGACACATACTTGCCGCCGAACACCGTGGTCGCTTTGATGTCGGCGGTCACGTTCGACGGGATCAGCTTGAGGTATCTCGGGTACACGTCGAGGCTGAACTTGGCCGCCGGCTTGCCGTCCTTGACGACCTCCGAAATGTTGGCGACCCGGCCGATCTCCACCCCGTTGTAGGTGACCTTGGAGCCGGGATCCATGACCAGCCCGGCCCGGGAGGCCACCATCGTCAGGTGTTCCTTCTTGGTGAAGTCCCCGCGGAACTGCCCGTACACCAAAACAAGCGCCACCGCCGCAGCGACCAGCATCGCGACCCCGGCCAGCTTGTACGGCGGGTTGCGGGCGGGATTGATCTTCCCGGGTTGCCCTGTCGAGGTCGTCATGGCTACACCGTTAAAGCGAAGTTCGGGTTGACGCCGTAAAGCGCCAACGCTGCGGCCAAAACGACAACCTGCACCGACACCAGCGAGAAGCGCATCGATCGGCCGACGGCCTCGCCGACGCCGACCGGCCCGCCGCCGGCGTTGTACCCGTAGAAGCAGTGCGTGATCATCACGACGGCGGTGATCAGGATGGCTTCCACGAAGGACCAGAACACGTCGTCGGGGCGCAGGAACGTCCGGAAGTAGTGCTCGTAGGTGCCGTGCGACTGTCCGTAGATCACGGTCGTGGTGATCTGCGGTGAGAGGAACGACATGATCATGGCCAGCGAGTAGAGCGGGATGATCACCACCAGCCCGGCCATGATCCGGGTGGTCGCCAGGAACGAAATCGACTTGATGCCCATCACCTCGAGGGCGTCGATCTCTTCGCTGATCCGCATGGCCCCCAGCTCCGCGGTGGCGCCGGCCCCGACCGTGGCGGCCATCGAAATGCCGGTCACGACGGGTGCGGCGATGCGCACGTTGATCAGCGCGGCGAAGAAGCCGGTGAACGCCTCGACGCCGATGTTGCCCAGCGACGCGAAGCCCTGGATCGCGACCAGGGAGCTACCGGACAGCGTCACGAAACCGACGATGGCGACGGTCCCGCCGACGACGGCCATCGCGCCGGTGCCCATGCCGATCTGGGCGATCAGCCGCAGGGTCTCCTTGCGGTAATTGCGCAGCGCGTGCGGGATGTGCCCGAGGGCGACCACGCCGAACCATCCCATCTGCCCGATGTCGTCGAGCCCGCGGCCGAAGGCACCGCCATAGCGGTTGAGGTTTTCGGCCGCGCGTGGGAAGCGGGAGCGCAAAACGGTAGCGGTAGACATGTCAGCGCCCCGTTCCGAAACGCACACCGATGGTGGTCAGGACCACGTTGACCGCGTAGAGCGCGACCACGCAGAGCACCACGGTTTCGTTGACGGCGGTGCCCAGTCCCTTGGAACCGCCGCGCACGGTCAGCCCGCGAAAGCAGCCGACCAGGCCGGCGATCAGGCCGAAGATCGCCGCCTTGACCGTGGCGATGATGACCTCGGGCAGGCCTGTGATGGTGGTCAGGGTGGCGAGGTAGGCCCCGCCCGACACGTTCTGCAGGTACACGCCGAACAGGTAGCCGCCCACCAGGCCGACGGTGATCACCAGGCCGTTGAGCAGCGTGGCGACCAGGGTCGCGGCGATCACCCGGGGCACCACCAGCCGGTGGATCGGGTCGATGCCGAGCACCTCCATCGCGTCGATCTCCTCGCGGATGGTGCGGGCGCCCAGGTCCGCGCAGATGGCCGTCGAGCCGGCACCGGCCACCACGAGCACCGTGGTCAGCGGCCCCAGCTGGGTGACCGCGCCGATGGCGGCGCCCGCGCCGGACAGGTCGGCCGCGCCGAACTGGGCCAGCAGAACGTTGAGGGTGAAGATCAGCAGAACCGTCAGCGGGATCGACACCATGATCGTCGGCAGGAACGCGACCCGCATGATGAACCAGCACTGCAGGATGAACTCACGCCATTGGAAAGGCCAGCGGAACAGCGCTTTTCCGGCCAGGACGCACATCCGGAAGAATCCGCCGATGAGAGTCAGCGGCGTTTCCAACTGGTCGCGCAGGTAGCCGACCAGGTAGGGGCCCCGCCGACTCTCCGTCGTCGAAGTCACCGCTGCCCCCTCCCCTTCGCACCACCGGTCCGGCGGATCCGCGGCGGTTCGTGTCGCACGCTCTGCCCCTCGCCTCTACACGGCTGGGGGTGCCCCCACCCCCTCGCCGCTGCTGGGCTGGGGGTGCCCCCGCCTGACCCTACGTCTGTGACCATCGGCTCCCTACCCGCAAGTAGTAACGGAGACCACAGGAATGTACCCGATGGCCGTGAGCGTGTGAACTGCATCCGCACAATTAACCCTTCGTCAACAGCGGGCAAACGTTACAGTTTCCGTCAATCTCCCTCTCCACTCGCTGAATCCCTTGCTGCAGAAGCACTTTCGCTCGTGGTGGCAACCCCGTAACGCACCCGTAGCTCAGTTTTGAGCACCTTTCCGGCCGGGTTGCGGGGCAGCGCATCGACGATCTCGAGCGCTTTCGGATGCTTGTAGCGCGCCAGTCGCTCGGCCAGGTACCCGTGCAGGTCGTCGAGCCGCAACTCCTCGCCGGCGACGGCCGCGACCGCGATCGGCACCTCGCCCCACTTCTCGTGCGCCCGGCCAATGACGGCGACCTCGACGATCTGGGGATGGCCGGCGAGAACGTTCTCGACCTCGGCGCAGTAGATGTTCTCGCCGCCGGAGATGATCATGTCCTTCTTGCGATCGACCACCCAGACGTAGCCTTCGTCGTCCATCCGGACCAGGTCGCCGGAATGGAACCACCCGCCGGCGAACGCCTCCGCGGTGGCCTCCGGGTTGTTCCAGTAGCCGCTCATCAATGTGGGTGCGCGGTAGACGATCTCGCCCACCTCGCCGACCGGCACGTCGTTCATGTTTTCGTCCACCACGCGGGCCGCGACCGTGGGGATCACCTTGCCGACCGAGCCGCGCTTACGGATCGCGTCCTCGCCGAGCAGCATGCAGGTGACCGGCGACATCTCGGTCTGCCCGAACGCGGCCAGGATCTGGGTTCCGGGGAAGGTTGCCGACATCTCCCGCAGCAACGCGTCCGGCGCCGGGGCCGCCCCCCACGACATCACCCGCAGCCTCAGCTCGCGGGGCCGCGCCTGCTGCTCGGCGCACACCGCCTGCCACTGCGCGGGGACCAGGAACAGGCCGGTGACCCTCTCCGCCGCCAGCACGTCCAGCAGCTGCCCCGGGTCGAACGCCCCCAGCGGGTAGATCACCGTGGGGATGCCCAGCAGCATGCTGGTGAGCATGTTGCCGATCCCGGCGATGTGGAAGAACGGGACACCGATGAATCCGACGTCGCTATTTATATCGGCGCCGTTGGTGTACAGACCCGTCATCGTCTGGCCGGTCAGGTTGGCGTGGGTCAGCACCGCGCCCTTGGGCCGGCCGGTGGTGCCCGAGGTGTACATGATCAGCGCCGGCGAATCGTTCGGGATGTCGACGGACCCGTGCGATTCACCGGTCTCGTTAATGAGGTCTTCGTAGCCGAAGACGCGGTCGTCGGTGGCCGCGCCGGCCACCACGATGGTGTCGAGCATCGGCTGCATGTCGCGCACGCCGGTGGCCACCGGCGCCAGCACCGTTTCGGTGATCAGCACGCGCGCTTCGCAGTCCTCGACCAGGAAGACGATCTCGGCCGAGGTGAGCCGGAAGTTCAGCGGGACCGCGATGGCGCCGAGCGCGTTGGCCGCCAGCACCGCCTCGACGAACTCGGTGCGGTTGAGCATCAGGATCATGACCCGGTCGCCGAAGCCGACGCCGCGGCGGCTCAACGCGTCGGCCAGCGCCGAGACCCGGCGGTGCAGCGCGCCCCAGGTGATCGTGTTCCCCAGGAACCGCAGCGCCGTCGCGTTCGGTTGCATCAGCGCGTGCCGCTCCAGTTGGTTGCACCAGTTCTGCCGCCGAGCCAGGTATGGCTGCTCGGTCGCCGCTGTCAGGTGGCTGGCCAATTGCGCGGTCAACTACCGCCTCCCCTTCACCTCTCGCACCGCTTGCGCCAGGTTGATATTTGATAAAACATGGTGTTGTGTGGGTCACACTATGGCTTTAGTGCCCCAAAGACAAGCCCCTCGAATCCGGTGAAACCCCTGGCAGCGCACGTGAACGCACCGACATCTATGCACCCGAGGACTCGGCGCCCGTTGCGCCGGGCGCAGCTTTCCGACGAGGTCGCCGGCCACCTGCGCGCCGCGATCATGTCGGGAGCGTTGCGTCCGGGGACCTTCATCCGCCTCGACGAGACCGCGGCCGAGCTCGGGGTGAGCGTCACGCCGGTGCGCGAAGCGCTGCTGAAACTGCGGGGCGAGGGCATGGTGCAGCTCGAGCCGCACCGCGGTCACGTGGTGCTGCCGCTGAGCCGGCAAGACATAGAGGACATCTTCTGGCTGCAGGCGACGATCGCCAAGGAGCTGGCCGCCGCGGCCACCGATCACATCACCGAGGCCGAGATCGACGAACTGGAGCGCATCAACGACGCACTCGCGGCCGCCGTCGGGTCCAGCGACGCCGAGACCATCGCGGGCATCGAGTTCGCGTTCCACCGCGTGTTCAACCAGGCCAGCGGCCGGATCAAGCTGGCGTGGTTCCTGCTCAACGCCGCGCGCTACATGCCGGTGCTGGTGTACGCGGCGGACCCGCAGTGGGGAGCGGACGCGGTCGAAAACCACCGCCAGTTGATCGCGGCGCTGCGCCGCCGCGACGCGGATGCGGTGATCGAGCACACGGTCTGGCAGTTCACCGACGCGGCGGCCCGACTGACCGTGATGCTGAACCGGGCCGGAATCTTCGACTAATCCTGGTTACGTGGAGAGCTGCTCGGCGCGCTGCTTCAGGTTCTCCGCGAGATGGTCGAGCACGTTGCCGGCGAGCGACTTCACCATCGGCGCGGGAACCGGCAGGGTGGTCTCCACGTCCATGTCCACCGTCAGCAGGCTCGCCGCCCCGGTTTCCACGACGCTGAACAGCTGCTCCTGTTTGGAGAACAGGTCGCCCTGCTGCAGGACCGTCTGGATCTGATTTTCCCCCGGGTAGTAGACCGCCTGGATGAACGTGGCCTGCATGCCCTGGTAATCGGCGTCGAGTCGCACCTGGCTGGGGCGCCCGTCGTCGTAGCGGGCGAGCACCCACAGGCCCTTGATCTCCTGGTTCCACTCCGGGTAGCGCTCGAAGTCGGCGACGATCCCCATGATCGAAGCGGCGTTGGCGCTGACCTCGACGGTCTTGCTCAGAACTGGCATTGGCGAAGCATAGCGGGGCGCACGGAGGCCGAAACCGGCCGCCCCGACGGCCTTTTCGGGCCCAACGGTCGGCTCAGCGGTCCACGCAGGCCGTCGCCAGCAGCGCGCGGATGGCCTCTGGGATCGGCACCGGTTTGCGGCTGGCCCGATCGACGTAGACGTGCACCCAGTGACCCAGTGCGGTGATCGGTTGCGGTGCGCCGTCGACGCCGCGGAACACGCCGAGCTGGTAGGTGACGCTGCTGCGGCCCAGGCGCGTCACCGCGAGACCCACCGTGAGGCCTTCCGGGAAATGCAGTTCGGAGAAGTAGCGGCAGCCCGATTCGGCGACGATGCCCAGCGCGGGCGTGCTGAGCGGGTCGAGCCCGGTGGTGGTGTTGATCCACGCGTTGATGGCGGTGTCGAACAGTTGGTAATACACCGCGTTGTTGAGATGGCCGAACATGTCGTTGTCGGCCCACCGGGTTCCTACCGGCCACAGCACCGGGAAGTCGGCACTGGTCAGGTTGTCCGGCGGAGTTGAACTCATGCTCTACCAGTACCGCATGGCTTGGCGAAACAGGTCCGCCAGCACCGGTTTGCTCATCTCGCGCGGGGCGTTCTGCAGCAGGCGCTGCTGCGGGTAGGCCCCCTCCGTCAGGGCAGCCACGTCGTCGTCGGTGTAGCCCACACCGCCCAGCCCGTTGGGCATGCCCACCGCCCGCATGATGCGGATGAGCTCGCCCGCGAGCACCTCGCCCGCGTCGCCCGCGCCGGCGCCCTGCGCGTCGGCGCCGAGCAGCCGGGCGCCCTCCAGGTGCCGCTCGGGGCTGACCTCCGCGGTGAAGCGGAAGGACGACGGTGCGTTGAGGATGACGGCCATGCCGTGCGGCACGAGCGGCTCGTCGGTTGGGTAGCCCGAGGGGCGGAAGTCACGGACCAGCCCGGCCACCGCGTAGGCCATGCCATGCGGCGCGTGAACGCCCGCGTTGCCGAACGCGATGCCCGCCAGGGTGGCCGCCCACATCATCTCCTCGCGGGCCTCGGTGTCGGACGCATCGTCCACCGCGCGCTCCAGAAACCGGCCCAGGACGCGCAGCGACTCGCGGCAGCCCAGATCGCTCCACGGATTGGCGCCCTGGCTCATGGGTCGCAGGCTGGGCCGCTCGGCGGCGCGCCGCCGCACGTAGGGCCGCGCGGTGTAGGACTCCAATGCGTGCGACAGCACATCGAGCCCCGCCGCGGCGACGACCTCGCGGGGCAGGCTCGCGGTGCAGTCGGGGTCGACGAGGGCCTCGGTCGGACGCAGCACATGCGACGCGATGCCGGTCTTGGCCGACATCGACACGAGGTCGAAGATCGCGATGCCGGTCACCTCGCTGCCGGTGCCCGCCGTGGTGGGGCACGCGATGTGCGGCTTGAGCGGGCCGGGCACGGGTTTGCCCTCGCCGATCGGCGCGTTGACGTAGGTCAGCAGGTCGGCGGGGTGGGTGGCGTACAGGTTGGCGGCCTTACAGGTGTCGATGACCGACCCGCCGCCCAGCGATACGAAACCGTCGGGGTTGCACTCCTGCGCGAAACGCGCCGCGTCCCGGAACGACGCGTCGGTGGGCTCGACGTGAACGCCGGTATAGGCGACGACGTCCAGCCCGGCCGCCACCAGCGACTCGCGCGTCTTGGCGAAGATGGGGAGTTCGGCCACGCCGGCATCGGAGAACAACGCCACCCGCCGCAGCCCCAGAGCGCCGGCCCGGTCACCGACCTCCGCCAGGCAACCGCGCCCGAAGGTCACCCGCGACGCGTCGACGGTGAAGGCGCCGTCGCAGTCCTGGGCGGGAGTGGGGTAGTCGCAGCACGCCATCCCGCCATTATCTCGGGTGCAGCGGCGCGACCGGCTCGGCCGTGCTGGCGGGCAGGCGGTGAGCCTCGATGTAGTCCCACCGGATCAGGTAGCCGAGCCCCGGCGCCCGCGGCAGCTCGACGAATCCGTCCGCGCCGAGCGGATCGCAGGACGCGTCGAGATAGGGCGGCGCCGCGTCGTAGCGAACCCCCGGCCCGAGCAGGCCACGTTCGTAGTACTCGCACACGTCTTCGCTCGTGGCGCCGAGTACTTGCAGGTTGCCGAAGCCGCTCATGTGGAGCTCACAGCGCATGCCGACCGCCTCGCACATGCCGGTCAGCTTCATGACGCCGGTGATGCCCCCGCGCAGGACGTCGATGCGGCTGATGTCGGACGCATTGCGCAGGATCCAGTCCGCGCGGGTGTAAATGCCGCCCTCGGCGATCTCCGGTGAGCAGAGCGGGATTTCGAGCGCGCCGGCCAGCTTCACGTAGGACTCGACCCGGTGCTCGGGCATCGGGTGCTCGTACCAGTAGAAGCCCAGCCGCTCGAGCTCCCGGCCGACGCGCAGCGCATCCTCGTAGGTGTGGTAGGTGCCCCACGGGTCGAACATCAGCACCATCTCGTCGCCGACCGCCGCCCGAACCTCGCGGCACACCCGGATATCCCAGTCCACGTACGACGGCCGGGGCAGCGCGGGTTGCCGGGTCGCGGGGTTCCAGTAGTGGTACGGGTGGATCTTGTAGGCGCGGTAACCCTGGCGCCGGCATTCGGCGGCGTGGGCGGCGTACTCGTCGGGCGATCCGAGATTGTTGAAGCTGCTCGCGTAGGCCTTGACCCGCTCGCGGGCTCCACCCAGCAGCTTGTGCACCGGCAGCCCGGCGACTCGGCCGGCCAGATCCCAAAGGGCCAGATCGATGACGCTGCAAACGTTTTCGGGGAGCTTCGCCGCCCACAGCTGCCGCCAGATCTCCGCCCGGTCGAACGGATCCTGACCGGCCAGCAGGGGGCTCAGAAATTGGGTGATCAACGCCTGGTCCCCGGGAAGCAGGCCGTCCTGGTCGCCGTGGAAATGACCCCCGAAATAGTAGCCCTCGATCCCCTCGTCGGTGAGCACCTTGGTGACCGTCTGCACCACGCGGTAATCGGTATGCAACTGGCCGAACGAGATTCGATCGACGAACGTCTCGAACGGCACGACCTCCAGCCCGGTGATCTTCATGGCAGCAGATTGTTCCGGCGGATGGCGCGTTCAAGTAGAGCCGAAGGTCCTCCCCAGGGCGTGGCCCTGCTGGGCGAACAGTCGCTGGGAGTCGAACCAGTCCGGCAGCAGCGAATCGAACCCGTGGCAGGCGCGCGGAAACACATGCAGTTCGGCGGAGACCCCGGCGCGCAGCAACTGCAGCGCATAGTCGACCGCCTCGTCCCGGAACGGATCGATTTCCGCGCAGGTGATCAAAGCCGGCGGCAGGCCGCCGAATTCGCCACGCCGGGCGGGCACGGCCGCGGACGCGACCGCGCTTTCGGGGCCCAGGTAGTACCGCCACATCTGCTCCGCCGCCTCGCCGTCGAAGGCCGGGCTCGCGCAGAACTCGGCTTTTGACGCGGTCTCGCGATCGTCCAGCACCGGCTGGTGCAGCAGCTGGAACACGACCGGCGGCAGCGACCCGTCGGCGGCACCGTGCGCCAGGCACGCGGCCAGGGCGGCCCCCGCGCTGCTGCCCCCGACGGCCACCCGCGCCGGGTCGACGCCCAGCTCCGCCGCGTTGTCCACCACCCAGCGCAACACGGCGGTCGCGTCGTCGAGGGCGGCCGGAAAGGGATGCTCGGGCGCCAGCCGGTAGTCGACCGAGACGACCGTGCAGCGGCCCCGGCGCGCGAGCTCCACGCACTGCCGGTGATCGGTGTCGAGGTTGCCCAGCGCGAACCCCCCGGCGTGGCAGTACACGAGCGCGGGCGCCGGTTTGATCTCCGCGCCGTGGTAGATCCGCACGGCGACACCGCCGGAACCGGCCGCCACCGTGTCGTCGATGATCCGGACGCCCCGGGCGTCGGTCTGTTCGGCGGACTCCCGGCGACGCTCGTTGAACGGTTCGCGCATGAGCCGGATCGCGTCCAGCGAGAAGTCGGTTCGCGTCGTCGCCACCGCGCGCAAGGCGGGATCCAGCCGCCCGGCGCCGTCCAACTCCGTCATCGGCCGCGCCCGTCAGGGCCCTCGAAGCTGAAGTCGGCGGCCTTGAATCTGCGCGTCATTCCCCAGAAGCTACGCGCGCTGCGTGGCCATTGCGTCACAACGCGCCCGTTGGGGGCGCGGAAGTAGTTGCTGCACTGGGTGGTCCACACCGTGCCGGCCATCCACCGGTCGACGGCCGCGACGAACCCGGCCAGCGCGGCCGGACGCACCGCGATGTACGTCTTGTTGTTGCGCCGCAGGTATTTCAGCGCCCGCACGATGTAGCGGGCCTGGGCCTCCAGCATGAAGATCACGCTGTTCGAGCCGACGTTGGTGTTCGGCCCGTACAGCATGAAGAAGTTGGGGAACCCCGGAACGGCCATGCCGAAATACGCGTGCGCCCCGTCGCGCCACACCTCGCGCAGCGTCGTCCCGCGCTCGCCGCACACATCCAGCTCGCCCAGGTAGTCGGCCGCGGCGTAGCCGGTGGCGCACACGACGACGTCGACGTCGCGCTCGGTGCCGTCCTCGGTGACCAGGCTGCGCGCGCGCAGGCATCGCGCCGGGCTGTTGAGCACCTCGACATTGGGGCGGGTCAGCGCGGGCAGGTAGTCCGAGGAGAAGACGAGCCGCTTGCAGCCCATCGGGTGATCGGGGGTCAGCTTGCGGCGCAATTCCTCGTCGGGGACCGTCTTTTCGAGCATGCCCAGGGCCAGCGCGGTGAAATCCTCCGTCTTCTCGCTGCCGTGCTCGATCACTGAGATGTTGGCTTCGCTGCGTAGCCACAGCCGGGTCCGGTAGAGCTTCTTGGCGAACGGCACGTGGGCGAAGATCCAGCGCTCCCGGGGGGTGTAATGCCGGTCGGGCTTGGGCAGGATCCAGGTCGGCGACCGTTGCACCGAATACACCCGGGCGGCCACCTTGGCCAGCTCGGGAACCAGCTGCGACGCCGTCGAACCGGTACCCAGCACGGCAACCCGGGCGCCCTGCAGCGGGACGGAGTGATCCCATCGCGACGAGTGCATCACCGTCCCGGTGAACGGCTCCTCCTCCACCAGGTCCGGGAACAGCGGGCGGGTGAACAGGCCGACGGCGGAGACCACGACATCGAAGTGGTGCTGTTCGCCTTCGGCGGTGGTCAAACACCACCGCAGGGCGTCCTCCTCCCATCGCCCCGAGCGGATTTCGGTGCGCAGCTTCAGGTGTGGCCGCAGGCCGTACTTGTCGGCGCACGTCTCGAAGTACTCGAGGATCTCGGGTTGCGCAGACCACAGCCGCGACCAGTCCGGGTTCAGGTCGAACGAATACGAGTACAGGTGCGATTTGACGTCGCAGGCGAGCCCCGGATAGGTGTTGATCCGCCAGGTGCCCCCGACGTCGTCCTCGCGGTCGAAGATGGTGAAGTCGCGAAAACCGGCGCGCCTGAGCAGGATCCCCAGCGCCAGCCCGCCCGGCCCGGCACCGATGATGCCGACGGACAGGTCGGCGCTCATCCGATCTGCAGGCATTGACCACCATCGACGACCAGTTCCGAACCGGTGATGAACGAGGCCGCATCGGAGACGAGAAACGCTACCGCGTCGGCGATTTCGCCCGGCCGCCCGATCCGCCCGAACGCCGACGAGGCGGCGAGCCGGCGCTGGGTGGCGTCGTCGAGCATCGGGGTCGCGATGGGTCCGGGGAACACCGCGTTGACGCGGATGCCCAGCGGGGCCAGTTCGGCGGCGGCGTTTTGGGTCAGCCCCCGCAGCGCCCACTTGGCGGAACCGTACGCGCTGTGCCGAGGGAAGGGGCGGATCGCGCCGGTACTGCAGATGTTGACGATGGCCGCGTTCGGGGCCGTGCGCAGCTGCGGGAGCGCCGACTGAATCCCGAGGAACGCACCGAAACAGTTGACTCGCCAGGAGTTTTCGAAGCCCTCGGCGGTTTCCTCGTCCAGCGATGCGCGGTGCAGCACGCCGGCGTTGTTGACCAGCGCGCTCAGCGAGCCGAAGCGCTCGACCGCCGTGTGGACGGCCGCCTCCCACTGCGCCCGCGAGGTGACGTCGAGCTCGATCCCGATCACCCCGTCGTCGCCCAATCCGTCGACGGCGGCGGCGAGTTCGTCGGCGCGCCGGTCACACGCGGCCACCGAATGGCCCTGCGCGCGCAGCCGTGTGGCGATGGCCCAACCCTGTCCACCGGCGGCGCCGGTCACCAGCGCGACGCGTTGGTTCATCACGGCACCTCCGGCGTATCCGACAGGCCGCTGGCGGTGACGAATTGGCAGCGCCGCCGCTGGAACCGCCATCGTCCGGCCACCCGGACCAGGTCGTCGTCGTACAGTGCGGGCCGCAGCTGCAGATCGGCCGCCCGGACAAACAGCACCTGCGACCGCGACGTCGCGGTGTCCCCGCGGACGTCGATCCGCGAGACCCCGGTCAGGTGCAGCCCGCGCGGCGCGTCCCGGAACATCGCGGCGATATCGCCGACACCGCCGAACGGCCTTCCGTAGACCGAAAATTCGGCATCGGGAACGAACAGCGTCACGCAGCCGTCGATGTCGTCGGCGTCGAGGGCCAGCGCGTACGCGGCGATCAGGTCGCGGATCTCGGCTTCGTCCTCGGTCATTGGCCGGTCGCCTCGCGGAGGTGTTCGGCGGCCCCACGCCGCAGCGCCCGCGACTCGGCGGCCAGCGTGATCATCCGGAATCCCAGCTTCGCCATGATGCGGCCCGTCGCGCCGTCGCCGGCGTGAATGCCGGTGAGCAGGCCCGCGGTGGTGGCGGCGGCATGGATGCGCGATATGGCGTCGATGACCGCCGGATGTTTCGTCGCGCCAACCACATCCACGCCCATCGAGAGGGCCAGATCGGCGGGCCCGACGTACAGCCCCGCCAGCCCGTCGACGGCACAGATCTCGCTCAGGCCCGACAGCGCCGCTGCCGTCTCGATCATCGCGAACACGCTCACCCGCGATTCCAGCGCGCCGACGTCGTGGCCCAGGTCGGCGCGCAGCGGGCCGAAGCTTCGGATCCCCCTGGGCTGGTGGCGGGTGGCGGCCACCGCCGCGGCGGCCTGCTCCGCCGACTCGATCATCGCGATGAGCACGGCGTCGGCGCCGGCGTCCAGCACCCGGCCGATCGGTGCGGCGTCGGCGTTGGGCAGCCGCACCACCGTGCCGATGGGCACGTGCTCGAGGCGGCGCAGCATGCGCGCGATGCCGGCGTCGTCGAGGTAGCCGTGCTGGGCGTCGAAACCCACGTAGTCGTAACCGGCCCGGGCGAATTCCTCCGGACCGAGCAGGGTCGGTCCCGTGATCCAGCCGCCCCAGATCGGGGCCTGGTGGTCGCGATCGAAGACGCTCACGCCGCGATCGCGATCTTGATGCGGTCGGGGTCGGGCCGGCAGGCCAGATCGAACGCGCCCTGCACATCGTCGATGCCGAAGGTGTGCGTGAGATAGGTGCGGAGCAGCTCGGGGTGCTCGCCGGCGAACTTGGCCGCGAGGTCCAGGACGCGCCGCCGCTCAAGGGTCACACCGGATTTCAGCGTTAGGTTGTTGCGCAGCATCAGGCGCATGTTCAGCGGGTAGGCCTCATCGTCGGCCACGCCGAAGTAGAAGACGGTGGCGCCGGGGGCGGCGGCTTCGATGGCATGCCCCAGTGTGGCCACCTGATGTCCGACGGCCTCGATGACGATGTCGGCCCGGTCGCCGGGGGCCAGCTGGCTCACCCAGCGGTCGCTGGTGGCCCGCACCGGGTCGTCCACCCCGAATGCCGTTGCGTGGCCGCTGCGGTCGACGGGGTCGACCCCGGTGACGCGCCGTGCCCCGGCCGCCTTGGCGACGTAGGAGAACAGCAGCCCGATCGAGCCTTGGCCGATGATCGCGACGTGTCGCCCGGACAGGTCCGGCAGCTGTTCGCACGCGTACAGCACGCACGCCAGCGGTTGCAGGCCGATCGCCTCCGCCGGACGCAGCGCCGGGTCGTACGGCGCCAGCATGTTGCCATCGCTGATCACGCGTTCCATCAGGCCGTCGAACCGGGATGCCCAGCCCACCACCCGATCGCCGGCCCGGTGGTCGGGGTGCCGGCTGGCGATGACTTCGCCGGCCACCTCGTGGATCGGGAAGCCGTCCTTCTCGGCGGCGCTCTTCCCGTCGTCGCCCGGAAGCCGGCCGCGGTTGCCGCGGAAGGCGGGCAGGTCGCTGCCGCACACGCCGGCGGCCGAAAACTGCAGCAGCACTTGGCCGTCGGCCAGGTGCTCGACCGTGTTGTCGGGGATCGACGTCCGCTCGAACAGGTAGGGGGCGATGATCCGGTAGGACCACACGTCAGACCTCCACCGGGATCTTGTTGTATCCCCACTGGAAGCTGGACGGCAGGCGGGCGGCGCCGTCGCCGTTGATCGCGTAGTCGGGCACCCGGCGCAGCCACTCCTGCAGCAGCACAGCGATTTCCAGCCGCGCGAGGTGGTAGCCGATGCAGAAGTGCTGGCCGCGCCCGAAGGCCAGCGAGCGACGGATCGGTCGGTTCCAGACGAACTCGTCGGGCTCCGGGTATTCCCGCTCGTCGCGATTGGCCGAGGCCAGCAGGGTGATGACGCGCTGGCCCGGCCGGATGGTCGCGTCGTGAATGGCGAAGGGCTTGCGCGCGGTTCGGGCGAACCACTGGGCCGGGGCGCAGAACCGGATCATCTCCTCGCGCGCGATCGGCACGTTGCTGTCGGGGTCGGCGCGCACCGCGGCCAGCTGCTCGGGGCGCTGGGTTAGCTCCCACAGGCCGTGTGCGACGATCTTGGGCACCGTTTCCGTTCCGCCGATGAAGATGCACAGCATCTGCATGGCGACCTCGACGTCGTTGAGTTCGCTGCCGTCGGGCAGGCGGTAGCCGAGCAGCCCGTCGACAACGCCGAGCGGACCACCGGACGCGTCGGCGCGGCGGCGCTGGACCGCCGGAACCAGGAACTCCATGTAGTTGGGCCGCGCCTCGGCGGTGTCCACGCCCACCCCGGGCTCCGCGAGGCTGCCTGCGTTGACCGCGGCCAGCACCTCCGGCGCGAGATCAGTTGGTATGCCTAGCAATTCGCAGACGACCGAAGCCACCACGATGCCGCCGTAGTCCTGGGTCAAATCGAACGAGCCGCGCGGCAGCAGCGCATCGAGGCGGTCGTTGGCCAGGGCGCGGATCCGGTCCTCCAGCCCGGCGACGGCCCGGGGGCGCAGCGGCGCCGAGTGCGCGCGACGGATCTGGCCGTACAAGTCCGCGTCGAATACCGCGTGGAACGGCAGCGGATGCAGCGGGGGGTCGTCGACCGGGCCGGTGTTGTGCTTGGCCAGCACCGCCGCCGCGGGCAAGGTGCCCTCCGACGCCACGAAGGTGCCGTCGTTGACTTCCAGGACCCGCCAGATGTCGTCGAAGCGGGACAGCGCGAAGGTGTCCCACTGCGGCATGTAGTACGCCGGGTGCTCATCGCGCAGGATCCGGTAGTACGGCAACGGGTTTGCCATCACCTTCGCGTCGAACGGGTCGTAGCTGAAATCCACGTGATTGCTCACTGCAGTGGTGAGGGGGGTAGGGCCTGCAGGATGGAGTCCTCCCAGCCGTCGCGCAGGGCCGGCGCCACGCTCATCCAGGTGACGATCTCGGCGGGCGGGCTCTCCTTCCAGGACGGGTAGTGATTGGCGAAGCCCTCCCAGCCGCCGTCCAGCGCCCAGTAGTGGATGACCTCGTTGTAGCGGAACGTCGTGGTGAAGGAACCCAGCCACCGCTTGCCGGTGCGCTCCGACCACGGGACATACAGGCGCTCCAGCTCGCGGATGTAGTCGTCCTGGCGCCCCGGCTTGGTCTGCATGATCTCCTGAATCACCAGCGGCGCGGCGAAATTCGCCTCCCGCAGCTGTGCCAGCGTCTTGTTGCTGGGCCCGGGGTACATGATCCGCCCCTCCCCCGAGGCGCCGATGTCGGACAGGTATGCGGCCCACTTGCCGGCCGCGGCCTCATGGCTCCCGCCGCGCGCCTGGGCGGCCCCGATGCGGGCGTAGTCGGCGAACCCGTCGATCTCCCAGATGATCGTGGCCTGCGGCCAATGGCCGTTGTAGGGGGTGGTCTCCCAGATTGCGAACAGCCGGGCGCCGAGATCGTCCATCATCGGCCGGTAGGTGTCGGTGAATGCCTCGGTGAAGCCGTCGCTTCGCCCGGATCCCAAAGAGATCGTCTCGTGCAGGTAGAGCAGGGTGTGGCCGTAGTACTTCTTCATCAGTCGAGCCGGGTCGCCCTGTCGCACAGCAGCGTCTCGGTGGGATCGACTGTGTCGCAACCTATTCCGGCAGCGGCCAGGGCGTAGCCCTTGAATCGGCGCGCCGCCGCGGTGAGCACGTGCTGCGCTTGCGTCATCGCGCGGTCGACCGCCAGCGGCCACCCGTCACCCCACAACGCGACCTCGGTCAACCGGTCGCCGATCGCCTCCAGCACCTTCTCCCGCACGCGCGGGTCGGCGGCGAATGCCTCGGCGCTGACCGCCAGGCTGTGGCTCCTTGCGCCCGCCGGGTCCGGTTCGCCCCCCGGGTCCGGTTCCCCGTCGGAGGCCACCGTGCGCACCCCGAGGATCCGCAGCGGGCGGGTGTCGCAGCCGTGCGGCAGCAGCACGGTCACCTCCCAACCGGCCATCACCCGGTCGTAGAGCCAGCCGCCGGCGGATTGCACCACGTCGGCGGCGCTGGCCGCGACGACATCCAACCGGTATCGCAGACACTCACCGTCGGCGCGGGTCGATCGTGCAGACCTCACCCGGCTCTTGTGGCCGATGTTGAACGTTGGAGTGACCATCAATCCGTTCCTCACCGCCGCACCTCACGGTGCGAGGGCGCTACCTGCGGCGCTCGTCATGGGCTTGTTGTCAACGGACAGCGTGACACTTCTGGCCAAATTTGTAAAGGTCCCGGGGGGCGGTCAGGAGCCGCGCCGGGCCTTGAGTTCCGCGAGAACCTCATCGGTGTGCTGCCCCAGTTGCGGCGCCGCGGACCGTGGCGCCCACGGCGTGCCATGGAAATCCGCCGGTGTGGCCACCATCGCGACGGAGGCTTGCCCGTCCGGCACGTCGATGATGCCGCCCGCGGCGTGGAACTGCTCGTCGGCCACGACGTCCTCGAGCGCGTTGACCGGCGACCAGAACAGTTCGGGTTCGCCGGCGAAGGTCTGCGCCCATTCGTCGAGCGGGCGGGTCGCGAAGATCCCGTCGAGTTCGGCGATCAGCTGCACCGCATTGGCGGCGCGGGCCCGGGCGTCGGCGAACCGGGGGTCGTCGGCCCACTCGGGGCGGCCCACGGCGCGGCACAACGGCGGCCAGTGCCGGTCGGCCTCCAGCCCGACGATCCAGAACCGCCGCCCGTCGGCGGCGGCGTAGTTGTTCATGCACGGGTTGCCCATCGATTCGCGCTGGCCTATCGCGATCGGCTGGCCGGTCAGCAGGTAGGTGTTCAGGTCGAAGCTGATCGTGTAGGCGCCCTGGCGGTACAGCGAGGTGGTCACCAGCTGGCCCGCGCCGGTGCGTTCGCGGGCGAGCAGCGCCGCGCACACCGCCGCGGCCAGGGTCATCCCGGCCGAATGGTCACCCATGCCCCCGCGCTGGAACGGCGGCGTGTCGCCGGGCCGCGTGAGCAGGTGGGCCACCCCCGCCCGCGACCAGAAAGCGGCCACGTCGTAGGCGGCGCGGTCGGCGTCGGGCCCCGTCTCGCCGTAGCCGGTGATCAGGCCGTAGACCAGTCGGGGGTTGCGGGCCGAAACCGACTCGAAGTCGAGCCCGAGGCGTTCTAGCGCGCCGGGCCGCACGTTGGTGACGAAAACGTCTGCGTCGCTGAGCAATTCGAGGGCGGTGTCGCGACCCTCGTCGGTGGTGAGGTCCAGGACGACGCTGCGCTTGGAACGGTTGTCCATTTCGAATGGCGGGTTGACCCCGAGGTCACACCCCAGCATCCGGCCGAACAGGCGGCCCGGGTCACCGGTCGGCGGTTCGATCTTGACCACGTCGGCGCCCCAGTCGGCCAGGATGCCGCCGGCGGCCGGTCCGGCCACCCAGACCCCGAGCTCGACGACCTTGACGCCTTCCACCGGTCCCGCCATGGCTTGGACAATAGCCATGTCCCTCAGAAGGGTGGGGTGTCGGGCAGTGGATCGGGGATTGGGTCTTCGGGTTTCCAGTCCTCCGGCAGCTCTTCCGGCTCCCGCGGGTCGTTGACCCAGGTGCAGAACGGGCTGGTACTCGGTGCGCCCTTGAACAGAAACAACATGTCGCGCATGTGGTTTCGGAATTTGCGCGCCGCGATTTCCTGTTTTCGCGCCTGCTCGAGCCGCACGCGGGCCTCGTTGATCGGTCGCTGTCGGCGATTATGCTCGCGCACCTTGGCAATCCGCGCTGCACGCCGCGCAGAACGGCGCTGGGTATTCCGTGGCGGCGGCCCGCATGCGGGAGCGCGGGCTTGCGGGAACAGCTCCGCACCGGCCGGAGATGTCCGATAGATTCGCCCGGCCGGCGAGATCCACACCACCGTGCCGTCAGCCAGTTGTGTGTCGCGCCAACCCCCGAAGGTTTTGAGGCGGTGATGCAGCCGGCACAGGCACTTGAGGTTGTCGAACACCGTCAGCCCGCCGGTCTCGGGATCTCGATGGTTGAACGGGATCGTATGGTCGATATCGCAGGCGATGGCCGGGCGGCTGCACCCGGGGAACCGGCAGGTCAGATCCCGGCACCGCACGGCGCGCTCCAACGCCGCCGGGGGTTGGTAACACAGGGCAGCTGCGGGGCTCGTCACCGGATTGGCCGTCAGGACCGACGCCGCTTCGGCCAGCCGCCGAACTTGTTCGGCGTCGATGACGCCGTAGCCAGCCAGATAGCCGGGCTGATCGGAATCTGCGTACACCGTCTGGTCGCTCGCGACCACATTGATCACCACCCGCGCCCCGCCAACGGCGCTGGTGGCCAGCTCATCGCCGGCTCTGGTGGCGCACTCGGGGCGTCCGCAGGCACATCCCAGCCGACGGCCCTCCGCCAGCGCGGCCAACGCGTCGGCGCGGCGCTGATCCAGCGTCCGCGGGTCGGCCGCGCACACGTCATCGGCCAGCTGTGACAGCCGCCGATCGAACGCGGTCGCGGCGGCGACGGCCACCGACCCATAGACATCGGCCATCCCGTCGGCGCGCGCGCTGACGGCGATGTGTCGGTCCTTCTCGGCAACCTCGCGACGCTCCCGCGCCGCGTCGGGATCGGCGGCCCGCACCGCGGCGTCCACGGCGTTGACGATCCGCTGTTTGGACCAGCCCTGCCAATTGCGCATCCGCACGGCCAACGACCGGTCGAGGCCGGCCATCACGCCCTCGTCGGTGACCAGGTCGGTGCGACTGATGATCAGCCGCACCGTGCGCCAATCCGTGCGCCCCTCGGCGAGCAGGACCGCGACCTGGGGGAGCCGAACATCCAGCGCCTCGGCATAAGACACCATGTAGCCGGCCGCCGTCGCCGACAGATTCATCGCCGCGGACACCTCCGCGGCGGCTTGCTCAAAGCCGTCGACGGCGGCATGCTCGCGTCGGCGCTCGGACCTCTCGACGGCGGCGACACGGTGCCGCAGCAGCGCCGCTACCGCCGCCAACCGCCGTGCCACCAACACCGACTCCTCGCGGTGGGTGGATTCCACGACCGCGATCAGGGCGGTGGGATCACACTCCGACAGGTCTTCGAACATGTGTTCGACTATGCCACGAGCCACTGACAGACGATTGCGATGGAGCCGGGCGTCGTGGCTAACCGGCGGCGTAACTGGAAGTGTTGGCACCATGACTCTGGTGGCCGGGCGCGGTCCGCTCAGCATCGATCCCGCCGGACGCTTCTCGCCGGCGATCCCCGCCGACGTCGTCTACATCGAGCCGCATCCCCGGCGGATCCAAGCCATCAAGGACGGGCGCTGCGTGATCGACACCGAGCGGGCGCTGCTGGTGCACCGGCGGGGCCGCGCGCTTAGCTACGTGTTCCCGGCCGGTGAGGTCGGCGGCCTCCCCACGGAGCCGGAACCGGAGGCCCCGGGCTTCGTCCACGTGCCATGGGACGCCGTCGACACCTGGCTGGAGGAAGGCCGCGAACTCGTGCACTACCCGCCGAACCCCTATCACCGCGTCGACTGCCGCCCGACGCGGCGACACCTGCGCGTCTCGGTGGGCGACACCATGCTGGTGGACACCGACGACACGCTGATCCTGTTCGAGACCGCTCTGGAAGCTCGCCTCTACGTAAACCCACAACACGTGCGCACCGACCTGCTGCGGCGATCGGAGACAGCGAGCTACTGCAACTACAAGGGCTTTGCCACCTACTGGTCGGTGGGCCCCATCGAGGACGTTGCGTGGAGTTACGAAGACCCACTCCCGGAAAGCCTGCCCATCAAGGGGTTCCTGAGCTTCGACTCGGCACGGGCCGACGTCGTCGCCGAGCTACCGCTCACTTAATCCACCAAAGTGCAACTGGCGACGCATTTCCCGAGTAACGCCGCCGGTAGGTGCACTTGCGCGGGAAGTTAGCCGTAACGAGGGCGCCCGAGGCCCAGCGCGTGCTGGGCGATCATGTTGCGGAACACCTCGAGGGTTCCGCCGTAGATCCCGAGCGGTAACGTCAGGCGGTAAAGGTGTTCTGCCGCACCGTCGCTCGCGGCCCCCTGGGTGCCGGCGGGCAGCGTCGACGCCACCCCCAGGATGTCCATCAGGTCCGGGGCGATGTCGCGCATCGTCTGCGCGATCGCCACCCGCCCGAACATCCCCGGCGTGGACAGCGCCGCCTCCATCCGCGCGACGGCGCGCCCGAGCCGGTATTTCACCGACTCGTCGTCCACGTCCGAAACGAGCGCCGCGACGGTGTCGACCACTTCGGCCATGATGTCGCCGTGGCCCGCCATCGCCGCAACGTATTGCAGGCCATGGTCTTCGGGGTCGGTGATGCCGTGCTCGGAGTCCAGCGCCGCGCGCATGACCGTCCAGCCGCCGTTCACCTCGCCGATGCGGTGGAGGTCGTCGATGCGCACGTCGCTGTAGTACACGATGTTGGTGCGGTCGCCGTCCAGGGTGCGGATGGGCTGGATCTCGATGCCCGGGGAATCCAGGGGGACCAGAAACATGGTCAGGTTCTTGTGTTTCGGGCGCTGCGGGTCGGTGTTGGTGAGCAAAAAGACGTACCGGGCGTTCTGCGCGTTCGAGGTGAACATCTTGGAGCCGTTGATAATCCAGCCAGATCCATCCGCCTCCCGTACCGCCCGGGTCTTGCAGGTCGCGACGTCCGAGCCCCCCTCCGGCTCGGTGTACCCCAGGCACAGCCGGATCTCGCCGGACAGCACGCCAGGCAGGACCTTGTCGGTCAGTTCTGGCGCGCCGAACTGCTGCACCAGCCGCGCGACGACGGACGTCGTGCCCCAGTGGTACCACGGCGTGTGGGCCCGGGCGATCTCGAGCTGAAAAATGCGCCGCCGAACCGGGCTGAACCCGCCGTCGGCCTCCGCCTTCCAATCCGACGCCAGATAGCCGGCCTCGCCAAGCGCCAAATGCACCTGCTCGTCGAAGTTTTCGCCGAATTCAAGCTGGCGCGCGAGCACCTCGTCGGTGACGTGCTTGGCGATGAGGGCCCGGGTCTCGTCAAGAAAGTCCTGGTCCTGCGGGCAGAGTTCGACGTGCGAGAAGTCCATTTACATCGCATCGATGACTAGGGTGCGGAACCGGTCCAGGGTGTCGAGCGCGTGCGCCACGCTGTCGCCGGGCAGACCGACGCTCACCCACGTCACGCCCACTGCCGCAAGCTTTTCCAATCCATCGAGGTACGCATCGGCGTTGAACTCATCGGACGCGGGGCTGCCGCCTTCGAAGTTGGTGAAGGTGACGTCGATCGCGGACCAGTCGCGGCCCGCCGCGTCGCAGCGCCGCCGCAAATCGTCGATGCCTTCGGTGAGCCGCTGCACCGAGTCGATCACCGCGGTGCCCGCGGTCTGGGCCAGCTGCGGCGGGGCGGGAAAAGGGCACCAGCCGTCGCCGTGCTCGGCGACGCGCTGGCGCGCGGTCGTGGTGTTGCCGCCGATCCAGATCGGCGGGCAGCTGGCCGGCCGTGGGTGCGCCGTGATACCCCGGGCGGTGAAATGCTTGCCCTCGAAGGTGATGTCGTCACCGGTCCAGATCGCGCGGATCACCTGCAGCGCTTCGTCGAACAGCGCCGCGCGCTCGTCGTAATTCACGCCCAGCGCCGCGAATTCACGCTTGAGGTAGCCCACCCCGACCGCGAGCGTGAAGCGGCCGCCCGAAAGCAGGTCCAACGAAGCCCCGGACTTGGCCACCACGAACGGGTTTCGATACGGCAGCACCACGATGTTGGGGATCAAGCGCAGCGTCGTCGTCCTCGCCGCCGCATATCCCAACGCGACAAAGGGATCCAGCGCGTCGTGCCCGCCGGCCTCCAGCCACCGTTGCGACGGCGCCGGGTGATCGGTGAAGCCGAACCCGTGAATCCCGGCCGCCTCGGTGGCCGCCGCCACCGTGGCGATGCCGTTGCCGCTCACCAACTCCGGGTTGTACGGATGGCTGTGCATCGGGTGGGTGATGGTGAAGCGCATGAGGGTGACCCGACGCTAGAACCGCGCGCGGGAATCGATCGCGGTGTCGCTGGTGCGCAGCGGACGGATCAGCGCCTCCTGGGCAAACGAGCACAGCAGCTCGCCGTCCTCGGAGTGCACGGTGCCCCGCACGTACGACATTCCCGCGCCGACCTGGGTGCTCTCGTGGGTGTAGAGCAGCCACCCCTCCCAGCGCACCGGTTCGTGGAAAGCGACGGAGATGCTCATCGGCGCGGTGGACACGGTCAGGTGCGCCTGGGCGGTCCCGATGCCCGGATGCGCGCGCATGGTGGTCGAAATGCCAAGGTGGCCGGTGAAGTACGCCAGCAGCGCCTTGGCCAGGTCGTCCCGGGTGGGAATGGGTTCGTAGTGCAGCCAGGCGTACAACTCCGGCGGCCCGACCTCGTCGGGGCTGTTGACGTCGACGACGTCGACCAGGCGCAGTTCGCGTCCGACCATCGGCATCGGCGAGGGGTTCGCCTCCGCCGGCCCGGCCACATCGGGACGCAGCAGCTGGTGACGGATGACGTCGGCCGTCGGAACGTCGGCCAGCACGGTGATGCTCAGGCAGCGCCGACCGTTCTGGTGCACGGCCACCACGGCGGTCGCGGTGGACCGGCCCTCGGCCACCACGTCGAGGACGAACTCGATCGGCGGCCCGACGGTGACGGCGCGGGAGAACACCGCGTGCGCCGAGCGCACCGACTTGTCCGGGAATCGTTTGGCCACTGCGACGATCGCCTGGGCGAGCACCTGGGTGCCCTCGACCACCTGCCGTTCGTCGCCGGCGGCGATGCCGGTCTCTCCGGTGAACCGATCTTGCCCGTCGGGCCGCACGTCAAAGAGATCCAGCAGGCCCTGCACCGTCCACTCGGTCTGCTGGGATTCCTCGGAAGCTTTGGTCAAGTCCGCTCCATCTCTCGGGCTAGCAGCTCACGGCTCAGCGTGACACTTTGAGTAAGATTTGTAAAGCTTGGCTAACGGACTCAGGGAGGCAACGCAATTGGGCATCGTGACGAGCACCTCGGAGACCGCCTTTGCCCATCCCGCCGAGGCGGTGTACGACTTTGTCACCAATCCGGTGAATTGGACGAAGACCTACCCTGGCAGCGCGCACGTCGGCAAGCTGCCGGAGCTGCCGCTCAAGGTCGGCGACACCTGGGAGGAGGCGGGGCCGGACGGCGCGCGGATCTTCAGCTGGCAGCTTGCCATCGCCGACCGGCCCTCGCTGTTCGTGTTCAATTCGGTCGGCCGCCTCGGCCACGACCGCGACGGGAAGGGCGGCCTGGAGGGCCGGATCACCGTCACCTACCGGTTCACCAGGCCGGGCCGCGACATCACCCTGTTCGCCCGCACCATGACGATCGAGGCATACAAGCACGCCCCGCTGCCCGATCAGCTATTCCAGCAGGCCAACCCCGCGCGCATCGACGCCTATCACGAGGCCGTGCGGCGCGAACTGGGCGAGATTGACACCGGCACACGTCCTGCATGACACTTCTGCGGTGTTTTGTAATGCGGAGCGGTTGTCGAAGGGGGCGGTCGGATGATCCCCGAACCCCTGGCCAACGGCTTCTGCTTCGGTGAGGGCCCGCGCTGGTTCGAGGGACTGCTGTGGTTCTCCGACATGCTCGGCGAGGCCGTCCACACCGCGGACATGCGCGGCTCGCTGACCACGCTGCCCCTGCCCGGGCGCTCTCCGTCCGGCCTGGGGTTCCGCCCCGACGGGTCACTGCTGATCGCCTCGACCGAAGACCGGCAGGTGCTGCGCTACGACGGCGAGACGGTCCTCCCCATCGCCGATCTCGCGCCTCTGACGCCGGCCAACCTGGGTGACATGGTCGTCGACGACGCCGGGCGGGCCTACATCGGATGTCAGGCCTTCTCCGGCGGCGCGATCATCCGCCTCGATCCCGACGACACCGCCACCGTCGTCGCCGAAGACCTGGACTTTCCCAACGGCATGGTGATCACCCCCGACCGAAAGACGTTGATCGTCGCCGAATCGACCGCCCGCCGGCTGACCGCGTTCACCATCGACGCGAACGGTGGGCTGGGTGACCGCCGGGTCTTCGCCGACGGCCTCGACGGGCCGCCCGACGGGATCGCGCTCGACGCCGAGGGCGGGGTGTGGGCGTCGATGACGCTGGCCCACCAGTTCGAGCGGATCACCGAAGGCGGAGTGGTGACCGACCGCATCGACATGGGGGAGCGGGTCGCCATCGCGTGTGCGCTGGGCGGCCCCTCGCGCCGCACGCTGTTCTTGCTGTCCAGCACCGACGCGTATCCCCGGCGCCTGATCGGCACCAAGCTGTCCCGGCTGGACGCAGTGACGGTCGAGACGCCCGGCGCGGGCCTACCCTGACACCCCGAGAGGTGGACGAGTGACGGATTCCTACTACGAGCTGATCGACGACGCCGGGGCGCCGGGCGAGAAGTTCCGGGCGACCGACCTGGCGCGCGGCACCTGGTCGGCGGCGATCCAGCACGGCGGGCCGGTGTCGGCGCTGCTGGTCCGGGCGCTGGAACGGTGCGACCAGCGTGACGACACCCGGCTGTCGCGGGTCGTGATCGACCTGCTGGGCGGGGTGCCGGCGGAGGGTGATCTGTGGGTGAGCTCTCAAGTGCAGCGCGGTGGCAAGCAGATCGAACTGGTCGGCGCCGAGATGCTCGCCCCGGGTCCCGACGGTGAACCCCGGCCCGTGGCCCGCGCCACCGGATGGCGCTTGCAGCGGCAGGACACCCAGGCGATTGCCCACGCGGCGGCCCCGCTGCCGCGACCGCGGACCGAGGCCCGCAACCGCAACCTCAAGGCGCGGGACTGGGACCGCAATTACGTGCACAGCCTGGAGTGGCTCTGGCTCACCGAACCGCTGAGTGAGGGTCCGGGCGAATCCTGGATCAACCCGACCGTGGACCTCGTCAACGGCGAGACCATGACGCCGCTGGAGCGGCTGTTCGCGGTGGCCGACTGCGCCAACGGCATCGGCAGCAAGCTGGACATCACCAAGTGGACGTTTCTCAACACCGACCTCGCCGTGCACGTGTTCCGGATCCCCGACGGCGAGTGGATCGGCATTCGCGCGGAAACGAGCTACGGGCCGGACGGGATCGGGACCACGGTCGGCACCCTGTTCGACGAGCGCGGCGCCGTCGGCGCCATCCAGCAGTCGGTGCTGGTGCGCGCGCGACCTGCCCGGGAAAAGAAAAGCCGTGACACCTAGGCGATACTTCGTAAAGTTTCTTTTATGAGCCAACCGGCCCAAGCGGCAGAGATCGATACCTCGACGCGTCAGCGCATCCTCGACGCCACCGCCGAAGTACTCGGCCGCAACGGCCAGACCAAACTCAGCCTGTCCGAAGTGGCGGCCCAGGCGGGGGTGTCGCGCCCCACGCTCTACCGTTGGTTCGCGTCCAAAGAGGAACTGCTGTCGGCCTTTTCGCAATACGAACGGCAGGCCTTCGAGAGCGGCTTGGTGAGGGCCACCGCCGGACTGAAGGGGGTCGACAAGCTCGACGCCGTGCTGCGATTCATCGTCGAGTTCCAGCATTCGTACTCGGGTGTGCGCATGGTCGACGTCGAACCCGAGCACACCGTGGCGCAGTTCGGCCGCGTCATCCCGGAGATGCGCGCCGGCCTGCAACGTCACCTCTCCGGACCCAATGCCGCGGTGAAGGCGGCGACGGTCATCAGGATTGCGATCTCGCACTACATCGTCCGCAGCGACGACGCCGACCAGTTCCTGGAGCAGTTGCGCCACGCGGTCGGGATCAAGGGCAGCCCCTGATCACATTCCCGCGAGCGCGCGCGTTTGTACGGCGACACGCCGTATTACGCGTACAACTGCGCACCCTCGCGCACGAGCTGATCAGTCGAGCCGCACCGCGACCTTGACCCGGCCCTTCTCGTCGCGGGCGGCGATCGCGTGTCCGGTGCGGTCGGCGCCGTCGAAGTTGAGCAGCGTGATCGGCCCGCCCGCGCCGAGGAAGTTTCGCCACCATGTCTTGCTATCGGGCGACATGACGTTGATGACGATGCCGTCACCGGAGCGGCGGTAACCGACCGGGGTCTGGATCGTCTTACCCGAACGCCTGCCGACGTAGCGAATCTTGATCATCCCGCGTCGTACCAGTGGCCCGACGATGGGCGCGTCGATCAGTCCGCCGAATAAGTTGTTGACGATCCCGACAATGGGCGTGTCGAAGATTCCGGATGCCATGAATCCCAGCGTATGTCAGACGGCACAACCACGATCAGTCGAACAGCACCGCGGCGTTGAGATAGCCGGTCGGGTCCAGGGCGGCCTTGACCGCCCGCATCGCGGCGATGTCGGCGGGCTCCCGCGACATGCCCAGGTAGGGGCGCTTGCGGGTGCCGACGCCGTGCTCGGAACTCACGTTGCCCCCGCACCGCGCGATGAGGTCCATCATCGGCTCGTACAGATCCCGCTCGCGCTCGGCCGGGCAGCGCAGCACGTTGAGGTGCAGGTTGCCCTCTCCGACGTGGCCGAACAGCACGGGCAACGCCTCGGGGGCGCGTGTGGCGATCAAATCGGCTGCCCGCGTTGCGAATTCGGCTACCGACGACAACGGCAACGACACGTCGAACTTCAGCGGCGGCCCGTACACACCGAGCACGTCGGCGAGGGCTTCCCTGACTCGCCACAACCGTTGCTGCGCGGCGGCATCGACGCCGACGGCGGGTTCGCCGCATAGCCGCACGCCGTCCAGCAGGTCGGCGAGGCGGTCGGTTTGGTCGTGGTCGGCGGCCAGTTCCACCAACAGCAGCCAGTCGCCGGCAGCCGGTGCGCCGACCCCGAGATGTTCGGCGGTCAGCCCCGCGGCCCGGCCGTCGATCAGCTCCAGCGCCGCGATCCCGTCGACGTCCCGAAAGGAGCGGCCGGCCTCGACCAGCGCCTCGAGGTCGGCGAACCCGCAGACCGCCGTCACCCGATGCGACGGCGTCGGGTGCAACCGCAGTTCCAGCGCGGTGATCACACCGAGGGTGCCCTCGGCGCCGACGAACAGCGCCGGCAGGTCGTAGCCGGTGTTGTCGCTGCGCACCCGGCTGTGGCGGCGCATCAGCGAACCGTCGGGCAGCGCCACCTGCAAGCCGACGACCTGCTCCCCCATGTTGCCGTAGCGGACCGTCCGCAGGCCGCCGGCGTTCGTCGAGGCCATGCCGCCGACGGTCGCCGTGTCGCGGGCGGCCAGGTCCACGCCGAACACCAAACCCGCTGCGGTGGCGGCACTTTGAACGGCCGCCAGCGCCGCGCCGGCGCCGGCCTCGACTCGGCGTTCGACGGTGTCGACCTCGCCGACGGCGCAGAGCCGTTCGGTGGACAGCAGCACGTCGTCGTGCTCGGGGACGGTGCCGGCCACCAGCGAGGTGCGGCCGCCCTGCACCGTCACGTGCGCCCCGGCGTCGCGGCACACCCGCAGCACCGCGGCGAGTTCCTCGGCGGAGCCCGGGCGCACCAGCGCGCTGGCCCGCCCGCGATAGCGGCCGGTGTAGTCGACGCTGCGGCCGGCCAGCACGTCGGCATCGGTGCTGACGTGCGTGGAACCGACGATCCCTTTGAGGTCTCCGAGGCTGCCCGGCATGCTCGCGGTTATAGCACCGCGGCGCTAGAGCCAGTAGAGCGACATCTCTTCCGCGCCCGACGCCACGGCCGGACGTCCCCCGACCCGGAGCATGCGGCGCAATTCATCCGATTCCACTTTGCTCAGGAAGTTCGACCACGACGCCACCTCCGGGTGCCGCTGGAGGAGGGCTCGCCGCTGCCGCTCCGTCATGCCGCCCCACACCCCGAATTCCACGTTGTTGTCCAACGCTTCCGCCGCACACTGCCGCATGACCGGGCAGTGCCGGCAAAACGCCGCGGCCTTGCGCTGCGCGGCGCCCGCGACGAAGAGGCCGTCGCCATCGGTGGCGGTGCACAAGGCCCTCGACACCCACCGGGCCGGGTCATCCGCCTCCGCGCTGCGGACCACGCCCCGCACACCCGTACCCTGGGGTCTGCGACCGGCAAGGGTTGACACTGACATGAGCTGATCCCTTCATCCGGCCCGAGGGCTCCCCGCAGGTCAATGCGTAATTCCCCGCGATCGCAGGGCCTAAACACACGTCCAATAGGGGACGGGTCGGGGAAGGTTCAGAACTGCTTGTGCGGCACGTCGGTGACGAGTCCGCCATCCATGACGAATTCGCTGCCGGTCGTGTAGGACGACTCGTCGCTGGCCAGGAACAGCACGAACGTCGAGACTTCCCGCGACTCACCCGGGCGGCCCAACGGCACGGTGACCATGTCCTCGGGCAGCTTCTCGGTCATCGGGGTGCGGATGAAGCCGGGGTGTATCGAGTTGACCCGGATGTTGAACGGCGCGAGTTCCAGCGCCGCCGACTTGGCCAGGCCGCGCACCGCCCATTTCGAGGCGACATACGGGTGCACCGCGGGCGCGCCGCGTAGCCCCTCGATCGACGACACGTTGATGATCGAGCCGCCCCCGGCCTCGGTCATCGGATCGACGGCCACCCGCATGCCCAGGAAGGTGCCGGTCAGGTTGACGTCGATCACCTTCTGCCACTTGCCCAGATCGAAGTTCCTCAGCTGCCCCAGCGCCACGATGCCGGCGTTGTTGACCAACACGTTGAGCTTGCCGAATTCGCCGATCGCCGTGGCCACCGCGGCGTCCCACTGGTCGGGCTGGGTGACGTCGAGGTGCACGTAGCGCGCGGCCTCGCCGAGTTCGTCGGCCAGCGCCTTGCCCTCGTCATCGAGGATGTCGCCGATCACCACCTTGGCGCCCTCGTCCACGAGCATCCGGGCGTGCGAGGCGCCCATCCCCCGGGCGCCACCGCTGATGAGCGCAACTTTGCCGTCTACCCGTCCCACCGGGACTCCTTTCGATTACGTGACTAGCAGGTTGTTCGGTGTGTAGAGACCTTTGCCGGTGACCAGCGGAAGGTCGAGCGTGGTCCGGATGCCGGGCGGGGCCGCGATCACCGACGGGATGGCGTTGACGATGCGCCCGGCCGCGCCGACGATCGCGGCGTGGTTGTGGTCGCCCTTGCGGCTGCTCGGGACGACGTCCACGGCGTAAGACGGCTCCCCGGTGATTTCGACCCGATAGGAGCCGCCCCCGGAAGCCGGTTGCGCCCAGTCGGGCCGCAGGTCGGGGCGCAACCGGGTGATGTGCTCGACGACGATGGCCGGGCGGCCGCCGGACATGCCGCGGATCTCGAACTGGAGCGCGGCCATGGTGCCCTTGGCCACGGGCCCGACCGCAATCTCGAAGTCCTCGGGCGCCGGTTCGCGCTGGCACGAGTCGGTGATCTCGTCGATCTCGATGCCGAGGCCGGCCGCGAGCTGACGGATCGCCGTCCCCCAGGCGATGCTGAGCACTCCGGGCTGCAGCAGCATCGGCACCTCGTCCAGCGGCCTGCCGAATCCCATGTAGTACATGACCTCGGCGCCGTCGTAGGTGGCGTAGTCGGCGATCTCCATGCAGCGCACCTGCTCGATGCTCTGACAGGTGCCGGCCAACGCGAACGGGATGAGGTCGTTGATGAACCCGGGATCGACGCCGGTGATGAAGACGCTCGAATTTCCTTGCCGCGCCGCGTCTTCGACGCGAGCGATGTACTTATCGGGCATCACACCCCATGGGTATTGCAGCAACCCCGGCGACGATCCGACGACGTTGATCCCGGCGGCCAGGATGCGCATGACATCCGCCATCGCGTCGGGCAGGCGGGTGTCGCCCATCGCGCAGTAGACGACACACTCGGGCTTGGTGGCCAGAATCGCGTCGAGGTCTCCGACGGCGGCGACGCCCGTCACGGTCGCGGCGTCCAGGCCGACGCCGCACAGTTCGCCGGCGTCCTTGCCCACCTTCTCCGGGGTGGAGACGCACACGCCGGTGAGCTCGAACTGCGGGTTGGTGATCAGTTCGGCTAAGGCCAGGCCTCCGACATTTCCGGTGCCGACGTGCGCGACGCGGATCGCCATCAGAGTCTCCGTCCCTCGAACGCTCGAAACGTTTCTAGACAGTAGTCCACTATTTCTCAGGCGCCTACCGCGCCCGACGGGGCAGCGGGCAGAATTGCAAAGCTGTGGCACAGCGCGAGGACATCCAATTCGCATCCGGCGACGACCGGATCAGTGCGTGGCTGTACCGGCCCGCGGGCGGTGCTCCGCCGCCGCTGCTGGTGATGGCGCACGGCCTGGCCGGCGTGCGCACCATGCGACTGGATGCCTACGCCGAGCGATTCAGCGCCGCCGGCTACGCCTGCCTGGTGTTCGACTACCGCAACTTCGGCGACAGCGGGGGCCGCCCGCGCCAACTGCTCGACATCAAGATGCAGCTCGCGGACTGGGCGGCCGCGGTCGCTTACGGGCGCACCCTGGAGGGCATCGATCGCGAACGAATCGGCTTGTGGGGCACCTCGTTTGGCGGCGGCCACGTCATCGCGACGGCGGCCCGGGTGCCCGGCATCAAGGCCGTCGTGGCGCAGTGCCCGTTCACCGACGGTGTGGCGTCCGCGCGCACGCTCAACCCGATGATCTTCGCGCGTATCGGCGCCCGGGCGGCGCGCGACCTCATCGCGGCCGGGTTCGGTCGGGCGCCGGTGATGGTGGCCGCGGCGGGCAAGCCGGGTGAGGTCGCGTTGATGAACGCCCCCGACGCGTACCCCGGCTACCTGCGGCTGGTCCCCGAGGGCGAAACGGTGCCGAACGAGGTCGCCGCGCGGTTGGCGCTGAAGGTCATCACCTACCGGCCGGGGCGCGCCGCCGCGAAGGTCGGCTGCCCCATCCTGTTCTGCGTCTGCGAAGCCGACTCGGTGGCTCCGCCGGTCCCCACCCTGCGCTACGCGGCCAAGGCTCCGCGCGGCGAGGTCAGGATGTACCCCGAGGGCCACTTTGCGATCTATGTCGACGACGCGTTCGAGCGCGTGGTGGAAGACCAGCTCGCTTTCCTCGGCAGGCATTTGAGAAACGCGCAAGCGTAGCCCGAGCAAACTTGAGCAAAACGCCAGATTTCCTGGCGGGACGGCTCTAGTCTCGGTCAGTACCTAATACCCACGGTCGCGGGTAAGGGTAAATCCCGTGTGACCGGTCGGGGTCCCAGTCTGTGGGGAAGGACGGGGAGATGTCGCAGTTGATCAGCACCCCTGAGACGCTGGCCTCGGCGGCCGCCGACGTACAAAACATCGGGTCGACGATCAACGCCGCCCGGGCCGGCGCGGCGGGACAGACAACCGGTTTGGTCGCGGCGGCCGAGGACGAGGTGTCGGCGGCCGTCGCGAATCTCTTCGGCGCCTACGGCCAGCAATACCAAGCGACCCTTTCCCAAGCCGCCACTTTCCACACCGAATTCACCCGGGCGCTGACGGCCGCGGCGAGCACCTACGCCCAAGCCGAGGCCGCCAACGCGGCGCTGGTCGCGGGCATCTCCAACGAGCTCACCGCGCCGCTGCGGGCGCTGCTCGGTCCGGCGGGAGTCACCGGCGGCGCATCGACGGGCCCCAGCGTGCTGACCTCGCTGGTCAGTTCGCCCGCCGGGGACCCGCTGTACGCGCTGATCATGGGCGGCACCAACAATCCCCAGCCGGACCCCTTCTACGTGAACAGCGTCTACAACTCCTACATCAAGCCGGTTTTCGGCTCCGCGATCGTCCAGGGCGTGTTCACGCCCGAGCAGTTCTGGCCGGTGACGCCGGGGCTCGGCAATCTGACGTTCGGTCAGTCCGTCGCCAGGGGCGTCACGCTGCTGCACAACGCGATCACCTCGACGCTCGGCAACGTGAACAACAGCGCCGTGGTATTCGGCTACTCGCAAAGCGCCACCATCGCCACCAACGAGATCAATGCGCTTTTGGCGGCCGGCTCAACCATCCCTGCCAACCAGTTGTCTTTCGTGCTGATCGGCGATCCCAACAACCCCGTCGGCGGCCTCCTCGAGCGCTTCCCTGGTTTCTACATCCCGTTCCTGGACGTGTCGTTCAACGGCGCGACGCCGCAATCCCCGTGGCATACCAGCGTTTACACATACCAATACGACGGCATCGCCGACGCCCCGCAATACCCGCTGAATCTCGTCTCAGACCTCAATGCGTTCATGGGCTACTTCTTCGTCCACAACCAGTACCCCCTCTTGACTGCCACTCAGGTGGGCACCGCCGTTCCGTTGCCGACGAACGGCGGAAATACCGACTATTACATGCTCATGACCCAGAACCTGCCGCTGCTGGAGCCGATCCGCGCCATCCCCTACGCCGGTCCGCCGATCGCCGACATCTTCCAGCCGGACCTCCGGGTGCTTGTCGACCTGGGCTACGGCGACTACGGACCCGGCGCCAACTACGCGAACATTCCGACGCCGGCCGGACTGTTCGACCTACCGAATCCGTTCACGGTCATCCCCGACCTCGCCCTGGGCGCGGTGCAGGGTCCCTACGGCGCCGCGGTCGAAATCGGGGTGGAAGCGGGGCTGCTTTCCCCGTCGTACTTCCCGGACACCTACCCGTGGGTTCCGTCGATCAATCCGGGCCTGAATATCTCCTTCGGCCAGTCGAGCACCACGCTGCTGTCGGTGCTCAGCGGCGCGGCCGGCAACGTGCTGCACCTCATCCCGCCGCCGAACTTCTGACGCGTCGCCGGACTACGGTCCGAGCGGGCAACTGTTGCGGATCGATTCGTCGCGGATCAGCCCGCGCAACAGCGCGGTGCTGAACTCCGCGGCGATCTCCTTCGCGGTGCGCCGCCCGCTGGGCCGCAGCCAGCGGTAGCTGCCCAGCGTCATCCCGATGTACCCCAGGGCCACCACGTGCGAGTCGCACTCGAAGAACTCCCCGCTGGCGATGCCGCGGTCGATGAGCCCGTGCACGTGCTCGTAGACCTGGGCCTCCTTTTCGCGGACCTCGGCGACCTGCTCGCTGGTGAACCATTCGGTGATGTAGGGCTGCTCCTGGAAGTAGACGGCGGCCCGCTCCGGGTTGGCCGCGATCCCGGTGAGCAGGCGGACGGTGTACTGGTAGAGCGCCTCGCGGGCGGTCCACGACGGATCGTCGTGCACCGCTGCCAGGGTGCCCTCTGCCGCCTGCCGGTAGATGTCGAACAGGATCAGCGACTTGCTGGCGTAGTAGTGGTAGACGGTCGCCTTGTTCAGCCCGATCACGTCGGCGACGTCGTCCATCCTGGTCCCGTGATAGCCGCGCGCGGCGAACAGCTTGGTGGCAACAGCCAGCAACTCTTCGCGGCGGGTCAGCCCGTTCTCGGATGGCATCCGTACTCTCTATCGTCACTGCCGTGGACCGCGGTCGGGCCCGGTATAAGGCAAAGTACCAATCAACTGGTTGGACAGTTTAAGGCCACCGCCGCCTGTCGCACCGGCGCCGCTGCGACTACGATGGTGTGTCGAACTGGTCGCGAGTCGAGAGGTGGGGACATGGATCCGAGTCCGGACTATGACATGAGCGACGAGATCGAGTTCTTCTTCAAGTACGTGCCGTGGGGTCTGCGCGGCGTCGTCGACGGCAACGGGTACCCGCCGCCGGCCTACCCACCCGTCTGATCACACGTCGGCCTAACCGTTTGGCGGTGACCCGCAGCGCCCAGCTCCGCTGCGCTTGCGGTCACCGCTACAACGCCTTGAGTTCCTCGGCGACCTCGGTCACCGACTTCTTCGCGTCCCCGAACAACATCGTCGTGCCGTCGGCGTAGAACAGCGGGTTGTCGATGCCCGCGAACCCCGAATTCATCGACCGCTTGAGCACGATCACCGATTTCGCCTTGTCCACGTTGAGGATCGGCATGCCGTAGATCGGGCTGGACGTTTCGTTGCGGGCCGCCGGGTTGGTGACGTCGTTGGCGCCGATGACGATCGCGACATCGGTGCGCGCGAACTCGTCGTTGATGTCGTCCATGTCTTTCATCGCGTCGTAGTCGACCTCGGCCTCGGCCAACAGCACGTTCATGTGCCCGGGCATGCGGCCGGCGACCGGGTGGATGGCGTACTTCACCGGCACGCCCTTGTCCTCCAGCAGCGACGCCATGTCCTTGACCGCGTGCTGGGCCTGCGCGACGGCCAGGCCGTACCCCGGAACCACGATCACCTGGTTCGCGTAGGCCATCTGGATCGCGGCGTCGGCGGCCGAGGTGGACCTGACATGCTTACCGCCGCCTTGAGCATCCGGGCCGCCGCTGGGCGCCACGCCGCCGCCGCCGAACCCGCCGGCGACGATTGCCGGGATCGAGCGGTTCATCGCCTTGGCCATCAGGTTGGTCAGGATCGAGCCGGAGGCGCCGACGATCATGCCCGCCACGATCATCGCGGTGTTGTTCAGCGCCAGGCCGGCCGCGGCGGCCGATAGCCCGGTCATCGCGTTGAGCAGGGAGATGACCACGGGCATGTCGGCGCCGCCGATGGGCAGCACCACCATCAGGCCGAGCACACCGGCGGCCGCCAGCAGGCCGATCATCCACCACAGCGGCACCCCACCGGTGCCGGGATGCGCGCCCAGGCCGATGACCACCGCGGTGGCGACCGCGCCGGCCAGCAGCAGCAGGTTGATCGGCTGCTGGGCCTTCCCGAAGCCGATCGGCGATCCCGAGATGATCTCCTGCAGCTTGCCGAACGCGATGATCGACCCCCAAAACGAGATCGACCCGATGATCGCGGCGAACAACGACGCCACCACGATGTGCACGGTCGGCGACTCGCCATGCTGAAAGGCCGAAAAGCCGCTTGTCTCAATGAATTCCGCGAGCGCGATCAGCGCGACCGTGCCGCCCCCGACGCCGTTGAAGAACGCCACCAGCTGCGGCATGGCGGTCATCTTCGTCAGCCGGGCCGGCGGCACGCCGAGCGCGACGCCCACGACGAGGCCGGCGATGATGAGCACCCACGACTCGGTGTGCCGGATCTTGATCAGGGTCGCGGCGACCGCGATGGCCATGCCCACCGCGGCGATCAGATTGCCCCGCACCGCCGTCTTCGGGCCGGTGAGGCCCATCAGGCCGTAGATGAAGAGCGCAAACGAGATGATGTAGAGAACGGTGACGAGGTAGTTCATTTCGCCGCCGGCTCCTCGACCTTTGCCGGGGCGCGCTTTTTACCCTTGAACATGCCCAGCATCCGGTCGGTGACAATGAAGCCGCCGATGACGTTCAGCGTGCCGAACACCACCGCGACGAACAGGATGATCTGGACGGCGAGCGACGGGTGCTCGACTTCCCCGAAGACCACCAGCGCGCCCAGCACCACGATGCCGTGAATGGCGTTGGTGCCCGACATCAGCGGCGTGTGCAGGGTGTTGGGCACCTTGGAGATGACCGCGAACCCCACAAATCCGGACAGCACCAGGATCGCCAGGTTGGCCAGCAGTTCGTCGTACATCTACGCGTCCTTCCGATCGCGGGTCACGCACGACTCCGCGATCACTTCGTCGTCAAAGTCGGGTGCCAGCTTGCCGTCGGTGAGCAGCAGGTCCAGCAGCGCGGTGATGTTCTTGCTGTAGAGCTCGCTGGCGTGCTCGGGCATGGTCGCGGGCAGGTTCAGCGGCGAGGCGATGGTGACGTCGTGCTTGACCACCGTCTTGCCGGGCTCGGTGAGCTCGCAGTTGCCGCCGGTCTCCCCGGCCAGGTCGACCACCACGCTGCCCGGCTTCATCGCCTCCACCGCCGCGGCGGTCACCAGGCGCGGCGCGGGCCGGCCCGGGACGAGCGCCGTGGTGATCACCACGTCGAAACCGGCGATCGCCTTCTCCAGCGCCTGCTGCTGCTGGGCCCGTTCGTCCTCGGTGAGCTCGCGGGCGTACCCACCCGCGCCGGCCGCCTCGATACCCACGTCCAGCCACTGCGCGCCCACCGAGCGCACCTGGTCGGCCACCTCGGGACGCACGTCGTAGCCGGTGGTGCGCGCGCCCAGCCGCTTGGCCGTCGCGAGCGCCTGCAGCCCCGCGACCCCGACGCCGAGCACCAGCACGGAGGCCGGCTTCACGGTGCCCGCCGCCGTCGTCAGCATCGGGAAAAACCGGGTCGACTCGGAGGCCGCCAGCAGCACGGCCTTGTAGCCGGCCACGTTGGCCTGCGACGACAGCGCGTCCATCACCTGCGCGCGCGAGATCCGCGGGATGGCCTCCAACGCGAACGCCTGCACACCGGCTTGCTTGAGCGCGCCGATCGAATTGTCGGCATTCCGGGGAGCCAGGAAGCCGATCAGCGTCTGCCCGCTGCGCAGCCTGCCGACCTCGTCCGCCGTCGGCGGTGCCACCTTGACGACCACGTCGGCGGCCCAGGCGTCGCCGATGCTGGCCCCCGCTTGCGTGTAGAGCTCGTCGGGAAGCAGCGCGCCCTCGCCCGCGCCCGCCTCGACCACCACCGCCACACCGCTGTCGACCAGCGACGCGACCGCCTTGGGGACCAACGCGACGCGCCGCTCGTCGGTCCCGGACTCGGCGACCACCCCCACCGTCGTCTGCGCATCTGTCATGGCGCCTACATCCACTTCCTTATGTCTTTGGCTTGCCGCAGACACCCTAACCGCCGCTACCAGAGCGCGATATCTTGCCCGTGCTCGGATGCGGGGCGGGGGCCGAAGTACCGGCGCTCGGACTCGTCGATCGGCACGTCGTTGATGCTGGCTTCGCGGCGCGCCATTAACCCCGACGGGCTGAATTCCCACAGCTCGTTGCCGTAGCTGCGGTACCACTGGCCGCCGTGATCGTGGCACTCGTACTGGAACCGCACGGCGATTCGGTTGTCGTGGAAATCCCACAGGCTCTTGCGCAGCGAATAGTCGAGTTCGCGCTCCCACTTGCGGGTCAGGAACGCGACGATCGCGTCCCGGCCCACGACGTGTTCGCCGCGGTTCCGCCACTGGGAGTCGGGCGTGTAGGCGAGGCTGACCCGTTCGGGATCGCGGGTGTTCCACGCGTCCTCGGCTGCCTGGACCTTCTGCATCGCCGTTTCGCGGGTGAACGGCGGGAACGGGGGGCGGGATTCGGTCATGACGTACATCGTGCTCGACGGGTATCGCGACACATAAACGTCTGCGACGACACGCCGCCGCCACTCGCAACCGTTTATATCTCGCGCGCTGGCGACCTGAAAGAACGCGCTACCACACGTGTCCTATCGTGACGGTCATGGACTTCGCGATGTCGGCCAAAGCCAGCGACTACCACAAGCGACTGTCCGACTTCATGATCGAGAACGTCTTCCCGGCCGAGGCCGCATACGACAAATACCGTCACGAGGCCGGCCCGAACGACCACACCGTGCCGCCGGTCATCGAGGAACTCAAACGCAAGGCCAAACAGCAGGGACTGTGGAACCTGTTCCTGCCCTCCGAGTCGGGCCTGACCAACCTCGAATACGCCCCGCTGGCCGAACTGACGGGCTGGAGCCTCGAGATCGCGCCCGAGGCGCTCAACTGCGCCGCGCCGGACACCGGCAACATGGAAACGCTGCACCTGTTCGCCACCGAGGAGCAGCGCAAGCAGTGGCTGGAGCCGCTGCTGGCCGGCGAGATCCGCAGCGCCTTCTCGATGACCGAGCCGGCGGTCGCCAGCAGCGACGCCCGCAACATCGAAACCTCCATCCAGCGCGACGGGGCCGACTACGTCATCAACGGCCGCAAGTGGTGGACGTCCGGGGCGGCCGACCCGCGCTGCAAGATCCTGATCGTGATGGGCCGCACCAACCCGGAGGCGGCCAGCCACCAGCAGCAGTCGATGGTCTTGGTGCCCATCGACACCCCCGGCGTGACCGTCGTGCGCTCGACCACCGTCTTCGGCTACCAGGACCAGCCCGGGCACTGCGAGATCATCTACGACAACGTCCGCGTTCCGGTCACCAACCTGCTCGGCGAGGAGGGCGGCGGCTTCGCGATCGCCCAGGCGCGGCTGGGCCCGGGCCGCATCCATCACTGCATGCGCGCGCTCGGTGGCGCCGAACGCGCGCTGGCCCTCATGGTGGACCGGGCGAACAACCGGGTGGCGTTCGGCCGCCCGCTGGCCGAGCAAGGCGTGGTGCGCGAGGCAATCGCCAAGTCCCGCAACGAGATCGACCAGGCCCGGTTGCTGTGCCATAAGGCGGCGTGGACGATCGACCAGCACGGCAACAAGGCCGCCCACACGTTGGTCTCGCAGATCAAGGCGGTGGCGCCGCAAGTGGCCTGCGACGTCATCGACCGCGCCATCCAGGTGCACGGCGCCGCCGGCGTCAGCGAGGACACGGTGCTGGCCCGGTCGTACGGCTGGCACCGGGCCATGCGACTGTTCGACGGCCCCGACGAGGTGCACATGCGGACCATCGCGCGCGCCGAGATCGGCCGGGAGAAATCCGGGCTCGCCGCGGCGGTTACCGCGCATGGCTGAAGCCGTCCGAGAACTGTCCGGCGCCTGGAATTTTCGTGATGTCGCCGACGGTGTTGCCGCGCTGCGGCCCGGGCGGCTGTTCCGTTCCGGCGAGTTGAGCCGCCTCGACGATGAGGGCCGGGCCACGCTGCGGCGGCTCGGCATCACCGATGTCGCCGACCTGCGCGCGTCGCGGGAGGTCGCCCGGCGCGGCCCGGGGTTGGTGCCCGACGGCGTCGAGATCCACCTGTTGCCGGTTCCCGATTTATCCGACCAACCCGACGATGAGCAGGCCGACGGGGCCGCGCCGCACGAAGAGGCGTTCCAGCGGCTGTTGCGGGGTGAATCCGACGGCTCCGAGGGGTCGGTGAACGAAACCGCGGTCCGCTTCATGACCGACGAGTACCGCCAATTCCCGACGCGTAACGGGGCGCAGCGCGCGCTACACCGTGTCGTCACGCTGCTGGCCGCCGGGCGCCCGGTGCTCACGCACTGCTTCGCGGGCAAGGACCGCACCGGCTTCGTCATCGCGACGGTGCTCGAGGCCGTCGGCGTCGATCGCGACGCCATCGTCGCCGACTTCCTGCGCAGCAACGAGGCCGTACCCGAGCTGCGGACGCATATCTACGAAATGATCCAGCAGCGCGGCGACACCGAGCTGACCCCGGAGGTGGTGACCTTCACCGAGGCGCGGCTGTCCGATGGGGTGCTCGGCGTCCGGCCGGATTACCTCGCCGCCGCCCGCCAAACGATCGACGACGAATTCGGTTCGCTGGGCGCCTATCTCAAGGATGCCGGCATCACCGAGGACGACCTCGAACGCCTGCGCGACGCGCTGCTCGGCTGAGCCGACCGCGGTCGGCCACGGGGCGCAATATTTCCCCCGCGAAATCCCTTCGCGCTCAAGGCCGCTCACAATCGGCAAACGGGGTTTGGCGCAAACGCCGGACAGGATTGCGGGAGCACCCTACGCTGACGGGGTCCGTCGTTGTCGGGAAAGGCTGGGACCGATGTCGTATGTGATCGCTGAGCCGCTGGCGCTGGCGTCGGTCGCGACGGAGATCGAGGGGATTGGTTCGGCATTCAGTGCCGCGACCGCCGCCGCCGCCGTTCCGACATCGGGCGTGGCGGCAGCGGCCGGCGACGAGGTGTCGGCGGCCATCGCGGACGTCTTCGGCGCCGTCGGCAAGGAGTATCAGGCCGTCGTCGGGCAGTTCGAGGCGTTTCACACCCAGTTTCAGCAGGCGCTCGTGTCCGCCGGGCTCGCCTACGCGCAAACCGAAGCCGGCATCGCCGCCACCCTGGGGCTCGGGGCGGCAGCGCCGGCCGCGCCGCTGCCGGCCGCCACGATTCCCCCGTTCCCGGCCAACCAAGTGTCGTATTTCATCGGCGGCACCGGGGTCCCCATCCCTTCGCCGTCATTCGTCACCCGGGCCAACAACCTCTACGTCCGTTCGGTCAACGCCCTGGCGGCGCTCTACACGCCGGAGCAGCTGTACCCGCTGACCGGCGTGAAAAGCCTGCCCCTCAATCAGTCGGTCGTCGAGGGCGTGACCATTCTCGACAACACGCTGTACAACACGATCCACGGACAGAATCAATCGGTCACCGTTTTCGGTATTTCCCAGAGCGCCATCATCTCCTCGCTGGAGATGCAGAACCTCGCCAACGGCACGTCCCTGTTCGGTGCGAACCCTCCCCCCCTGAACATGCTCAACTTCGTGCTGACCGGCAACGAGGTGAACCCCAACGGCGGCTTGCTGTCGCGGTTCCCCAACCTCTCCCTGCCCGCCCTGGGGCTGGACTTCTACCCCGCGATGAACGCCAACACGCCCTACCACGTGGCCAACTACACGCTGGAATACGACGGGTTCGCCGACTTCCCGCGGTATCCGATCAATATTCTTTCCGACCTCAACGCGGTCGCGGGCATCGTCTTCGTGCACACCACGTATCTGGATCTCACGCCCACCCAGGTCAATAACGCCATCCAGCTGCCGACGTCTCCGGGTTACGCCGGCAACACCAGCTACTACATGATTCCCACGACGGACCTGCCACTCCTCAAGCCGCTGGATGCCATCCCGGTCATCGGCAAGCCCCTGGTCGACCTGCTGCAACCCGATCTGAAGGTGTTGGTGAACTTGGGCTACGGCCCCGACCCCACCCTCGGGTACTCCACGAGCTACGCGGACGTGCCGACGCCGTTCGGTTTGTTCCCGGATGCCAATCCGGGCATCGTCTTTAACGCGCTGGCCGCGGGCACCCAGCAGGGAATCCACGACTTCTCACTCGACATGCAGCAGATCGCGTCGCAGCCGCCCACGGTTCCGCAGTTCACCCTGCCGACCGCGCCGGGGCCGACAACGACGCTGGCGAACTTCCCGTCACCGCAGCAGGTCTTCGACACGGCCAACAAGATCGTCTCGACCGACTACGCGGTGGTGCTCCCGACCGCCGACATCGGTTACTCCCTCGCCACCGAGTTGCCCTTCTACGACTCCGAGCTGTTCCTGAGCCAACTCGGGCAGGGCAACCTCATCAACGCCATCGGCTATCCGATCGCCGCCGACGTCGGGTTGGGGACGGTAGCGGGTGGCGTCGAATTCCTGACGATCGTTTCGGCGCTCTCGAGCAACGTCAAGGACATCCAGAGCCTCATCCCCTAACGCGCCCCGCCCCAGGCGAATCGCCCAAAGACGACGGGGCAAAACGCCCACAAAAAGGCGGGATCGCTCCTAAGCTGACTGCGTGCCGGTCACAGCGGTGCGCCTGGTCATCGGGTTGGCGGCGTCGGCGGGACCAACACGCATGTCCCTCTGTTCGGAAGGGAAGAAGCGATGACGACCTTAGTTGCGCAGCCAGAGATTTTTGCGACGGCCGCACAGGATGCTTCAAACATCGGCTGGGCCATCAACGACGCCCGGGCGGCCGCCGCCGGCTCCACGACCAACTTGGTGGCAGCGGCCGAAGACGAGGTGTCGGCGATCACCGCGCAGTTGTTCGGCTCGTTCGGTCAGGAATATCAGGCGCTGCTCCAGCAGGCCGCCGCGTTCCACGGTCAGTTCACCGCGACGCTGGCCGCCGCCGGAAACACTTACGCGCAAGCGGAAGCTCAGATCGCCGGCACGCTCGGGCTCACCGGCGCGGCGGGCGGCGTGCCGTTCGCCGCGGTGCAACACGCGGCAGACCCGGCGGTCGATGCCATCTTGATCATGACGGGCAGCGGCACCGCCAATCCCCCACCGAGCTACGTCACCAACGTCACCAACCTCTACCTGCAAAATTTCACCAGCGCCCTCACGATCCCCGTGACCACGGCCGAGGGGTTGTATCCCTTCACTGGTGTCAAAGACCTGACGCTGGATATCTCCCTTGCCCGCGGCGTCACGTCGCTGAACAACGCGATTACTGGCGTGCTCGGCCCTGCACCCAGCGCAAAAGTTGTTTCCGTTCTCGGCTATTCGCAGAGCTCGATCATCGCCTCACTGGAAATGCCGAAGCTCCTCGCCCAGGGGTACACCTCGTCCAATGCCTTCTTCACCCTGCTGGGTGACCCGGCCAACCCCAACGGCGGCCTGCTTGCGCGATTCCCCGGCCTCAGCTTCCCGAGCCTGGGCGTCACTTTCGGCACCTCCACGCCGAGCAACGACTTCCCGACCACCATTTGGTCGCTCGAGTACGACGGCTTCGCCGACTTCCCGCGCTATCCGATCGACATCTTCTCGGACCTCAACGCCCTTGCGGGCATCGTGTTCATCCACGGCAGCTACCCGCACCTGACACAAGCGACGCTCAATACGGCCGTCACGCTGGGGCAGTCCGGGAACCCCTCGATGACCACTTACAACATGATCCCGACGGAGAACCTGCCGCTGCTGGCGCCGCTACGTTTGCTCCCGGTCATCGGCAACCCGCTCGCGGACCTGATCCAGCCGGACCTGAAGCTCCTCGTCAACTGGGGCTACGGCGACCCGAACTTCGGCTGGTCGACCAGCCCGGCCGATATCCAGACACCGTTCGGCTTCCTGCCGCCGCTCAACGCGACAACCGAATTGGTGTCGCTGTTCCCCGGCGCCACCGCACAGGGGGTCAGCGCCTTCAGCAACGACCTGTCGAGCCTGGCGGCGTCGCTTCCCGGAGCCGCCACATCGGGCTTCGCTCAGCTGACGTTGCCACCGTCCGCGTCGCTTCCGACCACGCCCACCGGCATCATCCAGGCCATCGAGTCCGCCAACACGAACATCGTCGGCACGTTGACGAGCGACGTCTCGACGGCCTACGCGACCCTGCTCCCGACGGCGGACATCGCGACCGCCGTGGTGGTCACCCTCCCGTCCTACGACGTCAACCTGTTCCTCGACGGCATCACGCAAGCGATCAACGGCGATCCGGTCGGGGGCCTGGTCAACGCGTTCGGCCGTCCGATCGCCGCCGATGTCGGATTGGTCACGCTCGCGGGCGGTTTCGAGCTCATCAACTTCGTGAACGCGGGTGAGACGATCTTCACCGGGGTACCGAACCCCGGCCCCCAGTGATCGAACGCTAGGGCTCCAGCACGACCTTGCCGAGCACCCCGCCGTCGGCCAGGCTCTGCAACGCGACCGCGCCCTCCGACAGCGGATAGCGCTGCGGCGGAGGCGGTTTCAGCCCGAGGAACACCAACTGGCTCAGCCCCCAGGAAAACAAGGCGGCCGAACCCGGAACCTTGTTCAGGTACTCGCCCCAGGCGACGCCCACCACGCTGACGTTGCGCAGCAGCAGCCGGTTGACCTTCACCGTCGGAATGCCGCCGGCGGCAAAGCCGATCACCAGCAGCTTGCCGTCGATCGCCAGCACACGGACCGCGTCGTCGAAGGCCGGGCCGCCGATCGGGTCGACGACGATGTCGACCCCGCGGCCCTTGGTGTAGTCACGCACCCGGTCGGCCCAGCCGTCGACCAGCGGGACCACCAGGTCGGCGCCCAGGGAAGCGACATAGTCCGCCGCGGCCTCCCGGTGCACCACGGCCAGCACCTTGCTCGCCCCCATCGCCTGCGCGACCTGGATCGCCGCCGTGCCCACCCCGCCGGCGGCGCCCAGCACCAGCACCGTGTCGCCGGGCCGCATCGCGGCGCGGCGGGCCAGCGCGAAGTACATGGTGTTGTAGTTGACCAGCAGCGAAACCGCTTCGGCGTCATCGAGTTCCGCGGGGCTGCGCATCACGTTCGGCACCGGTACGGCCACCTGCTCGGCGTAGGCGCCCAGGATGCCGAACGCCGAAACCCGCTCGCCCACGCGATAACCCGACCCCTCCGGGGCCGAACGCACCACACCCGCGGCTTCCATGCCGGGCACGAACGGCGGGGGCAGCTTCAGCTGGTACTCGCCCTTGGCCAGCAGCAGGTCGGGAAAACACACCCCGGCGGCGCGGACGTCGATGACGACGTGGTTGCCGTCCTCGGGGACATCTTCGATATCGGTGAAGACCATGCCGTCCGGACCGGACAGCTCTTGCACCACACAGGCTTTCATGGCCTTACAGCTTGAAGCCGGCCTTTTGCGCTGAGGACAGATCCGTGATTTCGGCCCAGTGCGAGGCGACGTCGTCCACTGACGGAGGCTGGTCGAAGTTGATGCCCGGGTTCTCGAACAGCGCGACTCGCTGCACTTTGCCGCCGCCGACGACGAAAACCGATGCGCTGTCGGGGCATTCCTCGGTGCACAGGTAGGCCACCACCGGTGCGACGTACTCGGGGGTGAGCTTTTCGAGCACCTCCTTCGGAAGGATGTCCTCGGTCATCCGGGTCGCCGCGATCGGGGCGACCGCGTTCGCCTTGATGTTGTACTTGGCACCTTCCAGCGCCAGCGTGTTGATCAGGCCGACCAGGCCGAGCTTGGCCGCCCCGTAGTTGGTCTGCCCGAAGTTGCCGAACAGACCGCTGGTGGAGGTGGCGACGACGACGCGGCCGTAGCTCTGCTCCCGGAAATGCGGCCAGGCAGCGCGGATCACGTTGTATCCGCCGTAGAGGTGCACCTTGAGCACGGCGTCCCAGTTCTCGGACGTCATCTTGTGGAAGGTGCCGTCGCGCAGGATCCCCGCGTTGCTCACCACGCCGTGCACCGCGCCGAATTCGTCGATGGCGGTCTTGATCATGTTCTCGGCACCCTCGGGGTCCGCGACGCTGTCGTAGTTGGCGGCCGCCCGGCCCCCCGCGTCCTTGATCTCCTTGACCACCTGGTCGGCCATGTTGTGGCCGGCGCCGGTGCCGTCGCGGGACCCGCCGAGGTCATTGACGACGACGCTGGCACCCTCGCGGGCGAGGGTCAGGGCGTATTCACGGCCCAATCCCCCACCGGCTCCGGTGACGACGATGACGCGATCCTGCACTCCAGGCATCAGGTTCCTCTCTCCTGTTCAAAGGACTTGGGGGGTACGGGAATAGGGGTTGTGTCAGAACATTCTGCGAGCCATCTTCATGGCACGCGCGGTGTAGGGCGGGTAGATGAACTTTGACAGGTCCGGCCGGGTCGGCTTGGTCAACACCGACTTGCGGTGACTGAACTCCTCGAAGCCATAGCGGCCGTGGTAGGCGCCCATGCCCGACGCGCCGACGCCGCCGAAGGGCAGCTTGGCCGTCGACACCTGGAAGGCCAGGTGGTTGACCAGCATGCCGCCGGCCGGCACCTGCTTGATCACCCGCTCGCGCGTCTCGCGCGTCTTGGTGAACAGGTAGGCGGACAGCGGCTTGGGCCGCGAGTTGACGAAACGTATTGCGTCATCGAGGGATTGGACCGTGATCACCGGCAGCACGGGACCGAAGATCTCGTTCTGCATCAGCGGGCCGTCCGGATCGGGGTCGACGACAACTGCGGGCTGGATGCGCAGGCTCGACGGGTCACATTTGCCACCGACGACGACCTTGCCGTCACCGCCGGAGAGGTAACCGCTGATGCGGTCGAACTGGCGCTGGTTGACGATCCGCATGCCGTCGGGCTTGTCCGACGTGAACTTGGTGATGGCGGCGCCGATCTTGCTGACCAGCTCATCGCGAATCTTTGCGTCCGCCAGCACGTAATCTGGTGCGACGCACGTCTGCCCGGCGTTGAGCAGCTTCATCCAGGCGATCCGCTTGGCCGCGACCTCGACGTCGGCGTCCTCCGCCACGATCACCGGGCTTTTGCCGCCGAGTTCCAGCGTGCACGGGGTCAGGTGGGGTGCCGCACCTTCATACACCTTGCGGCCGATCTCGGTGCCACCGGTGAACAACACGCGGTCCAGGCCCTGGGCGATGAGCTCCTGGCTCACCGAACCGTCGCCCTCGACCACGGCGATCGCGTCGTTGTCGAGATAGCGCGGCACCAGGTCGGCCATCAGGTGTGCGGACGCCGCGGCGATCTCCGACGGTTTGAGAATGACGGCGTTTCCCGCGGCGATCGCGCCGACCGCCGGCCCCAGCGTCAGATAGAACGGGTAGTTCCACGCGCCGATGATCAGCACGGTGCCGTAGGGCTCGTATTCGATCCAGCCGCGGCCGGGTAGCTGCGGCACTTCGAGCAGCTGGTACTTGCGGCGCGTCCACCTGCGCACGCGCTTGGCCGCGAACTTCGCCTCCCCGGCCGTCGTCGCAACGTCGGCGATGAACGACTCGAACGGGCTGCGGTCCAGGTCCTCGGCGAGCGCGGCGGCGATGGCCGCTTCGTTCTCTTCCATCAACTTCGCCAGCTGCAGCAACTGCCGCCTGCGCCACTCGATGTCGCGGGTGCGGCCGGTGGCGAAGGTCTTGCGCAGTCGAGCGACCGTGGCCGGGATGTCGACGGCCCGAGCCTCGGATCGAGAGGGGGCGCCGTTCGTGGATTCCGATGTCGTCGGTGCAACCGATTCGGTGGTCATCGTTGTCCTTCCCGAGCAGAGTTGCCCGCTGCAACGCGGGTGGCCGCTCATCGGTGTTAACCGCGATCCTAACCATCCGGTTGGGAGAGCAATAGGAAGGATCCGCCCCGACCGAATCCGCTCGATCCGGTCGACGGCATTTCAGGTCAGGGTTTCGCGGCCGTCACGAAGCCCTTCGTGAACGGCCCCTCCTCCGACTGTGGCGCCCGGCCCAGGAATCGTCCGCCGTCCGCGGCATTTACAACCGTTCGGCGACGACGAAGTCGGAGAACGCATCCTTGTCGTCGGCCAGCGGCACGTTCTCGATGAAGCGGCCCAGCCGGCGCATCGCGTCGATCGAGTGCTCCGCCGTCGCGCGCCAGCCGTGTTCGTTGAGCCACTGGGTCACGTCCGCGCGGTCGTCATCGCGGTACATCAACTCGCCGACGTCGACGGTCTGCTCGAGCCCGATCTCGTCGGCAACCTTCTTGAACCGTTCCCGCATCTGCTGTCGCCGCTCTTCGGCGTGGTTGGGCGCGGTCTCGGCCGAGACCCGGCTGCCGGCCGGGCTCAGCTCGCCGATCAGGGTGAACAACCGGTCCTGGGCGTCGGCGGGCAGGTACATCAACAGCCCCTCGGCCAGCCACGCGGTGCGCTGGGTCGGGTCGAAGCCCGCGGCACGCAGCGCCGCCGGCCAGTCCTGACGCAGATCGATGGCCACCTCTCTGCGATCGCAGGACGGCTGCACGCCGTTGTCGGCCAGCGTGGTGGATTTGTAGGCCAACACCTCGGGCTGGTCGAGCTCGTAGACCGTGGTGCCGGCCGGCCAGTCCAGCCGGTAGGCGCGGGAATCCAGCCCCGACGCGAGGATCACGATCTGGCGGATCCCGGCGGCGACGGCGTCGGTGAAGAAGGTGTCGAAGAAGTGCGTCCGCACGGCCTGGTAGCCGCGCATGTGGTGCAGGTGGGCCGCGGAATCCTCGTCGAGCGCCTCGACCCTGGCCGCGATCTCGGGGTCGAGCATGGCCTCCCACAAGACGCCGGCGCCGGCGTTGCTGACCAGCAGCCTCGCGTACGGGTCGCGGATCAGCGGGTCGGGTCGCTCGGTTTCGACGGCGCGGGCGGCGGCCACCATGACCGCGGTGCTGCCGACGCTGGTCTTGATGTCCCAGGTGTCGTCGTGGGTGCGCAGTGAGCTCATCGGGTTGCTCCTCTATCGGGTGTTCGGCTGGTCGAGACGCGCTCGCAGCAAGGTGCTGCGGACGGCCTCGTCGGCCAGGTCGTCGGGAACCGGTCGGCCCAACCGGGCCATCTCCTCGCGGTTGTCCACGGCATTCACCTGCCAGCCGTGGTCGGACAGCCATTTCAGGGCGTCCGTGCGGTCGGGTTCGTGAAAGGTCAGCGCTTGGACGTTGACGTCCAGGCCGAGCCGCTCCCGCATGCGCAGCCAGCGCTGCGAGTTGCTGCGCGAATTCAGGCCGAAGACCTCGACGGCGACCTCGCTGCCCGGGGCGCTGAGGGCGGTGAACATCTCGAACAGCCGGTCCTGGGCATCGCTCGGCAGGTAGGGCAGCAGGCCCTCCGCCAGCCACGCGGTCGGTTGGGCGCGGTCGAACCCGGCGTCGGTCAGGGCGGCGGGCCAGTCGTCACGCAGATCGATCGGAACGGGGCGCCTGCTCGCGGTGGGGGCCGCGCCGTGCTGCTCGAGGATCCCGGTCTTGTACTCCAGCACCTTGGGCTGGTCGATCTCGTACACCGCGGTGCCCGGCGGCCAATTCAACCGGTAGGCCCGCGAATCGAGCCCCGCGGCCAAGATCACCACCTGCCGAATCCCCGCGCGGACGGCGTCCTCGAAGTACTCGTCGAAGAAGTGCGTGCGCACCGCCTGGTAGTCGATCCCAATCCGATGCGCGCGCTTGCCGTGTGGATCGCCGTCCAGCCAGGCCAACTCGGCGTCGGCCAGCCGCGCCCACGCCGGTCCGGCCGAAGACACCAACGGGCGAGCAAATTCGTCGCGGATCAGCGGATCGGCCCCGGCCGTCTCGACCGCGCGCGCCGCGGCGACGCCCAACGCGGTGGCGCCGACCAGTTCGGTGATGGCCCAGCTGTCGCCGGCCGTGCGTAACGAAGGAGGTAAGGACGCATCCAGATCAGTCATGACCCGAACCATGCTACCGAATAAGTTAGTTAGCCTATACGCTTTGTGCGCAACTTCACTGCCCCCCGCAGCGGCTCGAGCGGTCAGGTTTCAGGGCGCCAGAGCGCGCCCTCCAAGAGCTGCCGCAGCATCCCGGTGACGGCCAACATCGCCTGGTAGCTGCGGACGTAGCCGGCGTAGAGGCCCACGCCGCAGATCACCACGAGCAGCGTCTCGACCAGGGCCGAGGGATCGGTACTGGGGATGACCTCGCCGCGCTCGATCGCATCGTTGACGACGCGCATCAGGAATTCACGACTGAGCAGGACGGAATCGTTCTCGGTTCGGCGTAATTCCGGGTGCCGCTGGAATTCCAGCACGGCGGTGATGAGGAACGCCGATCCGGCGGGATTCTCCGAATTGGCTCGCACCGCGGCCGAGATGAACGCCGTGAGTCTTCCTATGAGAGTGGCCTCGCGCTCCGCCTGTTTGATGCCGGCCCCGATGAACAATTTGTTGGTTTCGTCCAGCACCTCGCGGAACAGCACCCGTTTGCTGGAGAAGTAGTGGTTGATCGCGGGCCGGGTCAGGTCCGCCTTTGCCGCGATCGCCTGGAAGGTCGCGCCGTCGTATCCACGTTCGCTGAACACCAGGCGGGCGGCCTGGATAATTCGTTGACGAGTCTCGTCCGCCTTGGCGGCAGGCGGGCGCCCGGGCCTGCGACTCGCCGTTGCCGACATTGCTAAATTGTGCCACCGCCCCGGTGCGGCATTAGAGCATTTGGCGGAATGGTGCCGAACTTCCCGGCTTGGTAGTCCTGCAGCGCATCGACCAATTCCGCCCGGCTGTTCATCACGAAAGGCCCATAGTGGAATACCGGCTCCCGGATCGGCCTCCCACCCAGCAGCAGCACATCAATCGCCTCGCGAGTGCCCCCCACGGTAATCCGGTCACCCGGCCCGAGCACGGCCAATTGCCCCGAGCGAATCGGGTGGGAGACGGGACCGACATGTCCGCTGCCGGACAGCACGTACACCAGGGCATTGAAGTCGCGGCGCCACGGGACGTCGAGCCGAGCGCCGTTTGCGATCGTCGCGTGCGCCAACGTGATCGGGGTGTGGGTGATGCCCGGGCCACGGTGCCCGTCGATCTCGCCCGCGATGATGCGGACCAGGGCCCCGCCGTCGTCCGAGGCGAGCAGTGCGGCGTCGTCGCCGTCGATCGCTTGATATCGCGGCGGAGCGAATTTGTCCCTCTTCGGCAAATTCACCCAAAGCTGGATGCCATGGAAGACCCCACCGCTTTCCACCAGTTCGGCCGGCGGAGTTTCGATGTGCAGGATGCCCGATCCGGCCGTCATCCATTGCGTCGCGCCGTCGGTGATCAGGCCCCCACCGCCGTGCGAATCCTGGTGCGCGAACTTGCCGTCGATCATGTAGGTGACGGTTTCGAAGCCGCGGTGCGGATGCCAATCGGTGCCCCTGGGCTCGCCCGGCTGGTACTCGACCTCCCCCATCTGGTCCATGTGCACAAAGGGATCCAGGGCGGTGGCGCTGACCCCGGCGAACGCGCGCACCACCGGGAAGCCCTCGCCCTCGTAGCCCCGCGGGCCGGTCGTGATCGAACGGACCGGCCGTCCGGTGTCTCCGGGACCTGCGGCGACGATGCGCGGCAACGTGAGCGTGTCTGCGGTTACGGCAGGCATCCCTACCTCCTTCGATAAGTGCTGAGCGGTATAACCGGACTGTGGTCCGGATATTCCCCGCGGTGGCACCGCCCTCCGGGGCTCCCCAACGGTGCTCGTTGGGCCGTCGTCCCGACCCCCTATTGAAGGTCCGCCAATGGTTGTATAAAGCAATATTTGCTGAGGTAAGGGTCGCCGTGCGTGTCCAACCCTGAGATGGTGCAAAGCGAGAAGGTCAACTAGCGGGAGGGGCGACGCGGATGCTGTCCAACACACTCGGGCGGGGAGCCGGCTGGCTACGAGGAAACCGTTTGGGGTTGTTCTGCCTGGCAATCGTGGTGGGAATTGGCGCCGGGCTTGGCGCGGCAGCATTCCGCTACTTGATCTACTTCGTCACCTGGCTGGCGACCGGACACGACGAGTTCGGCCAGCAGGGCTGGGTGGCCAGCGATCACCTGCCCTGGTTGGGAATCGGATTCTTCGTGGCCATCCCGGTCATCGGCGGCCTGCTATACGGGCCGCTGATATCGCGCTTCGCGCGCGAGGCCCGGGGCCACGGCGTGCCTGAGGTCATGATCGCGGTGGCCGAAAACGGTGGCCGCATCCGTCCGCAGGTCACGGTGGTCAAAGCGCTCGCGTCCGCACTGTGCATCGGCACGGGCGGATCGGTCGGCCGCGAGGGGCCGATCGTGCAGATCGGCGCGGCGCTGGCATCCAGTTTCGGCCAGTGGGTGCGGATGCCGGAAAACCGGCTGCGGGTTCTGGTGGCCTGCGGCGCTGCCGGCGGTATCTCGGCGACGTTCAACGCGCCCATCACCGGTGTCTTCTTTGCTGTGGAACTGATTCTGCGGGAACTTTCCGTGGAAGCGATCTTCACCATCATGCTGTCGGCGATGGTCGCCGACGTGATCTCGCGGGTGTTTTTCGGCTCTGCCCCTTTCCTCACGCAACTGCCAACCGGCATTGCGCTGGACCACATCGCGAATTACGTCTTGGTGGCCCTGCTTGCGGCGATCGCCGGAGCGCTCGGGGTCTTGTTCAAAACAGTGCTGTATAAGACCGAGGATCTCTGCGACCGCGTCTGGGGCGGACGCCCGGACTGGGCGCGCCCGGCGGTTGGCGGAATCGTGCTGGGCCTGCTGCTGCTCGCGGTGCCGCAGCTGTACGGGGTCGGCTATCCGGTGATGTACGCCGCCTTCGCGGGTCACTACGCGCTGTGGTTTCTCGTGATACTCGCCTTCGGCAAGATGTTGGCCTGCAGTTTGACCATTGGCATCGGCGGCTCAGGCGGTGTGTTCGCGCCCTCACTGTTCGTCGGCGCCACTTCCGGCATGGCCTTCGGCTTGATCGTCCATCAGATGATTGGCCCCGGCGCCGGACCGCCGGCGCTCTACGCAATCGTCGGAATGGGCGCCGTGTTCGCGTCAGCGGCAAGAGCCCCGCTCACCTCACTGGCGAGCACGGTGGAGATGACCGGTGACTTCACCCTCACGCTGCCGGTCATGTTGGCCGTCGCCGTCGGCACGACCGTTTCCCGCGCGCTCTCCTACGGCACCATCTACACGACCAAGCTGCTGCGCCGCGGCATCGACATCGAGCGCCCCACTCCCACCCATGCGTTTGCCAACCTGACCGCGGCCGACGCCATGCACCCGTTCAGCGTTCCGCTCGACCTCGCGGGCCACCGCGGCGACGCTGCCCAGGACTGGACGACCCTCCTCGGCCCGGTTACGCGCGTTCGCCAACCACAGGCGCTGTTCGCCAACGACAGCTTGGCCCAAGCGCTCCGGCAGCTCGTCCTCTACGGTCGCGACGGGCTTCCGGTCATCGACACCGAGGCCCGGCACGTCCAAGGCTGGCTCACCAACCAAAATGTGCTGCGCGCCGTCGACGCCTACCTCGCCGATGTGCAACCCGACATCGCCGCCAGCCACCAAGCCGCTGAATGGGCCGATCCGCGTGCGACTACGGCCGAACATGACCCCCATAGCCAACTCGCCGGGTATCAGATCGTCGAACACACCCTGACCCCTGCTTCCGCCGCCGTCGGCCGGCTTGTCGGCGAACTCGACTGGCCAGCCGGCCACTTTCCGGTGTCGGTGCTGCACAACCGGCAACTCGTCGACGCCGACGCCACCGTGCGACTGTCCGCGGGTGATCGGCTCAGCATCCTCGTGCCCACGAACGGCGTCGACACGAAGGAATACGACGGATCGACGTCCCGCTAGGAGGCGCTGCGCGCGCTGCTCGCGGCGTCCTTTTCGGTGGACGAGCCCTCGTGCGTGAGCTCGCCGCCCGCGCTCTCCAGGTGGGCCCGGACGAACCATTGGAACTTCTCCAGATTCCCGGCCTGATCGATCAGCAGGTCCTGGGTGACGGGGTCGAGTTCCTCGGTCTCCTCGATGTATTTGCGGGTGTCTTCGATGACGCCGGTGTAGACCAGGTCCAGCGCGGCCAGGTGCGCCTGGACGCAGTCGCGGCCCACCGAGTAGTCGTCCCAGGTGCGGTCCTTGAGGATCGCTCCCGGCGTGCCCTGCGGTGACGCCCCCAGTGCGGCGATGCGCTCGGCCACGTCGTCGGCAAACCCGCGGACCGCGTCGACCTGCGGATCGATCATCTCGTGCACGCCAATGAAGTTGGGGCCCACCACGTTCCAGTGGATGTGCTTCAACGTCAGGTGAAGGTCGTTGTAGGTGCTCAGTTGCTTCTGCAGCAATTCGGTAAGCCGCGCCGCCTGTTTGTCGGTCAATCCCGGAATGGTGAACTGTGTCATCGATCCCTCCCTGCTTCGCACATGGTCACGTCTCCTCGGTGGGTTACCCGATGGCAGTTGCCGGAAACCCGGGCTAGAGCTCGCTGATGTGCTGCACCGGCAGGCGAGCCCCCCGCCGGGGTTCGTATGCCAGCCCGCTGGCTTCGAGTAGCCGAACCACGCGGTGGCGGTGCGGCCGCATGGGTTCGAGGAGTTCGAGCATCCCCGCGTCATCGACGGGGCGGCCCAGCAGGGTCCAGCCGATCATCTTCGGGACGTGGTAGTCACCCACCGAGACCGCATCGGCGTCACCGAACGCGCGTTGCGCGGTCTCGGCGGCGGTCCACTCACCGACTCCCGGGAGCGACGTCAGCGCTTGACGGGCCTGCTCCGCCGGCCGCGATACGAGTCGTTCCAGGGAGGACGCCCGCCGGGCGCAGCCCACCACGGCCTGCGCTCGCCGGGGATCCACGTTGGCCCGATGAAACTCCCACGACGGGATGTGCCGCCACGCCTCGGCCGACGGCGGCACCCGCATCCCGTCCGGGGCCGGTCCGGGCGCCGGCGTGCCGTACTTGGACACCAGCAGACGCCACGACCGAAACGCGTCCGCGCCGGGCACCCGCTGCTCGATGATCGCCGGGATCAGGGCTTCCAGCACCAGTCCGGTTCGGCCCAGCCGCAAGTGGGGGACGCGCTGGTGCGCCGCGGCGACCGTCGGATCGCGCGGCACGAAGTTCGACGCGTCGTCATCGGCGCCCAGCAGCGCCGGCAGCATCTCGATGAATTCCTGCGCACCGCCGCCCCACGCCACGCAATGGGCGGCGTTGGCGGCCGCGCGGGTGATCCGTGCGGTGACCGGGCCGGTGGGCAGCAGGCTGGATCGCCAGATGGCGCCGTCGCCGGGCATCCGGAAGCACGGATCTCGGGGACCCCGACGCAGAGGTGCCAGGGTGTGCCCGAAGCTGGCCGCTCCAGGGAACGTGACCGTGCGCGCGCTCTGCACCCCGATAAACCTTGCAATCTGTAGTCCCAGCGGCTTCACGGGCCGGGCTGTTTGACCGTTGACGATTTCCCAAGACAATATTGCGATGTGATGACGCCCTTCGACGCCCCGCACACCGAACTGGCGTGGATGTTCCTGCAGAGCACGAGCGAGGGCGGCGACCTGGACGAGGGCTTCACCTTGTTGAGCGACGACTTCACCTACTGGAGCATCTACACCCGGGTGTCCTTCGACAAGGACACGCTGCGCAAAGCGATCGACTGGCGCAAGCGAACCCTCGAGATCACCATCGATCTGCTTCGCTGCGTCTGCGAGGGCGACACGGTGGTGGTGGAGGCGCACGCATTCGGCAGAACGACCGCGGGCGTCGAGTACGACAGCCCGTTCGTGGGCATCTTCGAGATGCGCGACGGGATGATCGTGTCGATGCGCGAATACGGCGACACCCGCGCGGCGGCTGAAGCGCTGCCCGGGTCGTCCGCTGCAGGCATCTGAGCCCTACTGAGCCGAGACGCTGATCTCCGCCTTGTTGGGGTAGAAGGCGACGTGCCCGGCGATGGCCGCGACGGCGGGGTAGGGCTGCTCGTACGTCCAGATCACGTCGGCGACGGTGTCGCCGGCCGAGGTGGTCACGCTGTAGTAGCTGGCGTCCCCCTTGAAGGGGCAGTGGGTGCTGGTGTCGGTGCGGGTCAACCGGTCGCCCTTGACATCAGACATCGGAATGTATTGCACCGCAGGCAAAGTCGCCTCACGCAACTCCAACGCCGCGGTGGTGTCGGCGACGAGTTCGCCGTTGACGCGCACCTGGACGCGGCCCTTGGTCGGCTCGATGGTGATCGGATGCCCGGCGCTGGGTTCTTTGATTTCGGGGTGGGCCATGTTTCCTCCTCAGACGCGGATAGCGGGTGCAACAACGGGCTGCGCCCAACCCTTCCCCGGCCGCACGCGCAAGCCTATTCGGCCTGCGTGGCCTTGTCTTTTCGAGGGTTCTGCGCGCCCTTCAGCGCGGCCCAGAACCGGGCCGCCTCGCGGATGGATTCCTCCACGGGGCGCGGCTGCCAGCCCAACTCGCGCACCGCTTTGCTGTGGTCGACGGGGGCCTCCGCGCGCATCATGCGCACCGATTCGAGGCTGAGTTCGGCATCCTTGCCGGTGATCCGCGCCCGAAGACTGCCGAAGGCGCCCAGGGCATAGAGCACCGGCACCGAAATCGAGCGCCGGGGCGGCGGCACACCGGCCTCGTCGGCCGCGATCCGCACGACCTCGCTCAGCGGGATCATCCGCTCGGAGATCAAATAGCGCTCCCCGATGCGGCCGCGCTCGGCGGCGACGATCATGGCCCGGGCGGCGTCGTCGACGCCGACGACCTCCAGTGCGATGCCGTCCATCAGGAAGGGAAGCTTGCCAAAGACCGCGCCGGCGATGAACGCGCCGTGTGGGGTGCGGCCCCAGTCGCCGCTGCCGTAGGTCGTTGAGACACACATTGCGACGGCGGGCAGCCCGGCCTCGGCCACATACCGCATCACCAAGTCTTCTGCCTGAACGCGGGATTGGACGTAGGCGGACAGCCCGCGCGAGCCGACCCGATCCTCTTCGGTGGCCACGTGCCCGTGCCGCCGGCCCACCGTCGCGTAGGTGCTGGTGAAGATGAACCGGCGCAACTCGGGTTCCTTGACGGCGACGTCGAGCACGTTGCGCAAGCCCTCGACGTTGGTGCGGAACAGCGGCGACGGGTCGCGCAGCCAGGCGCGGGTGTCGACGACGCAGTAGTACACGTCATCGACGCCGTCCATCGCCTCGCGCAACGCGTCGGTGTCGAAGACGTCGCCATGAAAGCGGGTGAGCTCGAGATCGTCGATGGCGCGGGTGTTGGCGGTCGGGCGCACCATCGCCCGCACCTCGAAGTTTTCGGCTGCGCCTTTGGCGACGAGCTGGCGGGTCACATGCGAACCCAGAAAGCCGTTGGCGCCGATGACCAGCTTGGGTTTGGTGCTCACTCGGCTCCTCCGTATTGCTGCATCCAGCGCGCGGCGTCCTCGTCGAGCGTGCCCAGGGCCTGCGCCTTGCGGCACCATTTCATTCCCGCGCGCAAAAACCGCAGCGGGTTGTAGATGTCCTCTTCGCGGCTCCACTGGCCGTCGCCGGCATACGTGATGATCGTGATGTTGGTCGCGCTGATGACGCTGCCGTCCCCGGGGTCGCGCATGGGGTTGTCCAGCTCGAGGATGACCCGCCCCGTGGACTCGTCGATGACTGACCACAACGTCGGGAACGCGACCATATGGCTACCCGGGAAGGTCGTCATCGTTTGCTTGATCCACTCGCGCACCTCGTCGCGGCCGCGCATGGTGCCCGCCGCGTGCTCGATGTACTCGACATCGGGGGTGTATTGCTCGACCCAGGCGTCCCAGTCCCGGGTCTCGGCGGCCCGGGCGACCGTGGCCTCGAAGTTCTCGAACGCGGAAGCCAGCTCGCTACGGGAGAACACTGGCTGTGTCATTTTGCGGCACCGTTGCAGCTCATCGGCGGAGTGTAGCCTGGGCTCCATCTGGGCGCGGCTGTGGCCGATCAGAAAGGCAGACAATGACAGATCCTCAAAAGGCGCTTCTCGCCGGCGGCTGTTTCTGGGGCATGCAGGATTTGATCCGCAGGCAGCCCGGCGTGATTTCGACGCGGGTCGGATACAGCGGTGGTGACGTGCCCAACGCGACCTACCGCAATCACGGCACCCACGCCGAGGCCGTCGAAATCGTCTACGACCCGACCGTCACCGATTACCGCACGCTGCTGGAGTTCTTCTTCCAGATCCATGACCCGACAACGAAAGACCGCCAGGGCAACGACCGGGGCGCCAGCTACCGCTCGGCCATCTTCTATCTCAACGACGAGCAAAAACGGATCGCGCTGGACACCATCGCCGACGTCGAGGCGTCGGGCCTGTGGCCCGGCAAGGTCGTGACCGAGGTCAGCCCGGCCGGCGATTTCTGGGAGGCCGAGCCTGAGCACCAGGACTACCTGCAGCGCTACCCCAACGGGTACACCTGCCACTTCGTGCGTCCCGGTTGGAAGTTGCCGCGCCGCGCCACCGCCGGCCAATAGCGGCGATCGCAAGCGCGGCGAAGCCGGGCGAAGCGGGTCGGCGCCATCGGACAGCGGCGATCGCAAGCGCGGCGAAGCCGGGCGAAGCGGGGTCGGCTGAATCGCAGCGCCCTCAGCGCCGGTGGACCACGATGCGTCCGCCGTCCTTCGGGGTGAACGCGACGCCGCGGCTGTGCCACCGTTCCCCGGGTTCCGTGGTGGTCTCGATGGTGAAGTTGCGCAACACCGTTCGCAACACCACGTCCATTTCCATGTTGGCGAACGCCGCGCCCACGCAGCGACGGGTCCCGCCGCCGAACGGAATCCACGCGAACGAGGACGGCTTGCCGTCGATATAACGCTGTGGGTCGAAGCGCTCGGGCTCGGGAAAAACGCTGGCGTCGTTGTGGATCTGCGCGATGCTGATGATGATCGAATCCCCGCGCGGGATGACCCACTCACCGAGCTGAAAGACCGGCGGGTAGACGCGGCGGGCGGCGAAGTCGATGACCGTCCGGGCCCGCTGGACCTCCAGGATCGTCGCCTGGCGCAGCTCGGAGCCGTCGTTGTCGGCCTCTTCGACCAAAGCGGCCAGGACATCCGGGTGGCGGCTCAACCGTTCGAAAGCCCAGCCCAGGGTGGAGGCGGTGGTTTCGTGACCGGCGGCCAGCAACGTGAGCAGCTCGTCGCCAATGTCCTTGCGGGACATCGCCGAACCGTCCTCATAGGTGCTGCGCAGCATCAACGCCAGTACGTCGGTCCGTTCGTCGAAACGGGGATCGGCGCGCTCGGCGTCGATCAGCTTGTCGACGACGACGTCGTACTGGCGGCGCCACTCGTCCAACCGGCCCCATGGGGTAAAACGGCCATAGTTCCGTTGGGGTTTCGGTAGGGCCGCCATGCGCGAACCCAGAGTGACCCACGGCGGGATCAGCCGGCGCAGCTCGTCGAGCTCCGCGCCCTCGGCCCCGAACACCGCGCGCAGGATGGCGTTGAGCGTGATGTGCATCATCGACGGCAGCGTGGCGAAGGGCGTGCCTTCCGGCCAGCCGGCCGCCTCCCGCAGGGTCTCCTCTTCGATGATCCGCTCGTAGTTCTTCATGCTCTTGCCGTGAAATGGCGGCGCCAGCAGGCGTCGACGCCGGCGGTGATCGTCGCCGTCGAGCGCGAACACCGAGCCGGAGCCGAACAGCCGGCTCAAGTTGGGCTGGATGTTCCCGAGTTCTTCCGGGCTGGTGGTGAAGACCTGCTTCGCAAGCCGCCAGTCGCCGACTACCACCACGCGGCCATAGATCGGGATGTCGACCGTGAACACGTTGCCGAAGCGGCGCGCCAGCCGCTGGATCATCCACCGGCGCGAGACCGCAAAGAAAATGCCCTGCAGCAGTTTCGGCATCCGGGTGGCCGGCGGCAACCGGACGGCCGGCGGGGCGGTGACGACGTCGCTCATGGCGGTGATGCTCCCCATTTCTCCCCGAACCGGGGCTGGTACCGCGGTGTACCAAAACCTTTCCCGATACGGTACTCTGTGGTACCAAACCTGACAAGGTGCCGTGTTCACGAAGGGGGCGCCGCCTGTGACGTCAACAGTCGACACCGCGGTCCTCGGCGATCCCCTGGACGATTCGGATCCCTTTCGGCTGCGGCTGCTCGACGGTCTCGCCGCCGCGATCGGCGAGCGTGGCTACCGCGCCAGCACCGTCGCCGACGTGGTCCGCCACGCCCGCACGTCGAAGCGCACCTTTTACGACCAGTTCGCCAGCAAGGAGGAGTGCTTCCTCGAGTTGCTGCGTGCCGACATCGAAGAGCTCGGCGAGAGCATCGCCTCCGCGGTCGATCCCGAGGCCGACTGGCACCGGCAGATTCGTCAGGCCGTCGAGGCCTATGTCGGCCACATGGAGGCCCGCCCGGCCATCACCTTGAGCTTGATTCGCGAGCTCCCGTCGCTGGGCCACGTCGCCCGCCCGGTCCAGCGCCGCGGCCTGCAGTTGTTGTCCAACTTGCTGATCGACCTCAGCGCGAGCCCGGGGTTTCGCCGGGCAAAGCTGCCGCCCTTGACCGCGCCGCTGGCCGTGATCCTGCTGGGCGGTCTGCGGGAGCTGACCGCGCTGGCGGTGGAAGACGGCCGGCCCGTGCGCGACATCGTCGAACCGGCCGTCGACGCCTCCATAGCCCTGCTGGGCCCGCGAAGTTAGGCTCGTCGCGGATCCCAAACGGACTTGGAGGATTGCGATGCGGCTGTCGACGCGGAACCAGCTCAAGGGCACGATCACCGAAGTCGATCTCGGCACCGTGATGGCGATCGTCAAGGTGAAGCTCGACGGCGGCGACCAGGTCGTCACGTCGTCGGTCACCAAGGACGCGGCGACCGACCTCGGCCTGGCGGTCGGTCAGCCGGCGACGGTGTTCATCAAGTCCACCGAGGTCACCATCGGCGTCGAGTGACACCGAAAACGGCCGAGCGCTTCAACTTTCGGCGCGCAAAAAGGCCCTGAGGCGGTCGAGGACCAGCTCGGGGCGCTCCTCGACGATCCAGTGGCCGGCGCCCTCGACGACCTCGACCTCGAAATCGCTGATGCGGTCGGCGTATCCGTCCAGCAGGTCCACGGTGAGCACGGGATCCTTCGTTCCGCTCAGCCAGCGGACCGGCACCTCGACGCGGGCGTCGTTGTATTCGCCGCGTAGCCAGCGCAGCAGCTCGGTGCTCAGGAAGGTGCGATACCACCGCGAGCCCGCCACCGCGTGCCCGGGCTGGCGCATGCACTCGATGTAGAAGCGGACGTCGTCCTCGGGCACCAGGTAGTCCCCGCCCACCCACGAGGCCAGCATCCGGTAGAACCGGGCCTTCGGATCGCCGACCACGCGCGGGCCGATCACCGGCAGCGCTATCGGGATTTGGTACCAGAACCGCCAGACGTTGCGCAGCAGCCCGATGTTGGGCTTGGTCCATGGCGCGGAGGTGTTCATCCCGAAAAACCCGGCGACCTTCTCCGGATGACGCAGCATCATCGTGAACGCGACCGGACCGCCCCAGTCGTGGGCGGCCAGTTTGACGGTTGCGACGCCCAAACGGTCCAGGACCGCGGCCAGGTCGTCGGCCATGTCGTTCTTGAGGTATCGGGACGGCGGCGCCGAGCTCCACCCCGCGCCCCGCAGGTCGGGGCACAGCACGCGATACCCGTCGGCGGCCAGCGGACCGATCAGTTCGTGCCATTCCCACCAGTTCTGGGGAAAGCCGTGGACCAGCATCACCGCGGGGCCGTGCGCCGGCCCGGCGTCCGCGACGTGGATGGTGACACCATCCCCGAGCTCGATGTACCTGTGTTCGACACCGTCCAGCGCGGGCATAGCGACCATGTGTTGAGAAGGTACTCGACGCCGAGAAATGCGCGCGCGAACGGGCTAGCGCAGGAACCGTTGCACGTAGGGCACGAAGCGAGCCCGCAGTTCGTCCTCCGTGAGCCCGAACATCTCGTACGACGTTTCGACGTTCCCGAGCCGGCCGCGCTGGTGGCCCGACAGGTAGTCGGCGACCGCCGCGCGCGCCGGTTCCGCGAACGGCTCGCCGGCCAGCGCGTACACCCGCTCGGCGACGCCGAGTTCGTCGGCCATGAACTCGTCGAAGCGAACGTCGATCGAGCGTTCCGGACCGATGGTGTCGCGGTCGCGGACGAGTGCCGCCAGCATCTGGTCGAGCCGGTCGACCCAGTATCGCGCGATCTGCGGCACCGGCACGGGCGAGCGGTGCATGCGCGCCGAATAGGTGATCATCGCGATCATCGACAGCGCCACGGGGACCGGGTCGCGGTGGGTGAACACCACGATGCTGCCGGGGAAAACCCGGTCCAACACCGGCACCTGCTCGAGGTGCTGCGGCGATTTGAGCAGCCAGCGCCGCCCACCGCGCAAGAACTGCATGGCCTTGAGTTGCCGGGCGAGGTATTCGTAATGCGGGGTCTGGTCGTGGGCCTGGTAGTAGTCCCGCCAGCGCGGCACGTCGGCCAGCGTCTCGAAGAGCATCGTCGAAAAGTCGTTGGCCAGCAACTGGATTTCTTCGTGGACGTGGTCGGTGGTCATCTCGTGCATGAGCGGGAAATACGGCATCACGGTGTTGATCACCCCGACCCCGACGTCCATCCGGACGCGCCGCGGGTCGGGCTCGAGGCCGGCCTCCTGCGGCAGCGGAAACGGTTCGACACTTTCCCAGTACGGCATGGTGCGGAAGGTGGGCGCGGCCGCCAGCAGGTTGTGTAGATGGGTGGTGCCGGTTCGGGGCAGGCCGGCGATCACGATCGGCGGCACCAGCTCGATGTCGTCGATGTCGGGATGCCTGCTCAGCAGGTCGGTGAACAGCAGCCGGTTCTTGAGCAACTGCAGCAGCTGCGCGTAGAAGTTGACCGCGCCTGCCGCGTGCAACCCGTCGATCTCGCGCAGCGCGGCGAGGTAGACGTCGAGCCGTTCTCGGTAGTCCTGCGAACCGAAATCGGTGAGGCCGGTATCGGCGGCGGCCCGGGCATGCAGCGCGTCGGCGTCCAGCGGACAGTCCGGCGCCAGCGTCGCCATCGTGTCGAGAATTTGCTGCGCCTCGGGGCTGAACCGGGGCTGGGCGAGGTCGTCAAGGCGAACGGCGTCGGTCACGGCGACTTATGTTACTCTCGGTTTCGTAATGGTAGTGGATTTTGGCCGACCCCGCGACCCACGCATCGACGGCGCGGTGCTGAGCGCGACCGTCGAACTACTCGCCGAGACGGGCTATGCCGGACTGTTGGTGTCCGCGATCGCCGAACGGGCCGGCACCAGCAAGCCCGCGATCTACCGCCGCTGGCCGAGCAAGGCGCACCTCGTCCACGAGGCGGTGTTTCCGATCGGCGCGGCAACCGAGCTGCCCGATACCGGAACCCTGCCCGAGGACCTGCGCGAAATGGTCCGTCGCTCAATGGCTTTCCTGACAACACCGCCCGCCAGGGCGGCGCTGCCCGGCCTGGTCGCCGAAATGGCCGCGGACCCATCCCTGCACTCGGCGCTGTTGGAGCGATTCGCCGGAGTCATCGGCGGCGGCCTCGCCGAGTTGCTGCGGCGGGCCGCGGGCCGCGGTGAGGTTCGGCCCGACGTGACCGCCGCCGAATTGACCGAGGCCATCGCCGGCATCACGCTGATGGGCCTGTTGACCCGCGTCGCCGAGCTCGACGACGCGTGGGTCGACCGCACGACGATGTTGCTCCTGAAGGGAATCAGCGCATGACGCACGAATCGACCGCCGCGTGGCGAGAGCTACTGGCCACCCTCGGGGATCTTGACGGCGGCTTCCTCGAGGGCGATCGGGCGGTGACCGATGACCGTCACATCGCCGACGGCTACCGCATGTTGGCCACCACGCTCGGGGTCGCCCTGGACGCCTACCTGTTCCCCGAGCCCGGCCGGCCGCAGTTCGTCGCGGTAAACACGCCGTTCCGTCGGGACCGCCGCTGGGGCGGTGACAACACCGACGCCTACTACTGCCTGTGCCCGGTGGATCCGGAGCGGCGCTACCGCATCAGTGGCAATCGCGGTGACAGCGTGTACTTTTCGGTGACGGCTTACAACGAGCCGTCGCCGGGCGCGTGGTCAGACCGGGTCGTGTCGATAGTCCGTGACACCGACCTCGACGTCGACGCCGACGGCAACTTCAGCTTCGAATTTCCCCCGACCCCCGACGCGGCCGTGCTGATGACCCGCGACTATCAGGCCGACCCGCTGACCGGCCGCCCGGTCGTCTGGCGCATCGAGGCGCTCGATGAGCCGGACCCGATCCGGCACGGCGACGTCGAGACGGCCGGGAGCCTGCGCGCGGCCGCCACCTGGCTGCGCACGATGTTCGCCATCGTCCCGCTGGCCGTCGGGACGCGGGCGGATGACCAGCATGGGTTGGGGCACGAAACCGCGCACGCCGCAAACGCCTTCGCCGACCCCTACCAGGTGCCCGACGCCAACTTCGGCTGGTCGGCGCGCGATGCGTGTTACTCCTACGGCAGCTTCGTGCTCGACGACGACGAGGCGCTGGTGATCACCCACCGGCCACCCGGCTGCCGGTTCTGGAACCTGGTGGTGTGGAACCAGTTCATGGCCACCTTTGGCGCGGCAGACGCACGCTGCTCGGTCAACGGGCACAGCGCCGCGCTCAACAGCGACGGGTCGGTGACCGTCGTTTTGTCGCACGCCACGACGGCCCATCCGAATTCGCTGACCACGCTGGGCTATCCGCGCGGCAACCTCGCCTTCCGGTGGTTCCTGGCCGACGGGGTGCCGGAGCGCCCGGAGGTGAAACTCGTCAAGCTGGCCGAAGCGCCGACCACCGTGGACTAAACCTCGCCGACCAGTTCGATGGCCCGGCCCAGGGTGCTCAGTTTGGCGTCCAGGGTGTCGCCGGCCGGATACAGCCGCACTGTGTTCACGCCGGCGTCTCGCCACACCGCCAGCCGCGAGCGGACCATCTCCTCGGTGCCGATGAGCGTTGTGGCCAGCACCATTTCGTCGGTCACCAGTGCTGCCGCGCCGTCTCGGTCGCCGCGCTGCCAGCGATCGCGTACCTCCGCGGCGATGTCGGCCCAGCCCTGCCGGCTGTAGGCCTGGTTGTAGTAGTTCGTGCTGGACGAGCCCATGCCGCCGAGGCTGAAGGCGAGCTCCTTCTTGCGGCCCGCGACCATGCCGAGCAGCTCGTCCTCATCCGCGGCGAATGCAACCTCGGCGCCCTGGCAGATGTCGATGTCTGCGCGAGCGCGGCCGGCGGCGGCCAGCCCGTCGTTCAGGTGGGAAAAGTAGGCCTCGCCGGCGCCCTCCGGCACGAAGCTGGTGCCCAGCCAGCCGTCGGCGATCCTCCCGGTCAGCCGCAGCATCGCCGGTGACAGCGCCGCCAGGTAGATCGGAACGGCGTGCTCGAGCCGGGTCGACAACCGCATCGGCACCGCTTCACCGCCGGGCCGCGGGATCTGGAATTCGTTGCCGGAGTGCGAGATCTTGCCTCCGGCGAACGCCTGCCGCACGACATCGACCGTTTCGGCGATACGCGCCAGCGGCCGGTCGAACGCGACGCCGTGCAGGCCCTCGATCACCTGGGGACCCGACGCCCCCAGCCCCAGCAGGAATCGCCCGTTCGACAGGTTGGACAGCGTGATCGCGGTCTGGGCCACCAGCACGGGCGAGCGGGTGCCGACCTGCAGGATGCCCGAGCCGAGCAGCATCCGATCGGTCCGCGCAGCGAGGTAGCCCAGGGCCGACGGCGCATCCGTACCCCACGCCTCGGCGACCCAGCACACGTCGAGACCCAGCTTTTCCGCCTCGACGGCGAAGGTGACGACTTCGGTTGCGGCGCGGGACAACTCGACCGTCGTCGCGGTGCGCATCAACGCACTCCGCGTTCGGCCAGCCTCTTGATGGCGGCCAGCGTCTTGCCGATCGCGGCCTCGAACTCCCGCATCCGCACGAAGACGATCTTTTCCTCTTTGTCGGGCATCGATTCGATGGCCGACGACAGCCCCGAGCGGCCCGGGCCCATCTGCATCCAGAAGCTCAGGCTGGTACCGGCGTCACGGGGCGCCAGCCGAAATCGCCAGATCGCCGAAGGATTGTCGATTTCTCCTACCGCCCAAGCGAATTCGCGTGGCTGATCGCAGGCGACGATGTGCGAGGTGGTGGTCCACTGACCGAACGCCTCGTGCTCGTTGTGTCCTAGGAAGCGCGCGCCGATGCGGGGCCGGTCCGATCCCTCGGCCCATTCCACGGCCTTCAATTCGTTGCTGAACGTCGGCATCAGCTCGATGTCGGAAACCAGGTCCCAAACCCGCTCCGGGTCCGCGTCGATCCACGTCGAGGCCTCCACCGTCGGGGTGTCCGCGTAGCGCGCGCCGGTCCATTCCACGGACCTCATTGTCCCCCTCACCCGGCGCGAGGCAATGCCCCCCGACGGATCGGGGGGCGCTGGGCCTCGGCGCAGCCTCGGCGGCTCAGGCGGCGATGGCGACCCGATCGGCGGGCTTGTCGGGGCTCGGCTTCCGCGTCCACGAGTCCGGGAAGGTCAGCTTGACGATCTTGCGGACGACGGTGCCGAACTGCTGCAGCAGCGGGCCCCGGTTGTAGGGGATGCCGTAGCGCTGGCAGATCTCCTGCACCTCGGGCGCGATCTCGGCATACCGGCGGGCCGGCATGTCCGGGAACAGGTGGTGCTCGATCTGGTGCGAGAGGTTGCCGGACAGCAGGTGAAACAGCTTGCCCCCGGTCAGGTTTGCCGAACCGAGCACCTGGCGGAAGTACCACATGCCGCGGGACTCGTCCTTGGTCTCCTCGACGGTGAACTCCTGGGTGCCGTCCGGGAAGTGCCCGCAGAAGATGATCATGTACGACCACACATTGCGCATCAGGTTGGCCGACATGTTGCCGGCAAAGACGAACGGGGCGAACGGCCCGGCCAGCAGCGGGAAGGCGACATAGTCCTTGAGCGTCTGCCGGCGGGTTTTCTTCCAGATCTCGCGCAGCACCTCGCGCTTGTCGCGCAGCCGGATCTCCCCGGAGCGGATGCGTTCGGTCTCCAGCTCGTGCAGCGCCACGCCGTACTGGAACAGCACCATGAGCAGGAAGGCGTAGACCGGGTTGCCGATGAAGTATGGCGTCCAGCGTTGGTCCTCGCTCATCCGCAGGATGCCGTAGCCGATGTCGCGGTCCATCCCCACGATGTTGGTGTGCGTGTGGTGCATGTAGTTGTGCGAATGCCGCCACTGATCGGCGGGGCAGGCCGTGTCCCACTCGAAGGACCGGCCGGAGATCGCCGGGTCGCGCATCCAGTCGTACTGGCCGTGCATGATGTTGTGGCCGATCTCCATGTTGTCCAGGATCTTGGACACGCCCAGCATCGCCGTGCCCAGCGGCCACGCGGGCGGCAGGAACAGCAGGGCGCGGCCGCCGACTTCCAGCGCGCGCTGTGCTTTGATGACGCGGCGGATGTAGTCGGCGTCCTCTTCGCCCAGGTCCGCCATCACGCGTTCCTTGATGGCGTCGAGCTCGCGGCCGAAAGCCTCGGCCTGCTCGGGGGTCAGGGTGATTTTGTTGTCTGACATGGCATTTCTCCTCTCCGTAGTGAGAGTTAGAGGGATAGGTCGACGTCGCCGACCGGGATGGACACGCAAATCTGCACGTCCTCGTCGGGTTGGGTCGACACCGCACCGGTGACCAAATTGCGCACGGTACCGGCGGTCTTGCGCCGCGTGCAGGTGTGGCAGATGCCCATGCGGCACCCGTTCTGCGGCGTCAGCCCGGCCGATTCGGCCTGCTCCAGCAGCGACCGGCCGTCGTCGACGACGTCGATCCCGCTGTCGGCGAACGTTATTCGCCCGCCCGACGGGTCGGCCGGTGCATCGAGCACCGGCGGCACGAAGCTTTCGGTGTAGACGTTGTCGCAGTGTTCCCGCACCGCCTCGACCAAAGCCGCTGGCCCGCAGACGAACACCGCGTCGGGGTTGGGCAGCGCGGCGGTCAGGTGCTCCGGCCCGAAGCGACCGACGAGGTCACCGGCGCCGGAACGGGTGTAACCGTGCAGGACGCGGACGCCGGACCGATCGTGGTGGGCGGCCAGCTCGTCGCGGTAACACGCCTCGGCGGGCGTGCGGGCGTAGTGCACGAAGGCGACCTCACCCCGGTGACGTTCGGCGATCAGCGTGCGCAGCATCGCCATGACCGGCGTGATGCCGCTTCCGCCGGAGACGAGCAGGATCCGGCGCGGCCGCACCGCGGGCAGCACGAAGTCCCCGCCGACGCCGGCCAGGCCGACCACCATGCCGCGGTGGGCCCGCTCGTACAGGTAGCTCGACACCAGACCGCCGTCGTGGTGGCCGATCGTCAGCTCGAGGGTGGCGCCGCCTTCTGCGTTGGCCGGCGAGTAGCAGCGGGTGTGCCGGCGACCGTCGATCTCGACGGTGAGGTTGACGTACTGGCCGGCCTGGACCGTGTGGTTGGACGTGAAGGTCTCGTTGGGGGCGAGCGTGAGCGTGACGCTGCGCGGCGTGGTGCGGCGCACGTCGATGACCTTGGCGCGGGCCTCGCCCAGCGTCCAGGTCGGCGCCACCAGCTCGGTGTAGCGGTCCACGCCGTGCGGACCGGTGAGCAGGTCCAGCAGGTCTGAACCCAGCACTCGCTTCCGCAGAGTTTGCGCGAGATTCCGAGTCGCTGTTTGAGTGAACATATGTACACCGTGCGACCGCACCGTCCTGGTAGTCAAGGGTTTTGTGCCCGTTTGTGGTAGGGTTCACACAGTGAACAGCCGTGCTCCTAGCTCACGGCCGCATCGGTCGGGCCGCGAGCGCTCACGTGAGAGCCTGTCGCGTGAGGAGCGCAAGGAGGCCACTCGCCGTGCGATCATCGCCGCGGCGCTGAAGCTGCTGCAGGATCGCAGCTTTTCCAGCCTGAGCCTGCGCGAGGTGACCCGCGAGGTCGGGATCGTCCCGGCGGGCTTCTACCGGCATTTCGAGTCGATGGAGGCGCTCGGGCTCGTCCTGATCGACGAATCGTTTCGCACGCTGCGGGACACCCTACGAGGGGCGCGCGCCGGGAAACTGGACCCCAACCGGGTGATCGAATCGTCGGTCGAGATCGTCATCGCCAGTATCACCGAACGCCGCGAGCACTGGCGGTTCATCTACCGGGAACGGTCGGGCGGGGTTACCGTCCTGCGCTACGCGATCCGCACCGAGCTGCGGCTGATCACCTCCGAACTGGCCACCGACCTCGCCCGCTTCACCGGCCTGAACGCGTGGAGCACCGAGGACCTGAACATACTGGCGACCCTGTTCGTCAATTCGATGATCGTCATCGCCGAGGCGATCGAGGACGCTCAGACGACGGAGGCCCTGGAAGACATCCGGCGGGCGGCGGTCAAGCAGTTGCGAATGATCACGATCGGCATCGCCGGCTGGCACAGCACTCCGTGAGGACGGTCAGTCCGTCCACCGGAGTGAACAACCGCACACTAACTTTCGGCTTGCTGGTCGACAACGTCGAACAGGGAGTCGCCGTCCTCGGGGGTGCCGTCGATCTGGCCGCGGTGGGCACGCCCGGGACCACCGTCGTCGCTCACGACAGCCCCGGGGGTCGCGTCGACGGAAACGTCCGGTTCCTCCTCGGCCAGTCGCTCGTCGAGGGATTCGCCTTCGCGCTCCTCGCGCGCGGTCATCCCGAAGCGATTCGCCTCGCTCCAGTCCTCGGGCGGGTCGACGACGATGTCTCCGTCGTCGTTGCGCAGTTCGTCGGAGTCCGTGCTTTCGCTCGCGCTCAGGGTGTCACCCGGGCCGCCCTCTTCGGGGAAGTCGGCAGGGTCGACCAAGTCTCCTGTGTTGCTAGCCATACTCCACGGTTGCCCCGGTGCCCCGCGATTAAACGCGGTGTACCGCACTCACCGGGGCGTACGCCACATCGCCCAGAGCGGCGGGCCGCCGTGGGGCAACCGGACCTCCTGGGTCACCGTGAAGCCGAAACGCTCGTAGTACGGGACGTTCTCGGGTTTGCTCGACTCCAGATAGGCGGGGCAGTACTCCGCGTCGCAGCGATCCAGCCGCGAGCGCATCAGGGCCTGGCCGAAGCCTTGGCCGCGGACCGTAGGGTCGCTGCCGATGACGGCCAGGTACCAGTGGGGTTCTTCGGGGTGGGTGCGCTTCATGAGTTCCTGGACCTCGCGCGCCTTTGCCGAACGCGACCCGAACACCCGGATGAAGCTCGGCATCATCGCGAACTCCTCACGGCGCGAGTGCCGCCAGCGATCGGGTGGGTCCCACAGCGCCGCCGCCCCGACGCCCGGACCGTCGCAGGCCACCTCAACGCCGCCACCGGCCAGGTGATGGTGGCGCGTCATCGCCGCGAACAACCGGCCCGCCTGCGCGGAGCGCCCGCGCTCGTCGGGAAGGATCCACATGATGACGGGATCGTCGTAGAAGGCCCGCGCCAGGGTGCGTGACAAATCGCGAACGTCGGCTCTGCGCGCGGGGCGCACTTGCGGGGTCACGCACCTCACGCTAGTGGGTGTGATGCGCGGCGGGACGGGTATGCCGATCCGGTGACCGACATCTCGCGGCGAGCGTTCGGCCGAATGGCCGCGGGCGCGGGCGTGCTGGGCAGCGTCGGGATTTCCGAAGGCTGCGCCAAACCGGGGTCCGAGCGCGGCAGGCCTACCGGCCCCGCCGCGGCGGCCAAGGGTGTGGGAATCGTGCTGTCCCATGAGCAGTTCCGCACCGATCAGCTGGTCGCGCAGGCACAGGCCGCCGAACACGCCGGCTTCCAATACGCCTGGGCGAGCGACCATATCCAGCCGTGGCAGGACGACGAGGGGCACTCGATGTTTCCCTGGCTGACCCTGGCCCTGGTCGGCAACGGCACCAGCCGCATCTCGTTCGGCACCGGGGTGACCTGCCCGACCTACCGCTATCACCCCGCAACGGTGGCCCAGGCGTTCGCGTCCCTGGCCCTCCTCAGCCCGGGTCGGGTGTTTCTGGGATTGGGCACCGGCGAGCGCCTCAACGAACAAGCCACCACCAACGCCTACGGCAACTACCGCGAGCGCCACGACCGGCTGATCGAGGCGATCACGCTGATCCGGCAACTGTGGAGCGGTTCGCGAATATCCTTCTCCGGACGCCACTTTCAGACGAATTCCCTGAAGCTTTACGACGTCCCCGCCACTCCGCCGCCGATCTTCGTCGCCGCCAGCGGCCCCAAAAGCGCAACGCTGGCCGGTCAATACGGCGACGGATGGATCACCCAGGCTCGCGACGTCACCAATGCGAAGTTGTTGGCCGCGTTCGGCGCCGGGGCGCGCGCGGCCGGGCGCGATGCCGCCAGCCTGGGCAAGCGCGCCGAGTTGTTCGCCGTGGTCGGGGACAACGCCGTGGCCGCCCGCGCCGCCACCCTGTGGCGCTTCACCGCCGGAGCCGTCGATCAGCCCAATCCCGAGGAGATCCAACGCGCCGCGGAGTCGAATCCGATTGACAAGGTCCTGGACAACTGGGCGGTCGGGACCGATCCCGCGCCGCACATCGATGCCGTACAGAAGGTTCTCGACGCCGGAGCCGTACCGTTTCTGCACTTCCCACAAGACGATCCCATCACCGCCATCGACTTCTACCGCACCGACGTCTTGCCCAAACTGCGCTGAAGTCCTTTGCGGCTTTTCGCTTGCCCCTCCTTGCGTTTCAACGGATCTCACCCGGGTACTCGCGGATCAATATCACGGAAGGCAAGGCATGGACGCAATCACTTTTCTTCGCCACGACCACAAGAGCGTGCTCGGTTTGTTCGAATCGCTCGACGGTGCACCGTCGAACGAGGGCGCCGAAAGCAGCGGCCTGGAGACGATGGTCAACAACCTCATCATTGCCGAGTCGCAGCATGAAGCGATCGAGGAACAGTTCTTCTGGCCCGCGGTGCGCGGCGCGATCGAGAACGGAGACACACTCGCCGACAAGGCGATTGAGCAGGAGCAGGCCGGCAAGAAGCTGCTACAGCGGCTGGAGGACGGCAAGCCGGGCGACCCGGATTACCACGAGGCCCTGCAGGAGTTCATCAAAGCCGGTCGCGAACACATCGCCTACGAACAAGACGTCGTATGGCCTCAGGTCGAAGCCGTGTTGAGCCGCGACGAACTCGAGAAGATCGGCGAAAAACTGGAAACCGCAAAGAAAGTGGCACCCACCCGTCCGCATCCCAACACCCCGCCCAATCCGGTTGTGCTCAAGACCGTCGGGATGGGCGCGGCGGTCGTGGACCACGTGCGCGACGCGGTCACCGGCCGAGCAGAGGACAACCCGCCGGACCCGCAAATCAAGTGAGCGATCACGAAAGTCGGGCGTCGAGGCGATCGACGCCCGACTTTCGCTTGTCCCCAGTTATCCTGTGGGCGTGTGCTGTTCGTGAGTGAATGGCTTTTCGGCCACGATGGCCGGGGAACCGTGCGGGTTCTGCTCTGCGCCCTTGTTCTGGCGCTTCGTTCCGCCCAGCCATTGCTGTTCGGGCTTTTCCACGTATTCCCATTCCATGCCCTTGGGCCACGGCCCCTGGCCTTCGTTCCACGGGCCGCGAACGGACTCCCCGCCACCGTTGGACATGTTGAACGCCGTGTTCTGGAAGCGCGGGTCACCCGGCAACTGCCCGGGCGGGAAGTTCACGGGAAGCTCGTTGAGCGCGGCGGTGAACTGCTGGTAATGCGCCACCTCGCGCGTCATCAGAAAGCTCAGGGTGTCCTGCACGCCGGGATCGTCGGTGAACTGTTTGAGGTACTCGTAGACGACTTTCGCCCGGGATTCCGCGGCCACGTTGTTGCGGAGGTCCACCGAAGGGTCGCCGTTGGCGTCGATGAACGCGCCGGTCCAGTTGTTTCCCGCGGAGTCCTTGACGTCCGGGCCGCCGCCGCTGAGCACCAGAAACAGCGGGTTGATCGCGACCTGGTGGATGATCGAGTCCCGACCATCCGTGCTGGCCACCGCCGGCATCCAGTCACACTGCTCATTGGCGATCTTCAGGTTGTCGTTGAGGCCGTCGAGCAGCATCGTGATCATCGAGCCGACCATTTCGAGGTGGCTGAGCTCCTCGGTCGCGATGTCCATGAACAGGTCGTACATCTTCGGGTTCTTCTGCCGCAGAACGAAAGCCTGCGTGAAGTACTGCAGCGCCGCGGTGAGCTCCCCGTTGGCACCGCCGAATTGCTCCATCAGCAGCGACGCGAACCGTGGATCGGGTCGGTCCACGCGGACCTCGAACTGGAGATCTTTGTTGTGCACAAACATATTGCCTGCCTAAAAGTTCTGAGTTCAGGAAAGTTCTGTGATGTCCCGTCAACGGCGGATACCCGGGGCATTTGGGGCCAAACTGTCGGGCGGCCAATCCGGAGAGCGCCTGGCGATCACGCCGCGGCCAGGGCTGCCGCGGAGTGACGCACGGCGCGAGATCGTGGACAATCCGTACACATGGTGCCTTCAGACCCTGAATCCAGGCACGAGCTGGCCGTCCGGATGGCCGAACTCGCGCGCCAGATTGCCGCGCCTCGCAGCGTCGACGACGTTCTCTCCGACGTCACTGCGGCGGCGGTGCAACTGATACCGGGAGCTGACGTCGCGGGAGTGCTGCTCGTAAAACAGGGCGGGGAGTTCGAATCCGTTGCGGATACGGATAGCTTGGCCGCGCAGCTCGACAAGCTGCAGCACGATTTCGGCGAAGGGCCCTGTGCTGACGCCGCACTCAAGCAGACCATTGTGCGGTCGGACGACATGCGCGATGAGCCTCGCTGGCCCCGATATGCGCCCGCGGCGGTTGAACACGGCGTTCTCAGTAGCCTGTCGTTCAAGCTGTACACCGCGGACCGCACCGCCGGCGCGCTCAACCTGTTCAGTTTCAAAGTCGGTGCGTGGGACGCCGACGCCGAGACGATCGGATCGGTGTTCGCCGCGCACGCCGCCGCCGCGATCTTGGCCGGGCGCCACGGTGAACAGATGCAAGCGGCGCTGTCCACACGTGACCGCATCGGTCAGGCCAAGGGCATCATCATGGAACGCTACGGCGTGAACGACGTGCGCGCTTTCGAGATGTTGCGGGCGCTTTCCCAGGAGAGTCAGACCAAGCTCGCCGAGATCGCCCAGCGCGTCATCGAGACCCGCGGCGACGACTGACCCGCTGCCGCCGCCATCTAGGATGAGATGGCCTTGTCAACGAGTCCGGTGCGGCGCTGCGCCGGGGAACGGTGGGCCACGGTGTGGGACTTCGAAACGGACCCGGAATACCAGGCGAAGCTGGACTGGGTCGAAAAATTCATGACGGACGAGCTCGAACCGCTCGATCTCGTCGCTCTCGACCCGTATGACAAGAAGAACGCCGAGATGATGGCAATCCTGCGGCCGCTGCAGCAGCAGGTGAAGGACCAAGGGCTGTGGGCCGCGCACCTGCGACCCGACCTCGGTGGCCAGGGCTTCGGTCAGGTCAAGCTCGCGCTGCTCAACGAGATCCTCGGGCGCTCCCGCTGGGCGCCGTCGGTGTTCGGCTGCCAGGCACCGGACTCCGGCAACGCCGAGATCCTCGCGCTGTTCGGCACCGACGAGCAAAAGGCGCGCTACCTGCAACCGCTGCTCGACGGGGAGATCACCTCCTGCTATTCGATGACCGAGCCACAGGGTGGTTCGGACCCCGGGCAGTTCGTCACCGCCGCGACCCGCGACGGCGACTACTGGGTTATCAACGGCGAGAAGTGGTTTTCCACCAACGCCAAGCACGCGTCGTTCTTCATCGTCATGGCCGTCACCAACCCCGAGTCGCGCACCTACGACAAGATGTCGCTGTTCATCGTTCCGGCCGAGACGCCGGGCATCGAGATCGTGCGCAACGTGGGCGTGGGCGCCGAGTCCTCGAAGCGCGCCAGCCACGGCTACGTCCGCTACACCGATGTCCGCGTGCCCGCCGACCACGTACTGGGTGGCGAGGGCCAGGCGTTCATGATCGCGCAGACCCGGCTCGGGGGTGGCCGCATCCACCACGCAATGCGCACGATCGCGTTGGCGCGCAGCGCCTTTGACATGATGTGCGAGCGTGCGGTGTCGCGGAAGACCAGGCATGGCCGGCTCTCCGACTTCCAGATGACCCAGGAGAAGGTCGCCGACAGCTGGATCCAGATCGAGCAGTTCCGGCTGCTGGTGTTGCGCACCGCATGGCTCATCGACAAGCACCACGACTACCAGAAGGTGCGCCGCGACATCGCGGCGGTGAAGGTCGCGATGCCCCAGGTGCTGCACGACGTCGTGCAGCGGGCGATGCACCTGCACGGCGCGCTCGGCGTCTCCGACGAGATGCCGTTCGTCAAGATGATGGTCGCCGCCGAGTCGTTGGGCATCGCCGACGGAGCCACCGAGCTGCACAAGATGACGGTGGCGCGCCGCACGTTGCGCGAATACCAGCCCGTGGCAACGCCTTTCCCGTCTCAGCACATACCGACCCGGCGCGCCGAGGCGCAGGCCCGCCTGGCCGAGCGTCTCGAACACTCGATCGCCGAGTTTTAACCGCCGTTCCGCGCCCCATGCGCGACACATAACCCTCTGCGACGACACGCCGAAAAACGTCGCGACAGTTTATGTTTCGCGGGCGCCGGCGAGCTTGATCAGGAGATGTAGCGCACGATGCTTTCGGCCACACACGCCGGCTTGGCGGCACCCTCGATCTCGACGGTGGTCGACACCGTCGCCTGCACGGCGCCGTCGCCGAGGTCGTCGACCTTGACCAGCGAGCTTTGCGCGCGCACCCGCGAGCCCACCGGCACCGGGGCGGGAAAGCGAACCTTGTTCAGGCCGTAGTTGATTGCCAATTTGATGCCGTTGACGGTGTACATCTCATGCTGCAACCGCGGCAGCAGCGCCAGCGTCATGAAACCGTGAGCGATGGTGGTGCCGAACGGGCCGGCGGCCGCCCGTTCCGGGTCGACGTGGATCCATTGGTGATCGCCGGTGGCGTCGGCGAACAGGTTGACCTCCTCCTGGGTGATGGTCACCCAGTCGCTCTGCCCGATCTGTTCGCCCGTGGCGGCGGCGAGGTCGGCCACTGAATCGAAGGTGCGCATTGGTCCTCCTCGGGGTGCTGACGGTGCCCGCATGCACCCTATCGGAGCCGGATCCTGGCCGTTTCGCGCGCCGCCGCGCGGGAAACCTCCCTCCCATGCCGGAAAACAAGGGCCACAGAGCCGAGGAAGACGTAGAACCCGAAGTGCACGAGGCTCGATCCCGCGCCGCCGAGGGCGAGGACGGCTCGTATGTCGGGGCGGCCGGTCCCGACGACGCCATCGATGCCGGCGAAACGGGCGCTGAAGCCCGCAGCCAGGACGGCCGGCGGTAGCGCAAGATGGCCGTGTGAGGCTGCTGATGATCGCCGACACTCACGTTCCCCGGCGCGCCCGCGACCTGCCCGCGCAGCTGTGGGACGAGGTTGGCGGCGCCGATGTCGTCGTGCACGCCGGCGACTGGGTATCGCCCGAATTGCTCGACGACCTGGAATCCAGGGCCGCGCGGCTGATCGCGTGCTGGGGAAACAACGACGGGCCGGCGTTGCGGGCGCGGCTACCGGAGCGGGCCGACGCCACGCTGGACGGATTGCGCCTGACCGTGGTGCACGAGACGGGGGCGGCGGCCGGCCGGGACGCGCGGATGTCGCGGCTCTACCCCGACAGCGACCTGCTGGTGTTCGGCCACAGCCACATCCCATGGGACACGACGACCGAAACGGGCCTGCGCCTGCTCAATCCGGGGTCGCCCACGGACCGTCGCCGGCAACCGCGTTGCAGCTACATGACGGCCCGGGTGGTCAACGGGGAGCTGGCGGACGTCGTCCTGCATCTCCTCGACAAGTAGCTGGGAGCTAGGCCCTACACAGGCCGCACACATATTTAGCTCGTAAACAGAGGTATATGGCTGCAGTGACGATGGGCACCGATCTGGTCGCCGAGGTGTTCGGCGTCGTCGGCAGGTTTCGCCGCCAACTTCGCCGGTCGGCCGGGCGCGGGCTGGACTCCGCCCGGCTGTCCGAGGCGCAGGCGGAGCTGCTGTGGCTCGTCGGCCGGCGACCGGGGATCTCGGTCAGCGTCGCCGCCGCGGAGCTCGGCCTGGTGCCCAACACCGCGTCCACCCTGGTTTCCAAGCTGGTCGGCAACGGCTTGCTGATCCGGACCGTCGGCGAGACCGACCGCCGCGTCGGCCAGCTGCGGCTCCCCGAGCCCACCCAGCAACTCGTCGACGCGTCTCGGGCCGCGCGGCGGGAGTTGCTCTCGGACGTGCTCGGTGAACTCGATGATGACCAAATCGACTCCCTGACAAAGGGATTGGAGGTCCTTGACACAATGACCCGACGACTACAGGAGCGGCGATCATGAGCGAACGACTGCCGATGGCGATCGACTGCCAAAACCTGACCTACCGCTACGGCCAGTTCACCGCGGTCGACGACGTGACCCTGCAGGTGCGGCCCGGCGAGACCATGGGCCTGCTGGGGCCCAACGGCGCGGGAAAGACGACGCTCGTCCGCATGCTCACCACCCTGACGCCGGTGCAGCAGGGCGAACTACGCATTTTCGGCATGGACGCCCGCGATCAGACGGTGGATATCCGCAGCAATATCGGCTATGTCCCGCAACAGCTTTCGATCGAGCCGTCGTTGACCGGCCGGCAGAACGTGCAGTGGTTCGCCCGGCTGTACGGTGTGCCGCGCGCGTGCCGGGCCGAACGGGTGGCGCAGGCGCTGGACGCCATGGAGCTGCTCGACGTGGCCGACCGGCGGGCCGGAGCCTATTCCGGCGGCATGGTGCGCCGCCTCGAGGTGGCCCAGGCGCTGGTGAACCGCCCGTCACTGCTGGTGCTCGACGAACCGACGGTAGGGCTGGACCCGATCGCCCGGGACGGGGTCTGGCGGCAGGTACAGAGCATGCAGGCCCAGTTCGGCATGACCGTGCTGCTCACCACCCATTACATGGAAGAGGCCGACGCGCTGTGTGATCGGGTCGCGCTGATGCACCGAGGCCGGTTGCGCGCAGTGGGTACGCCCGCGGAGCTGAAATCGCGGGTGTCACCGGGCGCCACGCTCGAGGATGTGTTCCGCCACTACGCCGCATCCGACCTCGCCGAGGAGTCGGAGGCCTCCGCGTCCTTCCGTGAAATCCGTTCCAGCAGAAAGGTTGCCAGCCGTGCCAGTTGACAGCGTCCGCACAGCCCCCCCGGCCAGCCTGGTTCTCGCCCCGCGCGGATGGCAACGTGTCCAGGCGACCCTGGCGCGCATCGGCGCGTTCGCCATCGTCGAACTGCAGAAGCTGCAGCACGACCGGACCGAGCTCGTGACCCGGATGGTGCAGCCCGCGCTGTGGCTGCTGATCTTCGGCACGACCTTCAGCAAGCTGCACGTCATCCACACCGGGCCGGTGTCCTATCTCGGCTTCCTGGCGCCGGGGATCATCGCCCAGTCGGCATTGTTCATCTCGATTTTCTATGGGATACAGATCATTTGGGATCGGGACGCCGGGGTGCTAGCCAAGCTGATGGTGACGCCGGCGCCGGCATCCGCGCTGATCACCGGGAAGGCGTTCGCCGCCGGAGTGCGATCGGTCGCCCAGGTGGTCGGCGTGATGGCGCTGGCCTACCTGATGAACGTCGGCCTGACCGTCAATCCGCTGCGGATCCTGGCGGCGATGGCCGTGGTCATGCTCGGCGCCGGGTTCTTCGCCTGCCTGTCGATGACCCTGGCCGGCCTGGTCCTCAGTCGTGATCGTCTGATGGGCATCGGTCAAGCCATCACCATGCCGTTGTTCTTCGCGTCCAACGCCCTGTACCCGGTCGACGTGATGCCCGCCTGGCTGCGAGCGCTGAGCAAGGTCAACCCGCTCAGCTACGAGGTGGACGCGCTGCGGGCGCTGTTGATCGGCACCCCGTTCAATCCGGTCGACGTCCTGGTGTTGGTGGTGGCTGCGGTGGTCGGAATCACCACGGCATCAACGCTTTTACGACGCCTGGTTGCCTAGTTGCCGAGCGCCGATCGTGACCTGAATGTGATGATTCCGGGCCGAGGCCCAATCGTTAGGTAACCGCGATCTAGTCCCTCGGCCGCGACACACGAATTACGCCCTCCCCCTGTGTTTCACTGCGCTGGCGAACAGAATCGCCCGCATCACGCGGCAGATGAAAGTTGGGATGGGTAGAGAGCTATGTCGTTCTTCGAAGAGGTGCGAAAGTTGCGTGGCGCCGCGGCGAGTGCGCCGCGCCGGCTGGCTATCGCGGCTGTTGGGGCTGCCCTATTGTCCGGCCTGATCGCCGCCGGCGGCGGCGCGGCCACCGCGGGGGCGTTCTCGAAGCCCGGTCTGCCGGTGGAATACCTGCAGGTGCCGTCGCCGTCGATGGGCCGCAACATCAAGGTCCAATTCCAGGGCGGCGGACCGCACTCGGTCTACCTGCTCGACGGCCTGCGGGCGCAAGACGATTACAACGGCTGGGACATCAACACGCCGGCCTTCGAGGAGTTCTACCAGTCCGGCCTGTCGGTGATCATGCCGGTCGGCGGCCAGTCCAGCTTCTACAGCAACTGGTACCAGCCGTCCTCGGGCAACGGCCAGAACTACACCTACAAGTGGGAGACGTTCCTGACCCAGGAGATGCCCGCGTGGCTGCAGGCCAACAAGCAGCTGTCGCCGTTCGGCAACGCCGTGGTGGGCCTGTCGATGTCGGGCGGCTCGTCGCTGATCCTGGCGTCGTACTACCCGCAGCAATTCCCCTACGCTGCTTCGCTTTCGGGGTTCCTCAACCCGTCGGAGGGGTGGTGGCCGACCCTGATCGGCCTGGCGATGAACGACGCGGGTGGTTACAACGCCAACAGCATGTGGGGCCCGTCCTCCGACCCCGCGTGGAAGCGCAACGACCCGATGGTCCAGATTCCGCGGCTGGTCGCCAACAACACTCGGATCTGGGTGTACTGCGGTAACGGCACGCCCAGCGACCTCGGCGGCGACAACATGCCGGCGAAGTTCCTGGAGGGCCTGACGCTGCGCACCAACCAGCAGTTCCAGAACAGCTACGTGGCCGCGGGCGGTCGCAACGGGACGTTCAACTTCCCGGCCAATGGGACCCACTCCTGGCCCTACTGGAACCAGCAGTTGGTCGCCATGAAGCCGGACATCGTGCAGGTGCTCAGCGCCGCCAACGCCGCCGCCCAGCCGGCGCAACCGGCGCAACCGGCACAACCGGCGGCCTGAAACCCTCCAAGCCAGCATCGGCAGTAGCGCACCGGTCAGCGCTACTGCCGATGCTTTTTCTCCGTCCGGTCGTTCAACAGCGCCCGCCGATCCTGGTGGAAGTACGTATAGCCGGTCGTCAACGCGGACACCGCCGTGGCCACCACCAGCATCCAGGTGCCGTTGACGACCAGGCTGATACAGCCACCGACGGTGGCGCCCAGGACGAAGCTGGCGAACAGCAGGAAGTAGCCGAGCCAGTCCGCCGCCGTTCCGCCGGCGATGTGGCGTTCGATGCCCTGGCCCATCTTGACCAGGGTCCCGGTCACGTAGCTCAACGGCACCGACACCTCGCCATCCTTGACGAATGAGGTGTTCAACGCCCCAATCGCGAAGGCCACCAACATGATCGGTGCGAAGTCGAGGAGATTTTCTTCCCATCCCTCATCGAGCACGTCCACCACGGTGGCGGCCAGCAGGCTGAAGGTCGTGAGAACGGTGGGGCCGTGCGGATGCGCCACCCAGAAATGGCGCCGGCACACCGACGCGATCACCACGCCCGCGACGAAGCACACCAGCAGCAGGGCCGCGGTCATCGACAGCAGCACGTCGCCGCGGAAATAGCCCAGCGCGGCCCGCTGGGCATTTCCCGTCATGAACGTCACGAAGTATCCGGCGGAATGGGTGAACGCCGTCGCTCCCAGCACGCCGGCCAGCCCGGCCAGCACCCACGACAACCTCGACTCGCTGGTGAATATCCGACTCCCCGCGCGGGACATGTTGTCAGACACGGCCCGTCGACGCAGCCGCATCTGGGGCGATCGCAGCCGCATCTAAGCGGCCGTCAGCCGGGCGATGGAGCGCAGCGGGATCGGTAGCCAGCCGGGCCGGTGCCGCGCCTCGTAACCGGCCTCGTAAACCGCCTTGTCGAGTTCGTAGGCGGCCAGCAGCTGCGCGGAATCCCGCGGGTCGATCCCCGACACGGCCGCGTAGCCGTCGCAGAACGCCGCGCAGTTGCGCTCGATCCATTCCCGCGCTCGGGCGGCGAGTTGCTTGTCACCGCCCTGATCGAGCAGGGGCCCGTAGGCGGCGTACTCGAAGGAGCGCAAGACGCCGGCCACATCGCGCAACGGCGAGTCCGGCGCCCTGCGCTCGTCGAGCGGCTGCCCCGGCTCCCCTTCGAAGTCGATCAGCAGCCAGCTCTCCGGGGTCCGCAGCACCTGGCCCAGGTGCAAGTCGCCGTGCACGCGTTGCACGGTGACCGTCTCGCCGGCGAGCTTGCCGAATCGCTCTTCGATCGTTGCCGCATACTCCTCGAGTTCCGGAACCTTGGCGACGGTCGACGCCAGCCGTGCCAGCACCGTGTCCACCGGGAAGGTGGTCTCGGCCGTCCCCAGGGACTCGGCGAGCGTGGTGTGCACGGAGGCCACGGCTTCGCCCAGCCGGTTGGACTCGGCGGCGAAGTCGCCGCCGACTTCGTGGGCATACAGGTCGCCCTCGGCGAACAGGTCCCGGATGCTGGCAGTGGCCATGGCCCAGCCTTCGGCGGCATTCGACGCAAATTCGGTCACCATGCCCAGCGGCCAAGCGTCCTCATCGGCCCCACCGTCCCGCGACGCCATCTCGTAGATGCCGAGCAACCGGGCCACGTGCGGGTTGCCCGCGCGCGCGAGCACCCGGTTCAGCTCGATGTCGGGGTTGATGCCGCTGCTGACGCGGCGGAACACCTTGAAGATGGCGCGCCGATCGAAGATCACGCTGGTATTGCTCTGCTCGGCGTCGGAGACATGCGGCATCGCGTCCAGCGGCAGCTCGACGCCGGGTTCCTTGGCGAACGTCACGTCGACGCCGGACGCACCGCGGGCGGCCGCGGAGTCGATCAGCGAGAGCAGGAAACGCGGGGCGTCGACGTCGTAGAGGGCGTCGAAGCCGGTCCGATCGTCCGCGGCGCCGATGGTGGCCACGGTGCTGTACTCCGAGACCGGCGCCGAATCCCACCCGACGATGACCTGGTAACGCTCGGCCGAGCCGTCGGCATAGTCGACGTCGACCAGCACCAGGTCGAGGTCATCCCGTAGCGGGACGACGACGCCGGCCCGGGCGCCCGATAGCTCCCGGTTGCGACCGGCATACCAGCGTTGGTGCGGCAGCCACTCGGACCAGGGCAGCCTGGCGGGGCCCCCAGAAGGGACAGTCATGCGTTCTCCTCACAAGCGGGGGACAACTGGAACCAGTAGAACCCGTGTCCCGGCAGCGTCAGCAGATAGGGCAGATGACCGACACGGGGAAACTCCACGTGGCCGGTCAGCTCGATCGGCGTGCAGCCGCTCCAGTTCTGCAGGTTCAGCTCGATCGGCTGGGGGAACCGCGACAGGTTGTTCACGCACAACACGACGTCGCCGTTTTCGCCCGCCTGGCGCACGAACGCCAGCACGGAGGGGTTCGAACCGCCCAGCTCCTCGAAATTTCCGATCGCGAAAGCTTTGTGCCGCCCCCGCACCGACAGCATCATCCGGGTGAAGTTGAGCAGCGACGTCGACGTGTCGCGCTGGGCCTCCACGTTGACGGCCTGGTAGCCGTAGACCGGGTCCTGGCTGGGCGGCAGGTACAGCCGGCCCGGGTTGGCGGTGGAAAACCCGGCGTTGCGGTCGGGCGTCCACTGCATCGGCGTGCGCACCCCGTCGCGGTCCCCGAGCCAGATCACGTCGCCCATGCCGATCTCGTCGCCGTAATAAAGGACCGGCGAGCCCGGCAGCGACAGCAGCAGCGCCGTGAACAGCTCGATCTGGTTGCGGTCGTTGTCCAGCAAGGGCGCCAGGCGGCGGCGGATGCCGACGTTCGCCTTCATCCGCGGGTCCTTGGCGTACTCGGCGTACATGTAGTCGCGCTCTTCGTCGCTGACCATCTCCAGCGTCAACTCGTCGTGGTTGCGCAGGAAGATCCCCCACTGAGCCATGTCGGGGATCGGCGGCGTCTGCGCCATGATCTCCGAGATCGGGAACCGAGACTCCCGGCGGACCGCCATGAAGATGCGCGGCATCAGCGGGAAATGAAACGCCATGTGGCATTCGTCGCCGCCGGTGCTGGCGTCACCGAAATACTCGACCACGTCGCCCGGCCACTGATTGGCCTCGGCCAGCAGCACCCGGCCGGGGAACTCGTCGTCGACGACCTTGCGCACCCGCTTGAGGAACGCGTGGGTCTCGGGCAGGTTCTCGCAGTTGGTGCCCTCGCGTTCGAACAGGTACGGCACCGCGTCCAGCCGGAACCCGTCGATACCGAGTCCGAGCCAGAAGCGGATGACATCGATCATCGCCTCCTGAACGGCCGGATTGTCGTAGTTCAGGTCGGGTTGGTGGGAAAAGAACCGGTGCCAGTAGAACTGGCGGCGGACCGGGTCGAAGGTCCAGTTCGATTCTTCGGTGTCGACGAAGATGATGCGGGCGTCCGTGTACTTCTCACTGGTGTCGCTCCACACGTAGTAGTCGCCGTACGGCCCGTCGGGATCGCGCCGCGACTCCTGAAACCAGGGATGCGACTCCGAGGTGTGGTTCATCACCAGGTCGGTGATCACCCGGATCCCCCGCTCGTGAGCCGCATCCAGCAGCGCGACGAAGTCCTCGACGGTCCCGAATTCGGGCAGCACCTTGTAGAAGTCCCGGATGTCGTAGCCGCCGTCGCGCAGCGGTGAGTCGTAGAACGGGGGCAGCCAAATGCAGTCGATTCCGAGCCATTGCAGGTAGTCCAGGCGGTCCAGCAGGCCGCGCAGGTCGCCCTGCCCGTCGGCGTTGGCGTCACTGAATGCGCGCACCAGGACTTCGTAGAAAACCGCGTGCTTGAACCACGTCGGGTCCGCGGGCAGCGCGGCGGCGTTCTCGAAGTCCTCGGCGTCGGGGTGCTCGACCACGCCGCCTTCGACGTGACTTCCCGCGGCTGGATCGTGCTCGACAGCGTCTCGTGCGTCGTTCATCAATTCCACGATGCCACGTGTACCCGACGCGGCACATCGGGAATCACCGCCGCCGCCGGACGACGAATCACGCTGTGCCGCAGCCGGACTGGATGGAAGGCGGGCATTATCCGCGCGGATATCAGGCCGGCGGCCCGTCGACCAACGTCACCGGTCCGCTGCGGTCGCCGCCCGCCTTGGCGCGCCACTGCAGGATGATGGTGTCGCCGGGGTGATGCGGGACCAGGACATCCGTCATCGAGGTGGCCCCGGTGATCGGCGTGTTGTCGACCGCGGTGATGACGTCGCCGGCCGAGATTCCGGCCGCCGCCGCGGGACCGCTGCCGACCACGCGTTCGACCCGCGCGCCGTTGCCGCCGTTGTCCGTGACGCCCAGGCCGAGGAAGGCCGTCGGGCCGATGTGCACCGTGTTCGACGCCGCGCCCGACCGGATCTGCCCGGCCACCCCCATCGCGGTGCCGATCGGAATGGCGAAGCCCTGACCGCCGGACATCTTGTAGCTGTCGGTGGCGGCGGTGTTCATGCCGATCACCTGCCCGGCCTGGTTGACCATGGGCCCGCCCGAGTCACCTGGCCTGATGGCGGCGTCGGCCTGGATCAACCCGCCCAGGTTCTCCTCGGCGCCGGTCAGCGTGTCGGTGGCCGAGACGGTCTGGTTGAGCGCGACAACTTTGCCGGCCACCGCGCTGGGCGTTCCGCCCTGACCCCCGGCGTTGCCCAACGCCACGACCGGATCGCCGACCGAGACACCGCCACCGATGTTGGCGCTGGGCAGGCCGCCCCCACCGCGAAGCTGCAGGACGGCGACGTCCGCGGTCCGGTTGTAACCGATCACGTCGACGGCGTAGGTCTGGCCGTTGCCGACGGCGAAGGCGCTGATATCGGTGGCGCCCGAGATGACGTGATTGTTGGTGAGCACGACCCCGCCCGGATCGATGATGATGCCGGTTCCCGCGCCGATCGCGTTGTTGTAGCCGAACTTGGTGCTGATGTCGACGACCTGCGGCCCCACCTGGCCGACCATGCCGGACGGGTCGAGCGGCGCCATCGGCCGGTCGTGCGACGGCCCGGGAGGTGCGGCGGACGCCGGCGCCGTGGCCAGGCCCAGGCCCAGCCCGATCACGGCCTGCACGCTGATCAACCATGACCACCGAACTGAGCGGTGGTGCCATTTGCCCATCCCCGTCACCTCCTGCTTCGCGATCAGAACCGGAATCGGCCCAGCCTCCGCGTCTGGGCGACACAACTCGATCTGTATAACCGTAATGCAGATAGCTATGCGGGACCGTGGTCACTCCCTATTTGGCCCGCTCGCCCGCGGCCGCGCTCAGCCCCCGGACCGGTGTGATCGGGTGCGCGTGAGGTCGCGGGTCTGCGCCGGCATGCGGTCAAACGAAACCCGCGGTCCGGCCCTTAAGCTGACAGCGTGGGCGAATTCGACCCGAAGGTCCGATTCACACAATCCCCGATAGCCCGGCTCGCGACGGCCACGCCCGAGGGCATTCCACACCTGGTGCCGGTGGTGTTCGCCGTCGACGATTCGCGCGGCGACCCCGACGTCGTCTACACCGCCGTCGACGCCAAGCCCAAGGCCACGCGGCGGCTGCGGCGCCTGGCCAACATCGAGCGCAATCCGCAGGTCAGCCTGCTCGTCGACCACTACGACGACGACTGGGAGCGGCTGTGGTGGGTCCGGGCCGACGGTGTCGCGGCGATTCACGTCGCCGGCGAGCCGATGTCGACCGGATTTCGGTTGCTGCGCGCCAAATACCCCCAGTACCAGTCCGTTTCGTTGGACGGCCCGGTGATTGCGGTCACGGTGCGGCGCTGGTCGAGCTGGCACGCCTGACGCACGCGACTCCGAGGGCCCGATTGTGGCCGGCCGGCGGCCTTGTGTTGGGCGGCAGTTGGGGGAAAAGTTGCCTACAGCGTCCTGTGGCCCACGCCACACCGCGCCACAGCACGCCGCAGCGCTGCAGAACTGGAGGAAAGTCATGGCGGACAAGGCGAACGCTTCGCAGGGCGCGGGGGCCGCTCCCACCGCGACCGGTCCGGGCGATGTTCGCAATGTGGTCCTGGTGGGTCCCTCGGGCGGCGGCAAGACCACCCTGGTCGAGGCCCTGCTGGTCGCCGGAGGCGTGCTGTCCCGCCCGGGCTCGGTCACCGAGGGCAACACGGTCTGTGACTACGACGACGCCGAGATCCGGCAACAGCGCTCCGTGGGCGTCGCCGTCGCGTCCCTTTCCCACGACGGCATCAAGGTCAACCTGGTGGACACCCCCGGGTACGCCGATTTCGTGGGCGAGTTGCGCGCCGGGCTGCGCGCCGCCGATTGCGCGCTGTTCGTGATCGCGGCGAACGAAGGAGTCGACGAGCCGACCAAGTCGCTCTGGCAGGAATGCAGCCAGGTCGGGATGCCCCGCGCCGTCGTGATCACCAAGCTCGACCACGCGCGCGCGAACTATCAAGAGGCGCTGGCCGCCGCGCAAAACGCGTTCGGCGACAAGGTCTTACCGTTGTACCTGCCGACCTCGGACGGGCTGATCGGCCTGCTGTCGCAGCAGCGATACCTCTACTCCGGCGGCAAGCGGACCATCCAGCCGCCGGACGAGTCCGACGCCGACCGGATCGAGGAAGCGCGGGGCACCCTGATCGAGGGGATCATCGAGGAGTCCGAGGACGAGTCCCTGATGGAGCGCTACCTGGGCGGCGAGTCGATCGACGAGTCGGTGCTCATCGCCGACCTGGAACAAGCCGTCGCCCGCGCCTCCTTCTTCCCGGTCATCCCCGTGTGCAGCGGCACCGGCGTCGGCACGCTGGAATTGCTGGAGGTCGCCACGCGGGGATTCCCGTCTCCGATGGAACACCCGCTACCGGAAGTCTTCACGCCGAACGGTGCCACGCACGCAACGCTGGCCTGCGACGCCGGTGCGCCGTTGCTCGCCGAGGTGGTGAAGACCACGTCGGATCCCTACGTCGGCAGGGTGAGCCTGGTCCGGGTCTTTTCCGGGACCATCAGGCCCGACACGACGGTTCATGTGTCGGGCCATTTTGCGTCGTTCTTCGGCGGGACCAACGGGAACGGGCATTCGCACCCCGACCACGACGAGGACGAACGCATCGGCGTGCTCTCCTTTCCCCTCGGCAAGCAGCAGCGCCCCGCGACCACCGTGGTCGCGGGCGACATCTGCGCCATCGGCAAGCTGAGCCGCGCCGAAACCGGCGACACCCTGTCGGACAAGTCCGAGCCGCTGGTTCTCAAGCCATGGACGATGCCGGAGCCGCTGCTGCCGGTGGCCATTCAGGCGCACGCCAAGACCGACGAAGACAAACTGTCGGTGGGACTGGGGCGGCTGGCCGCCGAGGACCCGACGCTGCGGATCGAACAGAACCAGGAAACGCACCAGATCGTGCTGTGGTGCATGGGCGAGGCCCATGCCGGCGTCGTCCTCGACGCGCTGGCCAACCGGTACGGCGTCACCGTGGACACGGTCGATCTGCGCGTCCCGCTGCGAGAAACGTTCAGCGGCAAGGCGAAAGGGCACGGCCGCCACATCAAGCAGTCGGGTGGGCATGGCCAGTACGCGGTGTGCGACATCGAGGTGGAGCCACTGCCGGAGGGCTCGGGGTTCGAGTTCGTCGACAAGGTGGTCGGGGGGGCGGTGCCGCGCCAGTTCATCCCGAGCGTGGAAAAGGGCGTGCGCGCCCAGATGGAAAAGGGCGTGCACGCCGGTTACCCCGTCGTCGACATCCGGGTCACGCTGTTCGACGGCAAGGCGCACAGCGTGGACTCGTCGGACTTCGCGTTCCAGGCCGCGGGCGCGCTGGCGCTCCGGGAGGCGGCGGCGGCGACACGGGTGGCCCTGCTCGAGCCCATCGATGAGATCTCGGTACTGGTGCCCGACGATTACGTCGGCGCGGTGATGGGCGACCTGTCGGGCCGTCGCGGCCGGGTGCTCGGCAGCGACACCGCCGGCCACGAACGCACGGTGGTCAAGGCGGAGGTGCCTCAGGTCGAGCTGACCCGCTATGCGATCGACCTGCGCTCGCTCTCGCACGGCGCCGCGTCGTTCACCCGCTCCTTCGCCCGCTACGAGCCCATGCCGGAGACCGCGGCGGCCCGCGTGAAAACCACGGCGTGACAAGCGATCGGCGCGGGTAGACGCTTCACGGGCCTAGCCCCCACTCCCGAATTGGCCGGCCACGGCGCGGCGGTCCAGCGAGCCTTTCGCGGTGTGCGGCAGCGCGTCGGCCTCCCGGAAGGTGGCGGGCACCTCGTAGGCCGCCAGGCGCTCGCGGCAAAACACAGCGAGCTCGGCCGGTGTGGGCGCCGGCGATTCCCGCGGAACGATCACCGCGGCCACCGTCTCCCCGTACATCTTGTCCGGCAGCCCGAACACCGCCACCTCCAGGACGTTGGGGTGGGTGGCCAGCACGCCCTCGACGCGTTCGGGCGATATCTTCTCACCGCCCCGATTGATCAGTTCCTTGATCCGGCCCCGGATGACCAGGTCGCCGGCCGCCGTCAGCGAGCCCAAATCGCCTGTGCGCAGCCAGCCGTCGGTGAAGTTGGCGGCGGTGATCGCCGGGTCGCCGAGGTAGCCCCGCACCACGGTGGGCCCGCGCAACCAGACCTCGCCGACGGCTTCCGCCGGCAGGGGCCGGCCGTCGGGACCGGCGATCCGGATCTCCGGGCCGGTCGACGCGCCGACGAGACCGGCTGTGGCGGCTGGATTTTCGGTCTTGCCGATGCCCGTCGTCGCCACCTGATGGGTCGCCTCGGTCATGCCGAACGCGCACACCACCGGCGCCGAAAACGTCTCGTGCAGCGACTGCGCCGTCTCCGGGGTGAGGGGCGCGCTGCAGCTGCGGATGAACCGCAGGGCCACCCGTTCGCTTCCCGGCCGCTCGGTCCTGCTGCGCTCCAACAGGATTTGATGGATCGTCGGCACGGCGGTGTACCAGGTGGCCGCGACTGCGTCGATGTCGTCCCAGAAAGTGTGCGCCGAGAACCGCCCACGGGCCGGGAGCAGCACGGTGCCCCCGGACGCCAGGGTGGACAGCAAGGCCGCGATCAACCCGTGACCGTGGTAGAGCGGCATCACCGCCACCGTCGCATCCTGGGGGCCCAGCCCGTAGCCGGCGACGATCGCCCGCACCGAGCTGGCGATGTTGTCGTGCGTCCACGGGACCATCTTCGGCACCCCCGTGGTTCCGCCGGTGAACATGATCATGGCGTCGTCGTCGCGCAGCCCCTCGGGTGCCGAAACGTCGCGCTCCGGCGCCGTCGCGGCATCGAGGCGCACCGCCGGCATGCCCGCACCGCCGACGGTCACGGCGATCGTCCACCGGCGCAGCGCCGGTTCCCGCTCGTCGCCGGGCGCGTCACCGTCGACCAGCACCGCCCGCGCGCCCACCGCCTCGCTTCGCGTGCGCTGGTCGCCGACCGGCAAGGCCGGGTCCAGCGGGACCACGATCAGCCCGGCGCGCAGCGAGGCCAGCAGGCCCACGACGAACTCGGCGTTGCTGCCGGCGCGCAGCGCGACGCGATCACCGGGCCGCAGCCCGTTCCGCTTCAGCTGCGCGGCCAGGTCGTCGACCAGTCGAACCAGGTCGCGGTAGTTGACCGGTAGGCGATCGGGGGTGACGACGAGCGCCGGGGCGTCCGGCCGCCGGCTCGCCGCCATGTCGACCAGATCGGCGACCGCGTGATTGCTCGTCCTCATCGCCCAACCCCTTCCGTTGCGTGTGAAAGCTCCTGTTGGCACCATGCCGTGACATTCGTCCGTCCGTCCAATACCGATCCGCTCACTATCGATAAGTGGGGGCTATCGATAGACGGCGTGAATCGCTGCATAGCGGCTTAGTCTTGGACAGCCGCGCGCACCGGCACAACAGTGAATGGCGTAGGCAGTTACGGGCAGATCCGGCATCACGCTCACAAGGAGGCCGCCACCATGTCCACCGTTTCGGCATCTCGCGGCGACGCGGCTCGCTTGACCGACGGCTTCAATCTCGTCGTCGACGCGCTGAAGGCCAACGACGTCGACACCATCTACGGCATCGTGGGCATCCCGATCACCGACCTCGCCCGCACCGCGCAGGCGTCGGGAATCCGCTACATCGGCTTTCGGCAGGAGAGCTCGGCCGGCAACGCGGCCGCCGCCGCCGGATTTCTCACCCGGCGGCCCGGCGTGTGCCTCACCACGTCCGGGCCCGGCTTCCTCAACGGGCTGCCCGCCCTGGCGAACGCCACCGCGAACTGTTTCCCGATGATCCAGATCTCGGGCTCGAGCAACCGGGCGATGGTGGATTTGCAGCGCGGTGACTATCAGGAACTCGACCAGCTCAGGGCCGCAGAGCCTTTCGCGAAGGCCGCGTACCGGATCGGCCGGATCCAGGACATCGGGCGGGGCGTGGCGCGCGCCATTCGCACGGCGACCTCCGGGCGGCCGGGCGGGGTTTACCTCGACATCCCCGCCGAGATCCTGGGCCAGGCGATGGACGCCGCCGCCGGGGCCGACACGATTTGGCGGGTCGTCGACGCCGCGCCGCGGCAGCTGCCGGCGCCAGACGCGGTCGACCGCGCGCTGGAGGTGCTGGGGCACGCGCGGCGGCCGCTGATCGTGCTCGGCAAGGGCGCCGCCTACGCGCAGGCCGACGATGTGATCCGGAACTTCGTGGAGGCCACCGGAATTCCGTTCCTGCCGATGTCGATGGCCAAGGGGCTGCTGCCCGATTCACACCCGCAGTCGGTCGGGGCCGCGCGCTCACTGGCGATAGCCCGCGCGGACGCGGTGTTGCTGGTGGGCGCCCGGCTGAATTGGCTGCTCGGCCACGGGGAGTCGCCGCAGTGGTCCGCCGACGCCAAATTCGTGCAGATCGACATCGCGGCGGCGGAATTCGACAGCAACCGGCCGATCGCGGCGCCGCTGTGCGGCGATCTCGGCTCGGTGCTGTCGGCGCTGTGTGATGCGGTGGCCGCGCGTCCGATCGTCACACCGGCGGATTGGGTCAACGAACTGGCCGAGCGCCGGACCCGCAACGAGGCCAAGATGCGCGAGCGGCTGGCCGAAGACCCGCACCCGATGCGGTTTTACAACGCGCTGGGCGCGATTCGGGCCGTGCTGCGCGAGAACTCGGAAGTCTACGTGGTCAACGAAGGCGCCAACGCGCTGGACTTGGCCCGCAACGTCATCGACATGGAGCTGCCGCGACACCGGCTCGACACGGGCACGTGGGGTGTGATGGGCATCGGCATGGGATACGCGATCGCCGCCGCGGTGGAGACCGGCAAGCCGGTCGTCGCGATCGAGGGCGACAGCGCGTTTGGCTTCTCCGGCATGGAGGTCGAGACGATCTGCCGCTACCGGCTGCCGGTGACGGTGGTCATCCTCAACAACGGCGGGGTGTACCGCGGCGACGAAGCGGCGATGGGGGACGATCCCGCGCCGACGGTGCTGAACGCTGGGGCGCGTCACGGGCTGATCGCGGAGGCGTTCGGCGGCAAGGGATATCACATCACCACCCCGACGGAGCTGCGCGCGGCGCTGGCCGAGGCGATCGCCTCCGGCGGCCCGTCGGTCATCGACTGCCGGCTCGACCCGGCGGCAGGCGTGGAAAGCGGCCACCTGGCCGGCCTCAACCCGACCAGCGCGGCCGCGCCCCCGGTCAGCGCCGGCGCGTGATGCCCAGCAGCTGCGCGTCGAAGAACTCGCCCAGCGCCAGCTCCTGCGCGCATGCGGTGAGCGCACGCGCGACGGGCGAGCCGGGGTCGGAAGAGTTGGTGACCAGCGCGATCTCGGCCTTGAGTTCCGGTTCGACCATCTCGACCGCGCGGATCTCCGCGCTCAGCGGCGAGGTCCAGAGCCAGGTGTGCGGCACGATACACGCCCAGTTGCCCGTGGCAACCTGCGCCAATAACGAAGCGACCGAATCGGTTTCGACCTGCGGGGTGACGGTGATCGCGTGGCTGGCGAACGCTTCGTCGATGATCTGGCGGTCGCGCATGTCCGCGGTGAGCAGCGCCAGGGGCAGTTGCGCGGCCTCCGGCCAGGTCAGCGTCGATGCCCCCGCTGGCAGCATGTTCGCCGTCGACAGCAGCACATAGTGTTCCTGGTAAAGCGGCACCAGGTTGACGTCGTGAGCGTCGTCGGTGGCGGTGTGCACGATGGCGGCGTCCAGGTCGAACTCGCGCACGCGCCGGTACAGTTCGGAGGCGGCCAGCCGGGAAAGGATTTGCACCTTCACCAGCGGATGCGCCGAGCAGAACGCCGAGAGCACCAGGGACGCCGTCGTCGAGGCGGTCGGCACCGTGCCCAGCCGAAGCGTCCCCGCGATGCCGGACCGCACGGCGTCCACCTCGGCCTTGAATGCATCGTGTTCGGCGAGAATCCGTTTGGCCCACACGACCAATCGCTCCCCTTCGGGCGTCAGGCCCTCGAAGCTGTGTCCGCGATTGATCAGCGTGACGTTCAGCTCCCGTTCGAGCTTGGCGATGGCGGCGGACAGCGCGGGTTGCGAGACGTAGCACTTCTCGGCCGCCCGGGCGAAATGGCGCTCTTGGGCGACCGCCACGAAATACTCCAGTTGACGGAAAAGCACCGCACTCCTCTTTGTTCGGGCTCGGCCTTGGGGCACCGTCTCCGCTGAGGCTAACGCGCGCCTGGCACCCCCAGCCAATCGAGTGTCTCCGCCAGTCCCAGCACCTTCACCCCGATGGCGCGGCACTCCGCGCCGCCGCGCTCATAGAGGCCGGAGATCGCGTCGGAGACCAGGACAAGCCGGAAGTCCCGTTCGGACGCCTCGTAGAGGGACATGCGAGGACAGTTGGGAAAGTTGCATCCCGCGAAGACCACTGTGTCGCTGCCGCTTTCGCGCGGATGTTCCTCGAGGGCGGTGCCGTAGAAGGGGCCCCACCGCGGTTTGTCCATTACGTGCTCGGCGGCACCCACCCGCTGGAAACCGCCGGCCAGGAGCAACTCGTGGTCCAGGTCAACAGATCTGGGCAACAGCTCGGCGACAATCTGCGAACCGGCGCTGCCGGGCACGGCAATTCGAGTGCCTCCCTTTATCGATCCGCGCCGTACCAGGTCGGCGTTCGACCCGTCCGGCAGATACAGCCGGACGACGTGCACGATGGGCAGTCCCCGTCGCCGGAACGCCGCCGCCAACTGCGCCATCGCCGGGATCGCGACACGCGTGCCGGCAACCGGCATGGGGGCGTCAGCACCGGGCGTGCGGGGCGTATCGATGAAGTCCCGCTGCACGTCGATGAGCAGCAGGGCGGCCATATCCGTCCTCGGGCGCGGGTAGCGGTCGTTTGCGATCATGTCCGCCCCTGCCGGGCCTGCCCTCACTCCGCTCGCGCTCATCGGCCGATCTCAGCGTTATCCTGGCGACCCAGCGAAGCCACCGATGTTTGCTAAAAACGGCAATGAGCCGACACCCAGTAGAATATCGTTGTGTCAGTTGAACCATCGCAAAGGGTAAGCGCCATGCACCGAGCGTCTCGTTATCTGTTCGTTATGGTAGCGATTGCCGGCATGGGCGCCTTGGGGAGCGCCGCACGCGGCGCGGCGTCCGTCCCGCTGCCCGAGCCGGTCCCCGGAGTTGCCTCGGTTTCGCCCGCTAACGGAGCGGTGGTGGGCGTGGCACATCCGCTGGTCGTCGCGTTCACCGCGCCGGTTACCGATCGCGCCGCCGCCGAACGGACCATCCATGTCTCATCGCCGAGCGGCACGCCGGGACATTTCGAGTGGGTCCAAAACGACGTCGTTCAATGGGTTCCGAACCACTACTGGCCCGCCCACACCCACGTCTCGGCGGGTGTGCAGGCCCTGACGACGGGCTTCGACACCGGTGACGAATTGCTCGGTGTGGCCAGCCTCTCCGGGCACACCTTCACCGTCAGCCGCAACGGCGAGGTGCTGCGCACCATGCCGGCGTCGATGGGCAAGCCCAGTCGCCCGACGCCGATCGGCAACTTCACCGCCCTCGAGAAAGAACGCTCCGTGGTGATGGACTCGCGGACGATCGGCATCCCGCTGAGTTCCCCGGAGGGATACAAGATTACGGCGCAGTACGCGGTCCGGGTCACCTGGAGCGGCGTGTATGTGCACTCGGCCCCATGGTCGGTCGACTCGCAGGGCCACGCCAACGTCAGCCACGGATGCATCAACCTGAGCCCGGACAACGCCGCGTGGTATTTCAACCAGGTCAACGTCGGCGACCCCATCCAAGTCGTGGCCTGAACGCGGACCCGCAACTTCGCGTTTCGTCCAAACCTAGCTGGGCAACCCGCTTTTGATCGCGGCGTCCTGCTTGCGCCCCACATCGATCGCAATGGCCGGATCGATCGGATCATTGGGCGCGCTGTCGAATTCGATGTTGACGACCGCCTTGCCCTCGCTGAACAGCAACACCGTCACCGCTTGGGAGTTGTCCGGCGAGTTACCGGAAATCATGAAGCCGTTGGAGCCGACGTCGACCGGCTGCCAGGTGCCGGTGACCTTCCCCGCATAGTTGGTCTTGGTGTTCTCGATGCCCGTCTTCGCGACGGCGGGGTCGGCGACGATCAGGATGGTGTCGCCGATCCGGCGGCTGTTGTCGGGATTGGCGAACAGCTGCGCGACACCGGTCGCGTTGTTGGGGTTCAGGACGGGGGGCTGGGGGGATTTGAAGTCTCCGCCGATGTCGCTGGGCTTGATCAGCAGCGAGCTGTAATCGGTCGGCTGGCCCGGCGAAGGAGCCGTGACCGTGCTCGCACCGCTCGATGAAGTGACGGCACCCGATGTCGTCGAGGATGCGGGCGCCGATGTCGTCTGATCGTTGCCACACCCGGATACGACGGTGCCGACCGCTATGGTCGCGACCACCCAGCCGGCGGCGGCAATCCTGGCGAGCTCCATGACGTTCCTCCCGCGTCAATCCACAGTTCGGCCGCCTGACGCTACTGCGAAATGCCGGCGGGAACAAGGGCGGGACAGCAAGGGGCTGGCGCTCATCCCCGCCGGTCGGCTCCGGTTCGCACCTATGCTGGCCGGGGGGCGCGGGAGTGCGGGGTAGGAGGAACGATGACATCTGCGGTGGCGCGTGCCGTACGGTTCGATCGTTACGGGGGTCGTGACGTCCTGTACGTGGCGGACGTGGAGATGCCGATGCCGGGCCCGGGCGAAGTGGTCGTCGAGGTTCGCGCCGCTGGGATCAATCCCGGAGAAGCCGCCATCCGAACCGGCGCGCTGCACGACATGTTCCCCGCTACCTTTCCCTCCGGTGAGGGCAGCGACCTCGCGGGCGTCGTGACCGCCGTCGGGCCAGCAGTGACGGAGTTTTCCGTCGGGGACGAGGTGCTGGGGTTCAGCTTCCGCCGATCCAGCCACGCCACCCACACCGCCGTGCCGGTCGATCAGCTGATTCGCAAACCCTCCCAAATGAGCTGGGAGACCGCGGGTTCGCTCTACGTGGCCGGTGTGACGGCCTACGCCGCCGTCCGCGCAGTCGACCCACAGCCGGGCGAGACCGTAGCCGTTTCGGCCGCCGCGGGCGGCGTCGGCAGTCTGGTCGTGCAGTTGCTGGTCCTGCGCAAGGCCCGGGTGCTCGGCATCGCGGGGCCCGCCAACTTCGACTGGCTGCGTGCCCACGGCGTCACCCCGGTCGCGTACGGGGACGGACTGGCCGATCGGCTGCGAGAGGCGGCACCGAACGGACTAGACGCGTTCATCGACCTGTTCGGCCCCGAGTACGTCCAGCTCGCCGTGGATCTCGGGGTGGCGCCCGAGCGCATCGACACGATCATCGCGTTCCAGAAGGCCGGAGAGGTCGGCGCCAAGACCGAAGGCAGCGCCGACGCGTCGACAACGGAGGCGCTCACCGAGATGGCCGGCCTCATCGTCAGCGGCACGATCGATTTCGAGGTCGCCGCGACCTACCCGCTGGACCGGGTCGCCGACGCCTACGAAGAACTCGAGAAGCGGCACACCCGCGGCAAAATCGTTCTGCTGCCGAACGGTTCGCCTTGATCGCCGGGCGTCAGGCCATCCCGGCCTGCACGATCTTGACGATCACGAATACGACCGCCAGCACCAGATAGCCGCGCAGGGCGAGCAATCCCGCCCGACGGGCCGGCGAAAGGTGCGGCCGGGGAAGCGTGGCAAGGTTGGGCGTCTGCCACCTCGACCGGTCCTGCCGGCGGACGGCGCGCCGCTCGGCTGGGGTCAATGACGGGGTGTCGTCAAGTTCGTCGACCTCCTCGGGGTCCAGGCCACCGCCGAGTGTCCCCACGATCGCCTCGGCGTCGCGCCGGTCCCGGTCGCGCCGACCGGCAACGATCGTGGCCGCGCCGCCGACGATGCCGGTCGCCGCGCCAACGGCCAGGCCGGCCTCGATGGTGGTGGTGGAAAGGCCCGGAAAGAAGGTCGTCGCCGTCAGCGCCAGCGACAACAGCACCAGACACCACACGACGGTCCACGCGATGATGTTCTGCCGCAACGTGTTTACCCACGGGCCGAGCACCGCGCGGTCGTTGCACAGCAACACCAGGAACACGGTCGCCGAGGGCAGCAGGACGCCGGCGAGGGCCTGCACGCCCTGGGTCACCAGGCCGAGGATGTGGTCGGGGCTGAACGCGACCGCGCCGGACACGGCGAGCAGTACCGCGTAGCCACCGTAAAACACTGGGGCCTGGCTGATCTTCCAGTGCAGCGAGTGCCGCCTGCCCAGAGAATCGCCGATGGCGTAGGTGGTGGCCAGCCCGATGGCGTTGGCCCCGATCAGCGACGCGTCCAGCAGGATGATCGCGAAGAGCACCCCGACCGCGCTACCGAGGTGGCTGGCCAGCCCCGAGGCGACCGCACCGGCGTCGGTGAAGGCGCCGACGCCGGTGGTGCCGGCGAACCCGAACGCCGTCACCACCATCAACGCCGTCGCCCCGACCATCACGACGACGATGCCGATCACCAAATCGGCTCGCGCATAGCCGATCCAGCGGGCCGTGATGCGCTTGTCCACAACATTGGACTGCTGAAAGAACAGTTGCCACGGCGCGACGGTGGTGCCCACGATCGCGACTACCAACAGCAGGACGGTGGAATTGAGCCCACCCGGGAACCGCGGCACCAGCCCGCCCGCCGTTTCCTTCAGGGCGGGATGCACCATCACCACCATCGGGATGATCAGCACGTTCACCGCGATCAGCAGGAACATCAGCCCTTCCCAGCGGCGGAACGAGCCCCCGGCCACCACGGCGAACAACAACACCGTGGCGGCCGGGATCGCGACCACCTTGGGGCAGCCCAGATAGCCGAGTGCCATTGACACGCCGATGAATTCGGTGACGATGGTCAGGGCGTTGAGGATCAACAGATCACCGACGCTGAAGGCACCCCAGAACTTGCCGAAGCGCTCGAAGATCAACCGGGCGTGACCGACCCGGGCGACCGCGCCCAGCCGCAGCACCATTTCCTGGTTCACGTACAACACCGGGATCAGCGCCGCCAGTGTCCACAAGAGTCCCATCCCGTAGTTCTGCCCCGCCTGTGCGTAGGTCGCCACGCCACCGGCGTCGTTGTCGCCGACCATGACGATCAGGCCGGGACCGGTGATGACGAGCAGCGTCCGCAGCCGCGCCCAGCGCCCAGCGGCGACCCCGTGCGCTCCGGTGCCTTCACGCCGGATGCGCCCGAACGCACCGACGATGTCGCCGGCGTGCGCGGAATCCAGCACCGCGTGGTCGCGGGGACCGTCGCGGGTCGGGATCGAGAAGGTCACCGGTATCCGGCCGGCCGGTCCGACGGATGTCCCCCGAGCGAGGCGGTAACCACCGCGATCGGCATCCGCGAGACGTACAGGTTGGCGCGCTCCTGCGGGGTCAGGGCGGCACGCGCGCCCAGCTTGGCCGCAAACTGCCGTCCCGCACGCAGCATCGAGCCGCCGCGCAGCCGGGAAACGTTGCAAAGACGCTGTGTAACAACAAAAGCCATGATCTTCTCCTGACGCAGGTCCGATCGGCTCGTGGTATCCGCGGCCAACCAAGCGTTGTCACGCGCAGGGTGGCAAGGGCAGAAGTCAGGCGGCAGAAGGAATGCCGGAACCGGATCGGGACAAGACGGATTTCGGATAGGGACTATCGCCGGGACTCATCTCGTCCTCACCTCCTCCGGCCGGGACACACGCGGGTGTCGTTGCGTTCACCTGAACGGGAGAGGCACGAATCACCGGCGGCAGACCGCCGGCCGCACCCCTCTCGTCGGAGCTTCGGCACTGCACGGCGTATCCGGAACATCACCTATAGTCGCGACCTACTTCGCCCGGCTTCGCCGCGCTTGCGATCGCTCCTCGTTCCAGAAGCCACTTGGGCTCAACCCTTGGGTCCGGGAAGAGCTGTCCTGACCCGGGGCGTCTCTCGACGTTCGGGGTCAGTGGCCTGTATCCATGCAGACGCCTCACCTACCGAGGTGCTTGCCTGTCCATCTTGCATGTCAGCCCTCGTGCTCGTCAAACGCGTTTACACAACCTTGACGTGGGTTTGCGTTAACCCACGCCCGCCCGGACTCTCCGTCCGCCCGTCCGCCGAGGCCTACCCTCGACAGCATGGCCAACACTTTGCAGGCACCCACCGTCGCGGCGGTGCTCGACCGGATGTATGCCGAAACGAAAGATCAGATGTCGCGGTTGCGGGAGCGGGTCGGCGATTTCGACCGCCCGATGAGCGCGCAGGAGCGCGCCGACGCCATGAGCGAGTTCTACATCCCCGTCACGCCGGAAGCGGGCCGCCTGCTGTATGCGCTGGTGCGTGCCACCCGGCCGGCGACGGTCGTCGAATTCGGCATGTCCTTCGGAATCTCCGCCGTGCACCTGGCATCGGCGGTGCGCGACAACGGCGCCGGCCGGGTGGTAACCACCGAACTCAGCGCCCCCAAGATCGCCGCGGCCAGAAGGACGTTCGCCGAGACCGGTTTGGATGACGTCATCACCATCCTCGAGGGCGACGCGCTGACCACGCTGGATAACCTCGACGGACCCGTCGAGTTCGTCCTGCTCGACGGGTGGAAGGACCTCTACCTGCCGGTGCTCGAGTTGCTCGAACCGCGCCTCGCGACGGGCGCACTGATCGTCGCCGACAACGCCAGTGCCGCGGACATGCGGCCCTACCTCGACCGGGTTCGCAACCCGGACAACGGGTATGTGAGCTTCAACTTCTCCGTGCGGGAGAGCGACAGCATGGAAATCAGTTGCCGCACGGGCGGTTAAGCGGCTACCGCAGCGATTCCTCGAGCCATGGCGTCAGCCATCTCACCCCCTCCGGGGTGAGGTGCACGCCGTCACTGCGTACCTTGATGCCGTCGACCTTGGCGGTGTAGACCCCGTCGGGGCCGAGCTTTTTGTTCAGGTCGAGGATCTGGACTCCCTGGTGGTGGGCAACGGTTTTGCGCAGCATGGTGTTCCACAGGTTGACGCGATCGGGTTGATCCTCCGGATACAGTCGACCGTCCGGCTTTTCGCCGCCCCGGCTGTAGGGCACGGTGGCCACCACGACGCGCGCACCCGTGGAACCCACGATGTTCAATGCGCGCTCGAGCTCGCCGTTGAGGTACGCGTCGAACGTCGGATCGCCGATGTGCGTCCACTGACCCTCGTTGACGCGATCGACCGTCTCCCAGCGCCCGATGATCAGCAGCGCGACATCCGGCTGGTCCTGGCCCAGCTGCGCCGACCATCGGACGGGCCAGCCGTCACATTCGGGCCGCTGCTCAAGGGTTTGGCCGATATACCGGTACGGGGTGCCCCGCACCAGGCTGCAGCCGATGAGGGTGTGGTCGAGGAAGGCGAACCCCGGTGTGGGCGGGAGATAGTGCATCCAGGTCCACCCGATCGAATCGCCGAAAACCGAAACCGTGAACGGCCGGTGCGGATCGCGGGGCGCGGGGCGGCTGCCGGCGGGCGGGGACGGGGAGATCGCGGCGACAGCCGACACCCCCGGCGGCAGGCCCTCGCGCAGGCCGGGCCCGGTGCCCACCGGGATCACCAGCAGCGTCATCGCGGCGGCACTGGCCACGGTGGCCGCGGCCAGCGGCAACAGCGGCACCCGCGCCGGCCGCCAGCGCCGGATCGGCTGTTCGATCAGCCACCACGACACGGCGGCGACCACCACGGTGGCGGCGCACCGTGCGGCGAACAGCGGCAGCCCCGACCATCCGGTGCGTTCCCCGTTGAGCGCCAGAAAGATTGGCCAGTGCCACAGGTAGACGCCATAGGAGATGGTGCCCAGGAACACCAGGGGCCGCAGGGCAAGGATGCGGGCGATCGCTCCGCGCTGTTCCATGGCCACCGGGGCGACCACGAGGACGGACGCGACGGCAACCCCGATCAGCAGGCCGTGCCGAAACTCACCGGCGCCACCGGTCGCGTAGTGGGTCGCCGCCGCCAGGCCCGCCAGGCCGAGCAGCGGCAGCACGCGTGCCACCCGCCGTCCCCACCGGCTGCGGACCAGGCACCAGCCGCGGTTCATCGACGGCCAATCCCGCACCAGCAGAGCCGCCGCCGCGGATCCGGTCAACAGCGCCTGCGCGCGGGTGTCGGTGCCGAAATAGATCCGGTCCCGCGTGCCGTCGGAGGCAAGGACGATGGCGACCGCCGCGGAAGCCACCGCGCCCAGCGTCGCGATCACAAAGGTGGCGAACCGCACCCCGCCCACGGTGGCCCGCCTGAAGTAGCGCTTCGCGCGCGCGGCCAGCACCAGGGTCACCGCGATCAGCAGCACCGGCCAGACAAAGTAATACTGCTCCTCCACCCCCAGCGACCAGGTGTGCTGCAGCGGCGACGGCGGGGCGCCCTGGGTGAAATAGTCCGTCTTCTGGGCCACGAACCGCCAGTTCGCCACCCAGAGGAAGGCCGCGATCGCGTCGTCGCGTAACCCCGTGAGCGACTGGCTGGGAAGCAACTCGCGGGCCGCACCCACGCTGAGCACCATCAGCAGCAACGCCGGCAGCAGCCGCCGCGCCCGCCTGATCCAAAAGCCGGTCAGCTCAATGCGACCGGTGCGCCGGAGCTCGTCCAGCAGCAGCGAGGTGATGAGGAACCCGCTGAGGACGAAGAAGATATCGACGCCGATGAAGCCGCCGCCCACGCCCGGGATGCCGCCGTGCCCGACGAGCACCAGGGCGACCGCGATCGCCCGCAGCCCGTCCAGCGCCGGAATCCCGCTGCGCCGGTCGGGTTGATCCCAGATCGCGAGCCGGCCCGCACCGCGCACCGGGGCTACCCACCGCGGCCGCGGAGCACGACGAGCCGGCGCGGGGTGCCTCCCGCCCGGCTCAGTGTCCGCTGTTAACGCGCCCTGACCGACTTGTCGCCCGGCGCCAAAGTTGATGCCGATACGTCGCTGCCCCTCCTCGTGATCGGAGCAAGCCTAATTGCGACGCAGCCGGATTCAGCAGAAGACACGCGAGGGCGGGCGCCTTCAGGCGCGGCCTTTTACGGCGCGTAGCCCAGAGTGCTCTTGACCTCCAAATATTCGTGGAAGCCGAACTCGCTCCACTCGCGACCGTTGCCACTTTGCTTGTAGCCGCCGAATGCCGAGTTCATGTCGAAGGCATGGTTGATCGTCACCCAACCCGCGCGGATCTTGCGGGCCACCTCCCGGGCTTTGTCGAGGTCCGCGCCCGACACATAGCCGGCCAGACCGTACTCGGTGTCGTTGGCGATCTGCACGGCCTGATCGATGTCGTCATAGCCGAGGATGCACAGCACCGGACCGAAGATCTCCTCGCGCGCGATCGTCATGTCATTGGTGACGTCGGCGAAGACGGTCGGCTTGACGTAGTACCCCGTGTCCAGCCCCGCCGGGCGGCCCGGTCCGCCGGCGACGACGGTCGCGCCCTCCTCGACGCCCTGCTGGATCAGGCGCTGCACCTTCTCGAATTGCGCCCTCGACGCCACCGGCCCGAGCGCGGTCTTGTCGCCCGGGCTGCCCACCTTGACCTGTTCGGCAACCCCACGCGCGATGTCGACGGCCTCGGCCATCCGCGCATTCGGGACCAGCATGCGCGACGGCGCGTTACAACTCTGCCCGGAGTTCGGCATCATGTTGAGCACGCCGGCGCGAACGCTGTCCGCAAAGCCGGCGTCATCGAGCACAATGTTGGGGCTCTTGCCGCCCAGTTCCTGCGTCACCCGCTTGACCGTCGGGGCGGCGTTCTTGGCCACCTCGACCCCCGCGCGGGTCGATCCGGTGAAAGACACCATGTCGACGTCGGGATGGCTCGCCAGCGCGACGCCGACGCCGGGCCCGTCGCCGTTGACCAGGTTGTAGACACCGGCCGGCACGCCCGCGGCGTCCAGAATTTCGGTGAAGATGTAGGCCGAATACGGTGCCACCTCAGACGGTTTCAGGATCATCGTGCAGCCCGTGGCCAGTGCGGGGTATACCTTGACCGCGATCTGGTTCAGCGGCCAGTTCCACGGCGTGATCAGCCCGCAGACGCCGATTGGCTCCTTGGAGATCAGGGTCGCCCCGTGTTGTTCGGAGAACTGGAAGTTCTTGAGCACGTCGATCGCGGTCACCAGGTGACCGAGCCCGAGCTGGACCTGCGGCCCCGCGGCCAGCGAGGGCGGCGCTCCCATTTCCTCGGTGACCGCTTCGGCGAGATCGCCCGCACGCTTGCCGTATTCGGCGAGGATCGCCTCCAGCAGATCGAGGCGCTGTTCGCGGCTGCTCTGTGACCAGCCGGTGAAAGCGCGGCGGGCGGCGTTGACCGCCACGTCGACGTCGGCGGCCGAGCCGAGCGAGATCTTTCCGGAGACCTGCTCGGTGGTCGGGTTCTCGACGTCGAAGGGATTGGGCCGCACCGGGTCCACCCAGCGCCCGTCGATGTAGAACTTGAGGCATTCGCGCATGACTACTCCTTATCGCTTACTGGGTGCCTTCGGCGTACCAGGTGCGGAATTCGTCGTACTTGGGCATCTCCTCGGAGTTGGCCTTCGGGTCGATGCACACGTGCACGACGGCCGTCCTGCCGCTAGCGTAGGCCCGCTGGATCGCCGGGCCGATCTCGTCGTCCTTCTCGACGTACTCGCCGTGGCAACCGAAACCCTCGGCGACCTTGTCGAGCCGGACGTCCTTGCTCCAGTGCACGCCGGGCTGCGGCGACGGCTGGGGGAAGGTGCGCTTGTAGACGCCGACCTCAAGGCCCCACTGATGGTCGACACCCACCACGCATACCAGCGGAAGTTTCTGCCGCGCTGCGGTTTCCAACTCGGCGATGTGGAAGAGGAACGCCGAATCGCTGGTCAGCAGCATCACCGGGCGCTTGCCGCCCTCGGCGACCGATGCGCCGACCGCATACGGCAGTCCGGTGCCGAGGTGACCGAAGTTCTGGTTCCAGATGACGTCGCGCGGTTTGGCCTGAGAGTAGGTCCACTGGAAGATGACGGTCGCGCCGCCGTCGCGGACCAGGATGCCGTCCTTCGGAAACGCTTTGGTGGCCTCGACGACGAAGCGTGCGGGGTGTATGGGCGTCCGGCCCGCCGGCGCGTTCTCGGCGAGCTGTGCCAGCTCCGCCGCATCGGCCTTGATCCAGCGGTCGAGATCGACCGATGGCGTTCGCGGGGTGTCCCGCAGCGCTTCCACCAGCTGGGGCACCACACCACGAAGGTCACCGACCAGGGGGATGTCAATGGGGCGGTTGACGCCGATGGCCACCGGATCCTGCTCGACCAGAACCCATTTACGCTTCGCGTCGTTCGCCGCCCAGTGGCGGGTCCGGCCGTAGTGGCTAGGTTCGCCGAGTTCCGTGCCGAGCGCGACGCACAGATCGGACTGCACCACCGCCTCGACGGCCGCCGGCGAGAATCCGTAGGCGAAGGTGCGGTCCTCGAGGCCCTCGATGAACGACGTGCCGCCGGAGGTCTGAATCACCGGGCACGCCATGAGGTCGGCCAGCTCCCTGACCGCCGCGCCGGTGCGCGACGTGTGGACCGCGTGCCCGACCAAGAGGATCGGGCTCTCCGCCGCGCGGATCAGCTTCGCCGCCTCGGCCACCTCGCGCCCGCCCGCGGTCTGGTTGACGAGTCGGTACCGGTGGGGCGGCAGCGGATCCGGCGCGTCGAGCTCGGAGAGGATGACGTGCGACGGGTACTCGATGTAGGCCGGGCCGGGTGTGCCGGACATGGCCCGGCGAATCGCCTCGTGGATGATCTCATCGGTCTGGTCGGCGTACTCGATCGATGCGCTGTACTTGACGGACTGTGCGAAAAGGGGCTCCTGGCGGACGAATTGGATGCGTCCACGCCGCACCCGGCGCTCGGTGATGCGGGCGCGCTGGCCGCCGAGGAAGATGACCGGCGAGTTCTCCACCAGCGCGCACTGGATCGCTCCGGCGATGTTGGCCATGCCCGGGCCGAGCGTGCCGATGCACAGGCCCGGCTTGCCCGTCATGCGCGACGCCGCCTCTGCCATGAATCCCGCACTCAGTTCGTGATGCGGTGCGACCACCGCCCATCCGCGAGCGTCGGCCTCGGTGAACATGTGCACGAAGTTCGGGTCCGGGATGCCGAACAAGGTGTTCACACCCTCGGCCTCGAACAGGTCGAGGATGCGCTTGTAGACGGGCACGGCCATGGTCAAAATTCCTTTCCATCGCGAGCCGGGGGCACCACGCTCGCGCCGAGCTCTTCGAGCACTTGTGCGGTGTCGGCGCCAAGTTCCGGCGCCGGCCCGGCAACGCGACCGGGCGTCCGGGAGAACCAGGTGGGCACGCCCGGGAAGCGCACCGGCCCGTGTGGGGTGTCCACGGTCTGGAACATGCCGACGGCGTTCAGATGTGGATCGTCGAACAGCGCGCCGGGCGTGTTCAGGGGCGCGGCCGGTATCTCGAGTTCGCCGAACAGCTCGAGCCACTCGCGCGTCGAACGCTGCTTCATCGTCTCGGCGACCAGTCCGTAGATGGTGTCAATCTGGTGGGCGCGCTGTTCCAGCGTCGAATACAACTCGCTGGCCCAGGGCGGCCGCACGGCGTTCATGAAGGCGTCCCAGTGCTTGTCGTTGTAGATCAGCGCGGCGATGTAGCCGTCACTGGTGCGATAGGGACGGCGGTTGGGCGCCACCGTCCGCGGATAGACGGCCGGCCCCAGGGGCGGGTCGAACAGGGCGCCGTTGGCGTGTTCGACGAGGATGAACGAGGCCATGGTTTCGAACATGGCGACCTCGACCTCTTGCCCCTCGCCGGTGCGCTCACGGTGATACAGCGCCATGGTCGTCGCATAGAGCGCCGTCAACCCGGCGACCTTGTCGGCCATGATCGTTCCGACGTAGTCGGCCTCGCCGGTCAGTTGCTGTTGCACCGCGGGCAGGCCACACTCGGCCTGGATGGTGTCGTCGTAGGCGGGCCGGTCCCGTTCGGGTCCGCGACGGCCGTACCCGTAGCAATTGGTGTAGATGATCGACGGGTTGATCGCGGCCACGTCGTCGTAGCCGAAGCCCAGCTTGGCGATCGCCTTGGCGCGCATCGAGTGGATGAACACGTCGGCGGTTTCGATAAGCGCGCGCAGCGCCAGCACTCCGGCATCGGTGCGCAGGTCCAGCACGACGCTGCGTTTGCCGCGGTTGACGTTGACGAACACCCCGCTCATGCCCGGCGCGGGGCCGACCGAGATGTAGCGGGTGTTATCGCCCTGGGGCGGTTCGACTTTGATTACGTCGGCACCCATATCGGCCATGATCTGCGTGCAGTAGGGCCCCATCACCATCGCGGTGAGGTCGACGACCCGCAGACCGGCCAGCGGTCCCGCGCCCGCCCGGCTAGCCATGCAGTACACCCCGCTCGGTGGAGCGCTGCGCGAGCTCGAAGCTGTAGCGGATATGCTGGTGGTGACCGTCGGGGATGGCCGGAAATATCAACGGCGCCGCGATGTTTCGGATCGCATCGAGGTGTTCGCCCACGTCCTCGACCGTCCAGGCCGGCCGATGCACGCCGGGACTCTCGGCGATGACTGCCCGCGCCACCCGGCCGGCCAGCGCGATGAACACCTCCCCGGTTACCGAACAGCTTTCGTGCGCGAGCCAACCCACCACGGGCGCGACGAGTTCCGGGCCCATCGGTGGGTAGGCCGAGGTGTCGATCCCGGCGGCCATCCTTGTCACCGCGGCCGGCACGATCACATTGCTCCGCACGCCGTCGGCGGCGCCCTCTAGGGCCGCGACATTCGACAGGCCGATCACGCCGGCCTTCGCGGCGGCGTAGCTGGCCACCTCCTGGTTTCCGTACAGGCCGCCGATGGAGGAGGTCAGCACGATGCGCCCGTAACCCGCCTCGCACATCACCGGGAACGCCGGCCGCACCACATGGAACGCCCCCCGCAAGTGGACGTCGAGCACGGCGTCGAAATCCTCGTAGCTCAGCTCCTTGAGCGATCCGCGGCGGACGTTGCCGGCGTTGTGGACGAGGACGTCGACGCGACCGAAAGCCTCAAGCGCCGCGTCGATGATCGCCTTGCCGCCGGCCGGGGTGGCCACCGAGTCGGTGCTCGCGACGGCTTGGCCGCCGGCAGCGACGATCTCACGCACCACATCGTCGGCAGGGCCGGCATCGGCGCCGTCCCCGGACAGGCCACCCCCGGGGTCATTGACGACGACCTTCGCGCCGCGCGACGCCAGAAGCATGGCGTAGGAGCGGCCGAGCCCCCGGCCGGCCCCGGTGACCACCGCCACCCTGCTGTCGAACCTCAAGTCAGCCATCGAAGCTCTCAAGCACCAGACCGTCGAGGTCGCCCTTGGCCCGCCATTCCTTGAGCAGGTCGTCGAACACGTAGAAGCCCGGCATGAAGGGATCGCCGATGGCCGAGCGGATGCCCTCGCCGCCTCCGCCGCCCTCATTGTTGTAATAGCCGGGGGTGCAGGACACCGCGAATTCCGTCGCATCTATTGAGGTTTCGCGGATCGTCCTGACCCAATCGTCTTGGGCTTGCTGGCTCGGCTCGACGCTCACCGCTCGGCGCGCGATGGCCTCGGAAACGATGTAGGCGATGTGCTCGGCCTGCTGCTCGAGCATCGCGGTGGTATTCCCGGCCACGCCGCCCTGGATGAATCCGGTGAAGAACTGATTGGGGAAGCCTCGGCTGGTCATCCCGTGCAACGACTTGTAGCCGTCGCGCCAGTGATCGAACAGCGACAGGCCGTCGCGGCCCTCGATCACATCGATTGCGTACCGGCGGCTGATGTCCGTGGTGATCTCAAAACCGCTGGCGAAGATGACGCAGTCGACCTCGTACTCGACACCGCCCGCGACGATGCCCTTCGCGGTGAGCCGCTCCACGCCTTTGGATTCCGACACGTCAACCAGCGTGACGTTCGGGCGGTTGAACGTCGGTAGGTATTCGTCGTTGCTGCAGGGCCGCTTGCACATGAACCGGTAGTAGGGTTTGAGCGCCTCGGCGGTCTCGGGGTCGTCGACGAGTTCATCAACGCGCCGCCGCAAGCGCTCCATGACCTTGTAATCCTCTTCTTCGCGGATGGCCATGATCTGCTCGACGGTCAGCGATGCGGGATCGTCGGCGGCCGCGATCCGCGCGGTCAGGTTGCGCCCGAGTTCGGTCCAGAAGTCGCACACCAGGTCTGGCTCGTCAAACACCGCTCCCTCCCCCAACGGGGACCAGCGGTGGAAATTGCGTTTGCGTTGCTCCTGCCAGCCCGGCCGCAGCGACGCCGCCCACTGCGGGTCCGTCGGCTCGTTGCCTCGCACGTCCACCGACGAGGGTGTCCGCTGAAACACGAAGAGATGCCGGGCGTCTCGGCCCAGGTGCGGAACCAGCTGCACGCCGGTCGCACCGGTGCCGACGAGCGCCACCCGCTTGTCCTGCAGCTTGTGCAGTCCGCCGTTGGCGTCCCCGCCCGTATAGTCGTAATCCCAGCGGGCGGAATGGAACATGTGCCCGGTGAAGTCCTTGAGCCCGGGGATGCCCGGCAGCTTCGGCCTATTGAACGAGCCCTGTGCCATCACCACGAACCGGGCACGGATGTCGTCGCCGCGATTGGTGCTCAACCGCCAGCGCTTGATCGTCTCGTCCCAGCGCGCCGTGCGGACCTGGGTGGAGAGGATGGCGCCGTCGTAGAGCCCGAAATGCTTGGCGATCCGGCGGCAGTGCTCGTAGATCTCGGCGCCGTCGGCGAACTTCTTGGACGGAAGATAGCCGAGTTCCTCCAGCATCGGGATGTAGCAGTAGGCGTCGTTGTCGCACTGGATACCCGGGAAGCGATTCCAGTACCAGACCCCGCCGAAGTCCCCGCCCATCTCGATGATGTGCACGTCATCGACGCCGGCCTTCTTCAGGTACGCGCCGGCCAGCAGACCGGTGATGCCGCCACCGAGCACCGCCACGTCGATGTCCTCGTCGATCGGCGTGCGCGGCGTGACCGGCGTGTGGGGATCCACCTCGGCGAATTCCGCGAAATCGTCTTTGAGTTCCAAGTACTGCTTCGAGCCCTCCGGGCGCAGCCGCTTATCGCGCTCGTGCAAATACTTTTCGCGCAGCGCGTCGATATCGATGTCGTCCGGCGTCTGCGTCGGCCCGCAGGTATCGAACAGTGGCATGTGTCTCCTAAACCCGATGGTGCCGACCCGCGGCTCGCGGCGCCGCCGCCGCGCTTGCGATCGGCATCAAAGCTCCCGCGGTTCGCCGGTACCCATGTACTTCGACAGTTGGTAGTGAAGGTTGACGGTGCTCCGCTCCCGATAGGGATTGGGCCTGGTGCCCGGGAAGCCAAGCGATTTCATGCCCTGCTGGACCGCGGCCATGTTGGAGAAGTCCTGGGGCAAGACCGAGCGCCATCGCGGGTCTCCGACCGGTGTGTACTCCCACTCCGTCTGGGGCTCTTGGCCTTTCGGGTACAGCTCGAATACCGATACCTCGAAAATGCACCGGTCGGGGTTGTAGCTGGGGTGCGGTCTCGCGCCGTAGCACAGCGCGCTGGTAAGGCCCTGCCCGATCTGGAAGTTCGGGAAGATCTGCCATGCCGTGCCGGCCTGCCCGAGGATGTCGGGCGGAATCGTCGGCCAGATCACGCCGCGGGCTTCGTCGTCCCGGCGCGCGGACGCCAGCCAGTGCTCGAGGACCTTGTCGGCCGGGGTGCCCTCGGGCAATTCGTCGACCAGCCGCTTGGCGGCGTTCACCAGCGTCTGGGTGGTGGTCGCGTTGGTCTCCTCCATGGTGTAGACCTGCATCTCGGCGGTCGACAGGCGCGGATCGGCGCCGATGCCGAGGCGGATCTTGGACTTGGTGGCCTCCATGTCCTCCGGCGCGTCGTAGCCGATGTTGCTGTGCTTGCCCTGCGCCTTGGCCCAGCCCTTGAATTCGCCGAACTTGTTGAACTCCGGATGGGTTGTGTAGACGTGGTAGGTCTCGTTGAACGCCTCCAGCGCGACCTTCCAGTTGCAGTCGAAGGACAGCCACTTGCGCCATTTGCAGCGCATGTTTTCCAGCCCGAACGGGTCGAGGATCTTCGCGGCGGGAAAGAGGTAATCGGCCAGCGGCTCGCAGTCGGGGTCCATGTTGATCCACAGCCAACCGCCCCACGTGTCGACCTTGACCGGTCGCAGGTGGGTGTTGTCGGGAGTCAGCGTTTCCCGCCAGTCCTGCTGTTCGCGGATGTGCGTGCACGCTCCGTCCAGGCCGTACGTCCAGCCGTGGAAACCGCACACGAACGACTTGCGCGCGCGCCCGCGGGCGTTCTTCGCGCCCTCGGGTGTGTCGATGAGCCGCCGCCCCCGGTGCATGCAGACGTTGTGGTGCGCGCGAAATTCGTTCTCGCCGCTGCGCACGACGATGATCGAGTCGTCGAGGATGTCGTAGGTCAGGTAACTGCCCACCTCGGGCAGCTCTTCGACGCGGCCGACCTGTTGCCAGACTTTTCGCCACAGCTTGTCGCGCTCGGCGCGGGCGTAGTCCTCGCTGATGTACGCCTCGACGCCGATCGTCATCGGCTTCGAGAGTTCCTCGGCCGCCGGTGATTTCACATCTTTGGCCAGATCGGTCATCACATCCTCCTCATGGCCGCGCGGAAGGAGTCGTCTTTGAGGAACAGTGAGGTGTTGTCGGCGCCGAGGTGGCTCCATCGCAGGTCCAGGCCACCGTCGACCAGCAGCGTCTGTCCGGTGACGTAGCTCGACATCTCCGAGAGCAGGAACAGGATCGCGCGGGCCTGTTCCTCGGGCAGCCCGCGCCGGCCCATCGCGATCGCCCGCCTGTCCCGATCCGGGTCCTCGTCGACGTAGGTGCGTGAGGCCGCGGTCTCGGTGACGCCGGGAGCCACCGCGTTCACCCGAATCCGCGCCAGCGCCAGCTCGAGCGCCATGGTGCGCGTCATCGCGGCGATGGCGGCCTTGGCGGTCCCGTAGGCGATGTGAAAGGGCGCGGTGTTCATGCCGCTGATCGAGGAGATCGACACGATCGAGCCCGGCAACTGTTGTTCGACCAGTTCCGCGGCGACGGCCTGGCTCATGAAAAAGGCCGTCTCGAGGTTGTCGGTGAAGACCTTGCGCCAGTCGCTTCGCGCCACCCGGGTCGACGGCATCCACGTCGACGGCTCGGCCCCGCCCGCGACATTGACCAGACCGTACAGGCGGCCGTCGACCCGGCGTGCCTGGTCGATGACCGCCGCGATGCCTTCGTCGGTCGACGCGTCCGCGGCGACGGGCACGACCGCCAGGCCCTCTTGCGCCAACGGGGCGACGTGCTCGTCGAGATTTTCCTTCGACCGGCTCACCGCGATCACGGTGGCGCCCGCCCGGGCGGCCATGCCCGTGACGGTCGTGCCGATGCCGCCCCCGCCGGCACCGGACACCACCACGATGCGACCGCGGAGCCCCAGGAAATCCTCGCGATCGTCCATGCCCTGCTTTCCCTGCCTCAGACCCGCCGGCCGCGGCGACCTGCCGATTTGTCTGGACAACATACCGCGTTCTGTCCTTTGGAGAACACTATTCCCATCGGCAGAGGGGGCTGTCAAGGCCGAACCCCGCACGAGTTAGCGCCTATTGTCTGGACTAGTAGTAATTGATAACGTCCAGCTCAATCGGCTGACGGAAGGACCTCGGCAGGGCATGTCCATTTCACGGGCCAGCTCGACGCAACCCTCGCGCTATGCGGTGGCGCAGCCACTCGATGTGACCGAGGGCTGGGAGGTCGAGCGGCTCACCGAGCCCAGCCGGCTGTTCGGCGCCAACGGCTTGCGCACCGGCCCGGACGATCGCATCTACATCGCCCAGGTGACCGGCAGTCAGATCAGCGCGCTGGATCACCGCACCGGGGAGTTGCTGACCGCCAGCCCCAAGGGCGGCGACATCGTCGCGCCCGATGACGTCGCGTTCGACGCGTCCGGGAACCTCTACGCGACCGAGGTGATGGACGGCCGAGTCAGCGTGCGTGACACCGGCGGTCGCACCCGGGTGCTGCGCGACAACGTGCCGTCGGCCAACGGCATCACCTTCCATCGCGGCCGGTTGTTCGTCGGTGAATGCCGCGAGGGCGGGCGGCTGCTGGAATTGGACTTGGCGGGTGGACCGCCACGCGTGCTCCTGGAGAACGTACCGTCACCGAACGCGATGGAGGTCGGGCCGGACGGCCTGCTGTACTTCCCGGTGATGGGCGCCAACGAGATCTGGCGCGTGGACCCTGACGGTGGCGAGCCGCACTGTGTCGCACGCGATCTCGGCGTGCCCGACTCGGTGAAGTTCGACGCGCGGGGGCGCATCGTCTCGACGCAGGTGGCAAGCGGGCAGGTGCTGGGCATCGATCCTCGCACGGGCGAACAGCGTGTGCTCGCCCAGCTCAATCCCGGGCTGGACAACTGCACCTTCGTCGGCGACCGGCTGTTCGTCTCGAACTTCACCGGTGAGATCACCGAGGTATCGCCCGACGGCACAACGCGATCCGTGCTGCCGGGCGGGTTCAACTGGCCGATGGACCTGGCGGTGGGCCACGACGGCCGCCTGTACATCGCCGACGGCACCTACTTCTATGCCGTGCTGCCCGACGGCTCCCTGCACACGGTGGGAATGTTGTTCAGCCCCGGCTATCCCGGGTTCCTGCGCGGGCTCGCATCGAGCGGACCGGGCGAGTTCATCGTCACGACGTCGGGCGGCCAGGTCGCCCGCTACCGGCCGGAGGCGGCTGAAAGCGACGTGCTGGCAGACGGTTTCGACCAGCTCTACGGTGTCGCCCTGAGCCCGGGCGGTGTCGTCTTCGCGGAGTTGGGCACGGGGCGGGTGCTGTCGCTGGGCTCGGGTGGCATCGATGAGCTGGCGACGGGTCTGCGCGAGCCGGTCGGTGTCGCGGTCGACTCGGACGGGGCCTGCCTGGTGGCGGAGGCCGCCGCCGGACGGGTGGTCAGGGTGGACGGGTCGCGGGTCGACACCGCGGTCGCCGAACTGGAACGCCCCCAGGGCATTTGCGTGTGCGACGGCGTGCTCTATGTCGTCGACGCCGGCGCGAAGGAATTGGTCGCGTTCGACATGAGCACCGGGATCCGGCGGACCGTCGCGTCGGGGCTACCGGTGGGCCCACCGCCGGGCGTGGTGCCCAAGCCGCTGAAAGGCATGCCGCCGTTTTCCGGCCCGCAGGGCCCCTTCGCCGGTGTCACCGCCGCCGCCGATGGAACTCTCTACGTCTCGGCCGATGGTGACGGCAGCGTCCTGGCAGTGCGCCGATCCCGGGGCGGCCGCTGATGGCGCAAGCCCTCTCCAGCGAGCACCGCTACTTACAGATCGCGCGCACACTGCGCAAGGAGATCGTCGACGGCGTGTATCCGGTGGGCTCGCAGCTGCCGACCGAACACCAATTGTGTGAGCGATTCGCGGTCAGCCGGTACACGGTCCGCGAAGCGCTGCGCCGGCTGCGCGAGGACAACCTCGTCGCGTCACGCCCCCGCGCGGGCACCCGGGTGGTTCCCCGGCCGGCATCCAGTTCCTATGCGCAGGAGACGATGTCGATCGACGACCTGCTCGCCTTCGCCGCCGGCGCACAGCTGACGATCGAATCCAACGAGATGGTGACGATCGACGACGAACTCGCCGCCCGGACCGGGCTGGAGCTCGGCACGCAGTGGCTCTCGGTGCGTGGCTACCGGCGGGCCGACGGGGCGTCGGTGCCCCTGTGCCGAACGGAGTACTACATCAACCGCACCTTCGCCGCGGTCGGCAGGCTGCTGCAACGCCACGCCGGGCCGATTTTTCCGTTGATCGAGGACCTCTTCGGCGTGAGCATCGCCGAATTGCGCCAGGAAATCGCCGCGGTGCTGCTCCCGCCCCAACTGGCCGACGGTCTCGGAGTTGAGGCGGGCACGGCGGCGCTACAGATGCGTCGCACGTACAAGACCTCCGACGGCGAGGTCGCCCAGGTGACGATCAACACACACCTGTCGTCGAGCTTTCGGTACGCGATGACCATGCGCCGCGTGAACGAGCAGGCGGACTGAGGTGAAGCGTCGGTGATCGCCCGAGCCCACCACGACCCGGCCCTCGCGGCGGAGGCATACCGGCGTGGATTGTGGGTGCACACCACGCTGGCCGATTCCCTGCGCACGGCAGCGGTGACCTCTCCACAGCGAACGGTGTTGGTAGACGGGGACACTCGGCTGGACTGCGCCACGCTACATCACGAGTCGACCGGGTTGGCGAACGCTTTGCTGGCGCGGATGCCCGCCGGAAGTGTCGTGTCGTTCATGCTGCCGAACTGGCACGAGGCCGCCGTCATCTACCTGGCCGCCACGCTGGCCGGCATGGTGGTGAACCCGATCCTGCCGTCGCTGCGCGACCATGACTTACGGTTGATCCTCGAAGACGCCGAAACCGCAATGATCTTCGTCCCGCACCGCTTCGGCGGACACGACTACTCGGCGATGCTGGACCGGGTCACCGCCGCGATGAGCCCCGCCCCCGAGGTGGTGGTGCTGCGCGGCGAGCCCGGTCCGCACACTCCATACCCGGCTCTGCTGGGGACCCCGGGCGCGGATCCGCCAACGCTGCCGGCCCTGGATCCCGACGCCGTGCGGATGGTCCTCTACACGTCCGGCACCACCGGTCGCGCCAAAGGCGTTCTGCACAGCCACAATTCGCTGCATGCGCTGATATGTCAGATCCGTGACAGCTGGAGCATCGCCCCGGGCGACGCGTTCCTGGTCCCCTCGCCGATCGCCCATATCGGCGGCTCGATCTATGCGTTCGAATGCCCGCTGCTGTTGGGCACCAGCGCGGTGCTGATGGACCGCTGGGATCCCGCGGCGGCCGTGGCGCTGATGGATGCCGAGCGGTGCACCCACATGGCCGGGGCGACACCGTTTCTGCAGCAGCTGTTGTCGGCCGCCGAGCGCACCGGCAGCCGGCTGCCCGACTTGAAGGTGTTCGTCTGCGGCGGCGCCTCCGTGTCGCCCTCGCTGATCCACCGCGCCGCCGAGTATTTCGCTCAGGCGGTGGTCACCCGGGTGTACGGCTGCACGGAGGTGCCCGTGGCGACGATCGGCGCACCCCGGCCCGACGAAGCCGGTTGGGCCGCAGCGACCGACGGGCGGCCCGGCATCGCCGAGCTCAAGCTAGCCGCGCATGAAGCCGCGCCGCCCGGCGACGGCGAAATCTGTGTGCGTGGCCCGCAGATGCTGCTGGGCTACCGGCACGCCGAGGACGACGCCGATTCGTTCGACGCGGCGGGGTTTTTCCACACCGGGGATCTCGGGCGTTGGATCGATGACCGCTACCTGGTGGTGACCGGGCGGGCGAAGGACGTCATCATCCGCAACGGAGAGAACATCTCCGCCAAGGAAGTCGAGGACCTGCTCGCCACGCACCCGGACATCGCGGAGATTGCGGTCGTCGGGATACCCGACGAGCGCACCGGGGAAAGGGCCTGCGCGGTGATCGTGCCGGCGGGCGCCGCGAGGCCGGACGTCGCGAGCCTGGGTTCGCTTTTGGCGGGCAGGGGAGTCGCGAAATACAAGACGCCGGAACAGGTGGTCATCTGGGAGGCGCTTCCGAAAAACGATGCCGGGAAGATCCTCAAGCATCAGATCCGAGCGGCGCTGATATCCGCGGCGATCCCAAGCGCGGCGAGGCCGGGCGCGGCCAAGCCGGGCGCGGCGGGTCACCGCGCTGAGTAAGGACGGGTGAGATGCAGGTTGCAATCGTCACGGGAGCCAGCAGCGGCATCGGCCTCGGGTGCGCGACGAAGCTCGCCGAGCTGGGCATGGCGATCGTGGGCACCGGACGCGACGAAGGCCGCCTGGCCGAACTGGAGGAATCAGTCGGCGATCCGGATCGCGTCGCGACGCTCGCGGTCGACCTGACCCGCGACGACGCGCCGCAGCGGATCGTGGATCTCGCGGTCGCCCGGTGGGGCCACATCGACTTCCTGATCAACAACGCCGGAGTCGGCAGCCCCAAGCCGTTACACGAAACGGACGACGAAACCCTGGACTACTTCCTGGGTTTGATGCTGCGGGCGCCGTTTCGCCTCACGCGTGACGTGTTGCCCCATATGCGGCCCGGGTCCGGAATCGTCAACATCACATCCACTTTCGCCGTCATCGGCGGCCTTCGCGGCGGCGCTTATTCCGCGGCCAAAGGCGGGCTGACCGCATTGACCACCCACATTGCCTGCCAGTACGGGGCGTCTGGCATCCGCTGCAACGCCGTCGCTCCCGGTGTGACGATGACGCCGATGATCGAGAAACGCCTGGAGGACGCGCAATTCCGCAAGATCAACACCGAGATGACCCCGCACCAGCGGTTGGGCACCATCGACGACATTGCCAGCACCGTCGCGTTCTTGTGCTCGCCGGGTGGAAGTTTCATCAATGGGCAAACGATCGTCGTCGACGGCGGCTGGAGTTCGACGAAGTATCTGTCGGAGTTCGCGTTGACGTCGGAATGGATCGCGCCGTGAACGTGTCGAGGAGGTCGCAATGAAGTGTCGTGCCGCTGTGATCCGGGGGGTCGGCAGGGACTGGGAAATCCACGACATCGAGCTCGACCCGCCCCGCGGCGGTGAAGTCCTGGTGCGGATGGCCGTTGCCGGGGTCTGTCACTCCGACGATCACCTGTTTACCGGCGATGTGGTGCCGACGCCGGAGGCGCTGGCCGCGAGCGGTCAGCCAGCACCGGACTGGTTTCCCCTGCTCGGCGGGCACGAGGGCGCAGGTCTGGTCGAAGAAGTCGGCCCGGGCGTGACGACGGTGCGGCCGGGGGACCGGGTGGCGCTTTCGTTCATTCCGGCGTGCGGCAATTGCCGGTTTTGCGTGAACGGTCAGAGCTACATCTGCGATATCGGCGCGAGCCTGTTCACCAAGGAGATGCCCACCGATGGCACGTGCCGCCGGCACCTCGGCAACGAAAACCTGTTGGCCTATGGCCAACTCGGCACCTTCGCCGAATATGCGGTGCTGTCGGAGCGGTCAGTCATCAAGATCGCCGACGCCATCCCGTTCCACGCCGCGTCCCTGGTGTCGTGCGGTGTCAGCACCGGCTGGGGCTCGGCGACGATATCGGCGGGCACCGAACCCGGCGACACCGTGGTCGTGATCGGCACCGGTGGTGTCGGGATGAACGCCCTGCAGGGCGCGCGCGCCGTCGGCGCTCAATACGTCGTCGCGGTGGATCCGGTTGAATCCAAGCGGGATTCGGCCAAATTCTTCGGTGCCACGCATACCGTCGCCTCGGCCGAGGAGGCGATGCCTTTGGTCAAAGAGATCACCGCCGGGGTCATGGCCGACCGCGTCGTCGTCTGCCCCGGAGTCGTCCGTGTGGACCTGATCCCGTTGGCGATGTCGCTGCTGCGCAAGGGCGGGGTATGCGTGCTCACCGGCATCACCCCTTTCACCGAGCCGCCGGTTCCGCTTGTCCTGCAGGAAATGACGCTGTCGGCTAAACAACTCAGGGGAGCACTGTACGGCGGCATGAATCCCCGCACCAGTGTGCCGATGCTGCTGTCGTTGTATCAGGCCGGTGCGTTGAAACTCGATGAGCTGGTCACCCGCCACTACCGGCTGGACGAGATCAACGAGGCGTTCGCGGACCTGCGGGACGGCCGCAACATTCGCGGAATCATCGAGTTCGCCGGCGCGTAGCAGCGGTTCAGGACCACCGGCAGTCAGCGGGATTCGAAGTGGCGCCGGATGCCCGCCAGCATTTCGGCGTGCGCCTTGACCGCCTCGCGATTGGTGACCGGGGCCAGTGGCCGCGGTGCGGCTATCCGTATCCGTTCGGTGACCCGCGTACCGCCATCGCTCGGCGCGAAGCTCACCGTTCCGCGCAATCGCACCCCCGGTGACTGGTCGGCCTCCGTCGTCACGTCACCCTCGGCGCGGACGTGCAGCCGTGCCCGGTAGGTGATCCGCATCGTGAACGGCCCCAACGGGATCCGGTCCACCACCCGGTAGCCCTGCAGGTAACCGTCCGGCGTTTCGGTGCGCGAGGTGGCCTGCACGGACACGATCAACGGGTGCACCAGCTTGATGTTGTCCAGATCCACGTAGAAATCGCGGACGTCGTCCGGCGGCGCGGGCACGTCTTCGCTCAGCGTGTGTTCGGTGTGGGCGACCCACCAGCTCATTGGTACCACTCCGCGACGAGAACGCCTGTGCGCCACCAGACCAACGCCGCCAGCGCGCCCAGCACCAGCGCGCTCGCCGCGGCCTGGATCAGGTTGCGGCCTTCCTTCGGCGGGTAGACGTAGGCGGCGGCCACCACGACGCCGGTAACGAGCCCGCCCAGGTGCCCCTGCCAGCTGATCGCGGGGGCGACGAACGTGAAGACCAGGTTGATCACGATGACCATGACGACCCAGCGGACGTCGAGGGCCAGCCGCTTTCCGACCACGAACGTGGCGCCGAACAGGCCGAAGATCGCGCCCGACGCCCCCGCCGTCGCGACGTTCGTCGTCAGCAGGTACACCAGCACCGAGCCGCCCAGCCCGCTGAGCGCGTACAGCGCCCCGAATCGCAGTCGGCCCAGCCAGCTTTCGAGCGGCGGCCCCACGACGTACAGCGCCCACATGTTCAGCAGCAGATGGGTCGCGCCGTAGTGCAAGAATGCCGAGGTCACCAGGCGGTACAGCTGGCCGTCCGCGACGGCCGGCGGCCACAGGGACAGTTGCTTCTCCAGGTTTCCCGCCGCCATCTGCGCGATGAAGACCAGCACGTTGACGGCGATGAGCGCATAAGTGACCACCGGGGTGCCCGATCGCTCCCGCCCGCCGAAGCGGGTCCGCGGTTGCCGAATCGTTCGAGCGCCCTCCTGCACGCACTCCACACACTGGTGACCGACCGCGGCGCTGCGCATGCAGTCGGCGCAGATGTAGCGCTCGCAGCGGTTGCAGCGGAGGTAGGTGCGGCGCTCGGGATGCCGGTAGCAACTCGGGGTCTCGGCCGGCGACTCCGGCGCGCTGGGTGCGCTCATCGCATCATTCTGGCCCGCGTCGCCGTATTTCGTGAGCCGCTGCGGTGCCCTACTGTGTTTTTCGTGGAGTCACCGACGTGACCGCCGTCGGCGCCGGCGTTGTCGAGCGGTACCTGGACTGCCTGGCCGGACACGATTGGGACGGCCTGGCCGCAACGATTGCCGAAGAGGGCTTGGTCCGTGAGGGGCCGTTCTGCGACGTCGTCGAGGGCAAGCAGCACTACGTCGCCTACTTGCGCAAGGTATGCACCACCCTGCAGGGCCACCGGCTGGAGGTGCAGCGGGTCTCGCACGTCGACTCCCGGGTGTCCTACGCCGAGTTGACCGAGGCGTTCGAGATCGACGGGGTCGCCGCGACCTGGCCCGAATGCATCCTCTTCGAGCAGGGCGACGACGGCCTCATCTCGCACGTCAGCGTGTTCTTCAAGCAGCCCGGGGCCGACACCAGGTAGAGGTCTATTCCCTCGGTCACCGAATTGACCTAACGTGTCATGGCATGGAGGCGGACGGAACCCCGGAGTCGGTGCCGGTCGAGAAATTGCACTCGGGCGACCCGATCACCGATTGTGGTCAGCGCTACATAGTCCTCGAATCGAAAACCATCAGCGACGGCTGCGTGGTTCTCGAGCTCGAGTCCAGGGTGGACCACCAGTTACAGGTCATCGAGAAGTCTTTCCCGACGGGCTACCAGGTCGGTCGGGCGAACCACCGGATCCTGTAGCGGAATTTCCGCACCGCCGATGCGCGCGTAGCCGTTCGACGGCTACCGCGCATTCGTGTTTTGGGGGTCCCTTCTGCGAGGCGTCTCAAACGAGGTAGTAGTACCGCTGCCGATCCCCGTTGCCCGACAGAGCGGCGGCGGGCAGCGGCTCGCGCGCTTCGTCGATGCCGAGTTGCGCGTGGGCATAGCGGACGGCCTTCAGCGTTGCCGAGAACTCCTCGTCCTCTTCGGGGAAGACATGCTCGGCCGAGAACCATTTCTCGAGACCGACGTTCTTGAGCACGGTCCACATGTCGGGTTGCACGCCGGCCAGGAGAACCGTTACGCCGCGCGCGGTTTCCTCGCGCAGGAACTGCTCGATCCGCTCGACCACGACGGCGTCGGGATGGCGCACCCGCTTGAGCCGCAGCACCACGAAGCCGATGCCGTCTCGCTTGACGCGGTCGCGCAACGCGTCCAGGTACCGATCGAGTTCCGGTGCGGCGCCGAAAAATAGCTCGCCTTCGAGGTCGTAGATGATTGTCGAGGGATCCACCGGGTCGCCGGCCACACGCTCGCGGACCACCCGTTCGGGCGTGACGATCAGCTCCTTGGCCTTCAGCTTGGCCGCGCGCGGCACGAACAGCAGGATCGACAACGTGACACCGAGCAGCACGGCCGTGTCCAGATCAACCAGCACCCCGGTCAGCGCCGTGACGATCACCAGCCCCGCGTCGTAGCGCGACGCCTTCAGCATGTAGAGCAGCCGCTTGTAGTCGATGAGTCGTGCGGCGGTGATGAGCAGAAGACCCGCCAGCGCGGCCTTGGGCATGTAGTGCAGGAGCGGTGCGAACAGCAGCACCACCACGGCGACGCCGGCCGAAGCGACCACCCCGGAGAAGCGCGACGCCGCACCTGCCTGGAAGTTGATCGGCGAGCGCGACATCGAACCCGACCCCGGCACACATTGGAAGAAGCCGCCGGTCAGGTTCGCCAGCCCCTCGGCGAGGATCTGCCGGTTGTAGTCGATCCGCTGCCCGCTCTGGTGGGCGATGGCCTTGGCGATCGACAGCGCCTCGATCAGGCCGATGAAGGCGATGGCCAGCGCGCCTTCGGACAGCTGGCCGAGCACCCCGATTTGGACATCCGGAATGTGCGGCGCGGGCAGGCTCTGCGGAATTTTCGCGGTGAGCGCGACCGCCGGGTTACCGCCATGAGTGGCGGTCGACCACCCGGCCGCGTAGGCGATCACGGCCGCGATGACGAGCACCGCCAGCAGGTCCAGCTGCGGAAGCCCGTAGCGCTTGACCAGCCAGCGCAGGCCCACCGCCAACGCCACGGTCGTGACGGTGAGGACCAGCGCACGGTAGTTGACCGCGTCGCCCTGGAACAGGGTGAGGTAGGTGCGTTTCAACACCGGCATCCGCCCGGTGCCCTTGTCCTTGACGCCCAGTGCGTTGCCGAGCTGGCCGAGCGCGATGAGCAGTGCCGCGGCCACCAGGAATCCGATGATCACCGATTCCGAGATGTATCGGGTCAGGTCACCGAGCTTGAACACGGCGATGAGGATCTGGAATGCGCCGACGAGCACCCCGAGCACAAACAACGCCTCGAAAAGGACGGTCCGATTCTCGGGATCAAGAAACGCCAGCGAGCTGAACACGAGAAGCGATATCGCGCTCGTCGGTCCGTTGATGAGATGCGAGGACGATCCGAAGATCGCGGCGACAAAGGTCACCACGATCGCGGAGTACACGCCGAATTTGGGATCGACGCCGGCGACCAGTGCGTAGGTGATGCTCTGTGGCAGCGACACGGCCGCGACGGTGAGCCCGGCGACCAGGTCGCGGCGCGCCTTGCCCGCGTCGTAGTTGAGCCTCTTCAGGCGAACCGGAATGCTCATGGCCGCTTGACCTTTCGCCGCGGGTGTGCCGCCACGGCCCTGGCCTGGCCGGGTGATGAGACAGTGTCGTAGATGCCGTTGTCGCCGAAGAACTTTTGGCGGGCGTCGTTCCAGTCGCTTGCGATCGCACCGATCGGGAAGAGCTTGATGTCGGGCAATTTGTCGGCGTGCCTGGCCAGGATGTCGGCTTTCACCGGTCGATAGCCCAGCTGGGCGATGGTTTCCTGCGCCGCGTCGCTGTACAGGTACTCCAGGTACGCCTTGGCATACGAGGCGGTCCGCTTGTCCGTGACGTTCGCGTCGACCCAGGCGACTGCCGGTTCGGCGCGGATGCTGATCGGCGGGTAGACGATCTCGAGTTCGTCCCGGTTTTCGGCGACCTCGCGCAGGGCTTCGTTCTCCCATGTCAGGTGCACGTCGCCGATTTTCTCGACCGCGAAGCTGATGGCGGCGCCGCGCGCCCCGGAATCCGCGACGGCGACGTGGCGCACCAGGGCCCTGACAAAGTCGGACGCTTGCGCCTCGGTACCGCCGCGCGTGGTCACCGAACCCCAGGCCGCGAGGATGCTCAACTTGCCGTTGCCCGAAGTGCGCGGGTTGGGCGACACGATCGCGACGCCCTCCTTGACCAGGTCCGGCCAGTCGTGGATTGCCTTCGGGTTGCCCCGGTGCACGACGAAGACGATGGTCGAGGTGTACGGGATCGAATTGTTCGGCAGGCGTTTCTGCCAGTCGGGGGCGATCAGTCCGCGCTTGCGCAGCGCGTCGACGTCACTCACCAGCGCGAGCGAGACCACGCTGGCCTTCTGCTTGCCCTCGATGACGTCGCCAGCCTGGCGCCCCGAACCGCCATGCGATTGCTTGATTTCCAGCGTGACGCCCGTCTGCCGCCGGAACTGTTCGACGAAGGATTTGTCGAGCGTTGCATAGAGCTCCCGGGTGGGGTCATAGGAGACATTGAGGATCTGGTTCGGCGACGGGTGGCCCTGCAAGTTCTTCACCGTGATCAGGCTCGCCGCGAGGGCGATGGCAAGGACGCCGACGATATTGAGCCAGGGAATGGGAAATCGAAGTCTGCGGCGACGCGACGACGCCTGCGGGGGCTGTGTCATTGCCGCCTCCATATCCATGACCGGGCTCGTAGAAGTTGCCAATCACCGCTGACTAACGTGCTTTCGCAGTCGGGTTAGCTGGAGGCAGACTTTCGACGGTTGGATGGTATCGACCGGCCGGGCGCGAAACAGCGGTGTGAATCAGCCTGATCGCAATGACCGGCACCGCGGGCACGCGCGAAGTGATTCCGCCCCAACGAAGCTCGCCGGGCTCGCCCGGAAGTCGTACCCGCCGGCGCGAAATGCGGTATATGCCACGATGATTCGGCTGCGAACAGTTCCGGGCGACGGCGGCGGCGCCGCGATTGGCGCAATTGCCACTGGCGCAACCCGACGTTGCTGAGGACCGCCGCGACGCCGACCCGCGGTGTCACCGCCGGTGGCCCTCGGCGCGCAATTGGTCTCCCAGGTTTGGCCGCGCTCCAAGCCGGTAACCTTTCTGCGAGGAAGCGATTTGCACCCCTGGCAAGCGAGCGAATCCCGACGCGCAGCACTCGTCGGCGTCACCGCGTGCCGTCCACGCAGCCCAGCTGTGGACAGGCCCGTGACGCGCCAGGATCATTGGGCGCGTAGACGTAGGTGAAGGGTGAGGGATGAAGATTCCGGGCGTGGCCAGCGTCGTCGCCGGCGTGACCGGCGGGGCCGCGCAGGTGGTGCGGGCCGGCATCTCCACCGCGGCGGGTGCCGCGGGGGCGGTGCAGATGCTCGCCAGCCCGGTGGTGGAGCTGGCCGGGCCGGTGGTTCAGTCGATGGCTCACACGACGGGGCGCGCGATCGGCGTCGGCCCTGAATCCGACCGTTCGCGCGGCGACGCGAGCCCCCCGGTGCGCTGGCAGAGCGGGCGCCGGGTGCATTTCGACCTCGATCCGTTGCTGCCTTTCCCGCGCTGGCACGAGCATGCGGCGGTGGTGGAGGAGCCGGTTCGCCGCATCCCCGGAGTGGCCGCCGCCCACGTCGAGGGCGCACTCGGCCGCCTCGTGGTCGAACTCGAGAGCGATGCCGACAGCGGCGCGGTGCTCGACGAGGTGCGAGGCACGGTGTGCCACGTCGCCGCCGATCTCACAATGACGGGACCGAGGTCGGCGCCCCGGACCGCGCCGTTCGCCGACCCGGGTAATCCGTTGGCGATCCTGGTCCCGATGACCGCGGCGGCGATGGATGTCGCGGCGATCGGTGCGGCGGTCACCGGCTGGCTGGGTCGACTGCCCGTCGCGCCGCGCAGCGCGCGCGCCGCGGCCGCCCTGCTCAATCACCAACCGCGGGTGGTAGCCGTGCTGGAGTCGCGGCTGGGCCGCGTCGGCACCGACATCGCCCTCAGCGCCTCGACGGCGCTGGCCAACGGACTGACCCATGCCGTGGGCACGCCCCTGATCGACCTGGCGCAGCGCGGCCTGCAGCTCTCCGAAGCGTCGGCCCACCGGCAGCGATGGCGGGAGCGCGAGCCCGAGCTGGCCTCCCCGAAGCGGCCGCAAGCCCCGGTGGTTCCGGTCATCTCCTCGGCGGGGCCCAAAACGCAGGCGCCGCGGCACAATTGGGCGGCCGCCGCGGCGGGTGAAGTTTCCCACGTCGTGGTCGGCGGGGCCATCGACGCGGCCATCGACACCGCGAAGGGATCGATGGCCGGGCCCGTGGAGGAGTACGTCGATCAGGCGGCGAACGCCTCGTTGATCGCCGCGGCCGGCGCGCTGCTGGCCGGCGGTGGCACCGAAGACGCGGCGGGCGCGCTGCTGGCCGGCGTGCCGCGCGCAGCGCACGCGGGCCGGCAGGCGTTCGCCGCCGTGCTGGGCCGTGGGCTGGCCAACGCCGGACAACTGGTCCTCGACCCCGGCGCGTTGCGTCGGATGGATCGCGTGAAGGTGGTCGTCATCGACGGAGCGGCGCTGCGGGGTGACAACCGCGCGGTGTTGCGGGCGCAGGGCGACATCCCGGGCTGGGACGAGGACCGGGTCTACGAGGTCGCCGACGCGCTGCTGCACGGCGAGGAGGCACCCGAGCCGGACCCAGATGAGTTGCCGGCCACCGGGGCGCGGCTGCACTGGATCCGCGCGCAGGGCCCCTCGGCGACGCCCGCCCAGGGGCTCGAGCATGCCGACCTGGTGGTCGACGGCGAACGCGTCGGCAGCGTCGACGTGGGATGGGAGGTCGACCCGTTCGCCATCCCGCTGCTGCAGACCGCCGCCCGGACCGGGGCGCGGGTGGTATTGCGTCACGTCGCCGGCACCGAAGACCTGACCGCCAGCGTCGCGGTGAGTCACCCGCCGGGCACCCCGCTGCTGCAGCTGGTTCGCGACTTGCGGACGGATCGCGGGCCGGTATTGCTGATCACCGCGCTGCACCGGGACTTTGCGTCGACGGACACGTTGGCGGCGCTGGCGATCGCCGACGTCGGGGTCGCCCTCGACGATCCGCAGGCGGCGACGCCGTGGACGGCGGACATCATCACCGGCACCGATCTGGCGGCGGCGGTTCGGATCTTGTCGGCGCTGCCGGTGGCCCGGGAGGCGACGGAATCCGCGGTGCGCCTTGCCAAAGGCGGCAGCACCCTGGCCGGCCTCCTGCTGGTCAGCGGTGAGCCCGGCTCGGCCAACCCGCTCGCCGTGCAGCGCTGGCTCAATCCGGTCAACGCGGCGGCCGCGGCCGCGTTGATACAGGGAACCTTCTCGGCCAGCAGGGTGTTGCGGCTGCCCGATCCCACGCCGCAGCCGCTGACCGCGTGGCATGCCCTGGACCCCGAGATCGTCTACTCCCGCCTGACCAGCCGCACGCGGCCGCTTGCCGTCGAGCCCGGAATCGCCCCGTGGCGACAGGTTCTCGACGACCTGTCCTACAACCCGGTCATCGCGCCGCTGCGGGGTCCGGCGGCCCGGGTGGGCCGGCTGCTGTCGGCGACGCGGGCCGAGCTCGCCGATCCGCTGACGCCGATCCTGGCGGTGGGAGCGGCGGCGTCGGCCATCGTCGGCAGCAATGTCGACGCCCTGCTGGTGGCCGGCGTGATGACCGCCAACGCGATCGCCGGCGGGGTGCAACGGTTGCGTGCCGAGGCGGCGGTCGCCGAACTGTTCGCCGAGCAGGAAAAGCACGCGCGCCGTGTCGTGCTCCCCACCGTGGCGACGGCCCACCGCCGGCTCGAGGCGGCCCGCACGACCGAGCGGACGGTCACGGTGAGCGCGAAATCGCTGCGCCCGGGCGAAATCATCGACCTCGCCGCGCCGGAGGTGGTGCCGGCGGACGCACGACTGCTGGTGGCCGACGACCTGGAGGTCGACGAGTCCTTCCTCACCGGCGAGTCGCTGCCGGTCGACAAGCAGGTCGAGCCCGTCGCCGCCGCCGACTCCGACCGGGCCAGCATGCTGTTCGAGGGCAGCACCATCGTCGCCGGGCGCGCGCGGGCGATCGTCGTCGCCACCGGTGCCGGCACCGCCGCGCAGCGGGCGCTGACGGCGATCGCCGATGTCGAGTCGGCCGCGGGCGTGCAGGCCCGGTTGCGGGAACTGACCAGCAAAGTGCTTCCGCTGACGCTGGCCGGTGGCGCCGCCGTGACCGGTCTGGCGCTGGCGCACCGAAGCTCGCTGCGGCAAGCGGTCGCCGATGGCGTCGCCATCGCCGTGGCCGCCGTTCCCGAGGGCCTGCCGTTGGTGGCCACCCTTGCCCAGCTCGCCGCCGCCCAGCGGTTGTCACGGCGGGGGGCGCTGGTCCGCACACCGCGCGCCATCGAGGCGCTCGGCCGGGTGCAGACGGTGTGCTTCGACAAGACCGGCACGCTCACCGAGAACCACCTGCGCGTCGTTTCCGCGGTGCCGCACGGGACCAGCGCGCAGGGCCCGCTTCCCGAAGCCGGTGACCCGCAGGCCGCCGAGGTGCTGCGCGTCGCCGCACGGGCATGCACCCAGCCGCACAACGGGCAGGGCCACGCGCACGCCACCGACGAGGCCATCCTCACGGCCGCCAATTCCCTTGATGGCCGCGGTGATTCGGAATGGACGGTGCTCGCCGAGGTGCCGTTCGAATCCAGTCGCGGCTACTCCGCATCGATCGGCAGCGCGAACTCGGCGGGCCCGATGCTGATGGTCAAGGGTGCACCCGAGCAGATTCTGCCGCGCTGCCGGTTCACCGACGCGGACGCCGACCCGGACCACGCGGAGTCGTTGGTGATGCGCCTCGCCGAACAAGGCCTGCGGGTGCTGGCCGTGGCGCAGCGCCGCTGGGACGGCGGGACCACCGAGGAGGAAACCGACGCCGACAACGTCGACGCCGCAGCGCACGACTTGGAATTGGTCGGCTACGTCGGTTTGGCCGACACCGCGCGGGCGTCGGCGCGGCCGCTGATCGAGACGCTGGTGGAGGCCGGTCGCAGGGTGGTGCTGATCACCGGCGACCACCCGGTGACGGCCCGCGCGATCGCCCGCCAACTCGGCCTGCCGTCGGACGCGCGAGAGATCACCGGCGCCGAGCTCACCGCCCTCGACGAGGACGCCCGCGCCAAGCTCGCCGCCGACGTCCAGGTGTTCGCCCGCGTCAGCCCGGAACAGAAGGTGCAGATCGTCGCGGCGCTGCAGCACAGCGGGCAGGCGGTCGCGATGGTCGGTGACGGCGCCAACGACGCCGCCGCGATCCGGATGGCAGACGTGGGCATCGGGGTGAGCGGCCGCGGTTCGTCGGCCGCGCGCGGCGCCGCCGATATCGTCTTGACCGACAACGACCTTGGCGTGCTGATCGACGCGTTGGTCGAAGGCCGCGGGATGTGGGGCGGTGTGAAAGATGCGGTCAGCATTCTGGTCGGCGGCAACGTGGGTGAGGTGCTCTTCACCATCATCGGCACCGCGCTGGGGACCGGTCGCGCGCCGGTGGGCACGCGTCAGCTGCTGTTGGTGAACCTGCTGACCGACATGTTTCCCGCCCTCGCGGTCGCCGTCACCCCGCAGTACCCGCAGCCCGAAGAGGACGAGGAGGGCGCGGACCGCGACGCCGAGGAAATGCAGCGGGCCTTCCAGCTCGCCGCGCTGTCCGAACCCTCGCCGTCCCTCGACGCGCCGCTGATGCGCCAGATCGTCACCCGCGGCGCCATCACAGCCGCCGGCGCGACAGCGGCCTGGGCCATCGGCCGCTGGACCCCGGGCACCGAACGCCGCACGGCGACAATGGGTCTCACCGCATTGGTCACCACGCAGCTCGCGCAGACCCTGCTGACGCGCCGCCACAGCCCGCTGGTCATCGCCACAGCGCTGGGCAGCGCCGGCGTCCTGGTCGCCATCGTCCAGACCCCCGGCGTCAGCCAGTTCTTCGGCTGCACTCCGCTGGGGCCCGTCGCGTGGTCCGGCGTCATCGGTGCGACGGCCGGCACCACCGCCGTGTCGGTGCTGGCGCCCAATTGGCTGGCCAGGAGGGTCGCCGCGCTCGAACCCAAGCAGCTCGAGGCCTGGGCGGGCTCAGGTCAATAGCTCCTTGCGCACCACCTTGCCGGCGGGGTTGCGCGGAATGCTGTCGACGATGTTGATGTCCCGCGGCTGTTCGAAGCGCGACACCCGGCCCTTGAGGTAGTCACCCAACGCCGACGGGTCGATGCTGCGCCCCGGCCGCACGACCACGAAGGCGGCCAGTCGATGACCGAACCGCTCGTCGGGAACGCCGATGACGGCGTTGTCGGCGACGTCGGGGTGCTCGGCGAGCGCGTTCTCCACCGCGCGCGGATAGACGTTCTCACCGCCCGAGATGATCATGTCGTCCTCGCGGCCGACGATGAAGAGCCGCCCGGCGTTGTCGAAGTAGCCCATGTCCCCGGTGCTCGTCATGTTTTCGATGACGGCCTTGGCCTCCCCCGAGCCCTCCGTGTAGCCCTCGCTCGCCAGCTCGCCGCCGACGAAGATGCGCCCGGTGACGCGCGGGCCGACGGGTCGGTCGTTCTTGTCGAAGATGCGCACCGGGCAGCCGGCGACCGGCTTTCCGACAGTCTCGGGAGCCTCCCGCAGGTCGGCCGGCGTCGCCAACGCACCGATGCCGACTTCGGTGGAGCCGTAGCCGTTGTAGAGGATGTCGCCGTAGGTGTCCATGAACCGCTGGCCCAGGGTTGGATCCAACCGGTCCCCGCTGGACAGCGCCACGCGCAGATAGGGCAATGGGTTTCGCGCCCGCACCCGCTGCGGCAGGTCCAGGATGCGAGCAAGCACCACCGGAACCGCGGTGAACGCGTCGGCGCGGTGCAGCGACGCCTGCGCCAGCGCGGCCTCGGCGTCGAAGTGGCGATGCGTCAGCACGGTTCCGCCCAGGGCCACCGTCAGCATCAGCATGCCGAGGCCCAGCCCGTGAAACATGGGCATCGCCACCGAGATTCGCGAACCGGTCTGCAGCCCGGTGCGATCGAGGATCGTCACCCAAACGCCGACCGCCGAGCGCAGCTGCGGGGTACGTGGCACGCCCTTGGGCTTGCCGGTCGTTCCCGACGTCAGCAGAACGATCCGGCCGGGTGCGGCCACCCGGGGTCTCGGGCGTCGCGGCCCCTCGTCGCGCACATCGACCCGGGCCGGGTCGACGAGGGCGACCGATGCGTCGGTCGCGGCGCGCGCCCGCTCGGCGAATTCGTCATCGGCGACGATCGTGGTGATCCGGTGTGCGCTCAGCGCGGCGGCCAGCGCATCGGTGCGGAAATCGGTATTGACGAGCACCACGTCGGCGCCGACCAGGGCTATGGCGAAGAACGCCTTGACGAACCCCCGCCCGTTGCGGCACATGACGCCGACCGCGCGCCCGGGACCCTCCCCGCCGTCGGACAGCTCGCGGGCGAGCGCGTCGGCTTCCGACCGCAGATCCCGGTAGGTGAGGGCGCCGTCGTCGTCGACGATGGCCGCCCGGTCCGGCCACCGGGCCGCCGTGACGCCCAACAGCGTGTAGGGATTCGTTCCGCCGCGCCGCGCCTCGCGAAGCACCCGCACCACCGCCGCCGGGGAGGGCGGGCCCAGCAGTCCGGACCGCAGCAGCGCCCGCGTCGCCGTCGCGACCACGCCGTCCCGCGAGGCGAACGCGGTCACGAGCGGGCCTCGCGCGCCGCGGAATCGGCGAAGAACCGCCGGTGCCACAACCGGGCCGCACGTTCGGCGGGCCCCGCCAGCAGCACCGAGGCCAGCTCGGCCGGCCACACCCAGGGCGGTTCGTTGGTGCGGGGCCGCTCGATGACCGCCTTGGCGATGGCGTCGGCGGCTTCGTCCGGAGACATGCCGGGCAGCCGGCCCAGGATCGGCGTGGGTGCGATCATCCGGGTGCGCACCAGCGCGAAGTAAACCGTCGTGACGTCCACACCGTCGGCGTGCAATTCCGGTGCCACGCTGCGCAGCCAGCGGTCGAACGCGCCCTTGGACGCCTGGTAGGCGCCCCACTGCGGGCCGGGAACCACGCGCACGCCGACGCTCGAGACGTTCACGATGTGCCCGGCGCCGCGCTCGCGCATGGCCGGTAGCAACCCCAGCAGCAGCCAGATCGGTCCCAGGTAGTTGATGTCGATGGTGCGCTGAAAGTCGTGCGGCCGGTCGTACTGGTCATGCAACGAGCGGCGCAACGACTTGCCGGCGTTGCTCACCACGATGTCGAGCGGGCCGTAGTCCTCGGTGATCTGCTTCGTCAGCGCGCCGACGGCGGCCTCGTCGGTCAGGTCGGTGGGGTAGGCAACCGCCCGGCCGCCGCCCGCGTTGATCGCCGCCGCAAGGTCCTCCAATTTGTCCGCCGACCGTGCGACGACGAGCACCGTCGCCCCGGCGGCCGCCATCGCGCGGGCCGTCGCCTCGCCGATCCCGTAGGACGCGCCCGTCACCAATGCCGTCTTGCCCGAAACGGTCTCGCGCAGCTTGTCCGGGTTCGAGAGCCGCGCCGGATTGGCCACGCGGTCGGTGGCCGCTGCAAGGACTCGCTGGAAGGGCTGTGCTATCACGTTCACGTTCGCCGCCGCATTCACTCCGAATTGCGCGCCGAGTCTGCGGCTCTGGCTTGACCGTGCGCCTCGACTCGAGCTACAGCTAGCAGACCACACCGGCGTCCGGCCCCGCGCCTGGGGCCCGGCGTTTCCCGTCGGGTCGCGGCCGTTGCGAGGCAAGCCGACGGGCTATTTTACGACTCTGAAACAATTGCCAGAAAAATCTCTGTTTAGGCAACGGTTGACATGGGCACAATTGCGGCATGATCGCACGTCATCTCCCTCGTTTCCTTGGTTCCGCGGCAGTCGCGGCCGCCGGCCTCAGCGCCTCGGTTCTCGCGCCTGCCATCCCGTTAGCCTCCGCCCAGTGCCCGGACGTCCAGGTGGTGTTCGCCCGCGGTACGGGTGAGCCCCCGGGTGTCGGGCCCACCGGGCAGGCGTTCGTCGATGACCTGCGCTCGCGGGTCGGCGGAAAGTCGTTCGACGTGTATCCGGTCAACTACCCCGCCAGCAACGACTGGGACACCGGTCTCGACGGCATCCGGGACGCCGGCGCGCACGTCGTGTCCATGGCGCACGACTGCCCCAACACCAAAATGGTGCTCAGCGGCTACTCCCAGGGCGCGGCCGTGATGGGCTTCGTCACCTCGGCCGCCGTGCCCGACGGGGTGGATCCCGCCACGGTGCCCAAGCCGCTGGATCCCTCCGTGGCCGACCACGTGTCGTCGGTCGTGCTGTTCGGGATGCCGAACGTCCGCGCGATGAACTTCCTCAACGAGCCCCCGGTCGCCATCGGCCCGCTTTATCAGCCCAAGACGATCAAGGTGTGCGCCCCCGAGGACCCGGTCTGCTCCGACGGCATGAACTTCGCCGCGCACGACACGTACGCATCCGACGGCCAGATCATCGACAAGGGCGCCGCCTTCGCGGCCAGTCGCCTCGGCGGCAACGGCGCCAGCCCGGCCGGGGCTCCCGGTGGGGGGTTTGGCACCTAGGCCCGGCTAGTCCCGATGGTGGCGACCCGCTTCTCGCGGCTACGGCGCGCTCGCGATCACCAGTGGTCGCCGACAAAGCCCTTGTTGCGCATCAGGTGATCCGCCAGGAACCCGTTGTGGGGTATTTCGGGCGCCGCATAGCAGGTCGGGTGCGGGTCGCGGTACACGTTGGTGATCGTCGGTTCGTCGAGCAAGTCATCGAGCAGCCGGTCGTCGCCGGTGATGGCCGTGACGACCAATGAGTGCCGCAGCGGCTCGATGCCGGCGGCGCGCGACCACGGCGACACCCACACGCACGGAAACGGCAACTCGACGTTGAGCTTGCCGATATCGGGCTCGGTTAGCAGGTGCACGGCCGGCCGCAGCGCAGCGCACCCGTCCCCGACCGCGGCGACCACCTGATCGGCGCCGAGCAGCGGCGCCGCTCCGGCCGCCTTGGCCGCCAGGTAGGTCGCCACCGCGCGCGCCTGCTCGAGGGGCTGAGTGGGCAAGACCGCGCGCTCGTCGTCGCTGGGCAGCGGCCGGATCGTCGCGAGCCGCTCGGCGATCGCCCGGGCCAATGGGGCGGGGTCGCCCTCGTAGAGCACCGCGCTGGCATTGACGCACGCCATCCCGCCCAGGTTGGCGATCGAGTCGACGACCAGGTCGAGGTGGTCGCGCCAATCCCGGTCGGCCGTGATCAGGATCTTGGTGTGCCCGGGTCCGTTCACCACCACCGCGGGGTCGCCGGCGTACTTGTTCACCACGTCCTGGCCGCCGTAGACCATGGCCACGTCCGCCGACCGCACGATCTCGTCGGCTCCGCGGTGGTCGGTGGGCAAATACGCCGCGTCTTCGGGACGAAACCCCGACTGCCGCAGGGCGTTCACCAGTCGGTGCGCGGTCAGCGGCTCGCGGCGCGACGGCCGGACCGCCACGCGGTATCCCAACGCCAGTGCCTGCGGCCACAGCCCGTGCACGCCCGGGCCGTTCCCGGCCGCGTGCACGGCGAACACCGCTCCGCGGCGGGCCCACACCGCGCCGCCGCGGGTGGGCTGCTCGCGCCAGTCGAGCGCGGCGCCAACGGGTCGGGCCGCTCGCACCGCATCGAAAGCCGAGGCGACGGCGTGCGCCACGTCGTGTGCCCCGGCGCGGGCCACCGCGATGGGCAGCCCGGATATGCCGCTGGCCAGGCGAACGTAGCCGTCGAAATCGAGCCCGCCGATGACCGCGGTGGTGAAGAGCTCGGCCGCTTTGCCGAGCGCCGCTTCGCGCTCGGCGACGGGCAGCGGCCGGCTTTTGCGCTGCGTTCCGATGGTGCGCGAAACATACAGCGGCGGAACGATGCTCAGCTCGGCAACGGCGGCGCCCGCGGTGCTCGTAATGATTTCGCGGTTGCGGGTGCGGTAATCGCCGCCCGGACCGAGCGCATCGATTCGGAGCAGATCGGTTGCGGGAAAGGCTTGTTCGGATCCCATTGTTCAGTACACGCCCTCGATGACGGCCTCACCGTCGAAGGTGGTGACCGGCCGCACCGCGCTGACGGAGTCACTGAGCTGTCCCGCCGGGCCCGGCATTCGGATGGCCAGATCGCGCTCCAGGTTGTTCGGGATGAACATTCCCTTGCTGATGTGGTTCATCACCACTTGGCCCGGCTGCCCGTAGGGCACCGGTTCTCCGGTATCGGGATCGACCACCCAGAACACGACGTACGGTGTGCGCGGGTCGAATACGAACGAGCCGTCGTCGGCGATTCGGGTGACCGCTTGCGAGAGCACCATGGTGCTGCCGAAGGCCATGGTGATCGTCGTGTCGGGGAAGATCTCGCGAAGCAAGTCGAGTGTGTCGGCGTCCACATGCGCGCCGCTGAGCAACAGGTAGCGGATCTTGTCGTTCACCAAGTCGACCACGCGATCGCTGCGGGCGATGGCCTCGAGCAGCGGCGGGGTCGTGTGCAGATTGGCGACGTTCTGCGTCTGGAGCACCCACACGGCTTGCTCGATGACATGGTCGACATAGGCCGCCACTTCGGCGGCCGCGTTGCGCGCCGCGAGTTTTTTCACCCACCGGGGGTCGAGATCGACCGCGTGGAAGGCCGCGCCCAGCCGCTCGGAGACCAACCGGGAGAAGTAACCAACGCCGTGTGGGCCGCCGGGCATCAGGCACAGGAAGCCCTGACCGCGGACAAAGCCGCCCGTGGCGAAGTCCTCGGTTTGCCACTGCACCACCTGCGCGATCCAGTCCGGCAGCTGCGCGGTCCGTTTCGGAGCCCCGGTGGTGCCGCCGGATTCGAATATCTGGGGCACCGGCGGGGATGAGCCATAGCCGCGCGGAACGAGGTCCTCCACCGGCACATCGCGCAATTCGTTGACGAGGTTGGGGAACAGGCGGAGATCCGCGAAGCTTTTGACCTCGGTCAGCGGGTCGAAGTCCAGGGTGCGGGCGGTCCGCAGCCAGAACGACGACCCGGTGTCCGCGCCGAAGTGCCAGGCTATCGCGGCGGCCAGATAGGCCTCGGGGTCGTGAATCGGAACCGATCGGGGAACGTCCAGCAGCGAAAAATCGCCCATGCCGACGATCCTGTCACAGGACCGGCCCCGCAACCGGGTGCGCCGGAGGCCGGGCACACGGGCGGTGAACGTTGGCCCACGCCGCGGGAAACGCGTTGTGGCCAACCGGTTTCAGCGCTCGCGCGCCTGCCGGAGGGCTTCGGTGATCGCCTCGTTGAAGGCGGGGAAGGCCTCGTCGTAACGACCCTCGCGTTCGGCGAACCGCAAGGGCTTGACCCGCTCCACGATGATCTCGTCGGCGTCGGGCTGCGTCTCCAACAGGCTGATCGTCTCGGCGATGTACTCGTCCAACGGCATCGCCCTGGGGTCGCTGGCGTCAAAGCCCCGCCCACGCTGCAGCCCCGTCTGCAGGTGCGGTGGAATGATCTCGATCACCTGCACCGCGGTCCCGCGAAGCTGGAAACGCAGCGACTCGGTGTAGGAATGCAGCGCCGCTTTGGTCGCGCAATACGTCGGCGTGACGGCGCTGGGCATGAAGGCCAGGCCCGAAGTGACGTTGAGGATGGCCGCCCGCGGCTTCTTCAGCAGCGACGGCAGCAACGCCGCCGTGAGCCGGATCGGGCCCAGCAGATTGATCGCGACCGTCAGCTCCGCGACACTGGGGCCGGTCGTGGTGAGGTCCTCGAAGCGCTGCACCCCCGCGTTGTTGATGACGACGTTGAGGTCCGGGTAGAGGTCGGTCACCTCGGTGCCGAACCGGCGGATGTCGGCGGGGTCGCCCTGATCCAGCGACAGCGTCCGGATGCCCGGGTTGGCGTCGGCGACGGCCCGCAGCGGCTCGCGCCGCCGGCCCGCGATGACCACCGTGTTGCCGAGCCGGTGGAGCGCCTCGGCAAGGCCGCGGCCGATTCCGCTGCCGCCGCCGGTCACCAACACCGTATTGCCCGTCATCTGCATTGCCGCTCCCCTCCGTCCAATCAGTACTGTCTCACTTTCGTCGTTTCGGGGGCCGCTGGGTAGAGCCGATGACCGTGCGGACGACCTGGCGAAGCCAGCGGTGCGACGGATCTTCGTCGACACGCGGGTGCCATACCGCGTAGAACTGCACGTCACCCAGCTCGCGGGGCGCGCCGAGCACGCGGACGGGCGCCGCGCCGGCAAATTGCTCGACCTGCCGAGCCGGAACGGTCAGCACCAGCTCGGTGCCGGGCAGCACGGCGGTGCCCACGACGTGGTACGGCACGACCACGGCGACCCGACGGCGCACGTCGCGCGCCTCCAAGGCCTGGTCGAGGCTGGGCTGACCGAGGTCGATGCTCACATGCGGCCACCGCAGGTATTGCGCCAGTGACACCGATGCGCGCGCCGCAAGCGGGTGGTCGGCTGCCACCACGCAGACGAACCGGTCGGTGAAAAGGTGCCGGCTGCTGTATCCGTCGGGTGCCGCGCGGCCGCGGATCACCAGGTCGGTCGTCCCGGCGTCCAGCCTGTCGAACACGCGCGCGTCGAGGGGCTCACACGTCACCGTCGCGTTGGGCGATCCGGTCAGGATCCGCCGGATGAGCTCGGGGCCGAACGCCGAGGCGGTGTAGTCGCTGAGCGCCAGCCGAAACGACGGGGCCGCGGTGGCCGGGTCGAAGGCCTCGGCGGCGAAGAGCTGGTCGAGCTCGGTGACCACGGTCGCCAACTGCGCCCGGATGCGCTGCGCGCGCGGCGTCAGCGAGTACCCGTCGGGCCCGCGGACCAGCAGCTCGTCGCCGAAGTGCCGTCGCAACCGCTGCAGGGCCCGGCTCATCGCGGGCTGGCTGAGCGCCACCCGGTCGGCCGCGCGCGAGACGTGGCGCTCCTCGAGGAGCGCCACCAGGGGCGGCAGCAGATTCAGATCGACGCGGTCAATATGCGCCGGGTGCATACCAACGATGCTAACTATTCATTTCACAAATATGTCGGTGCGGCGCAGAGTTGGGCAGAAGCATCCGCGACGACAGTGAGGAAGGCCGATGCGCTACATCGCCTTGGAGGAAGCGTTTTTCATTCCGGAGTTGGCCGATCTCGGGCCGGCGCACCGCCAGCTGATGCGGCTGCTGCGGCCCGAATTCGGCGAGCGGTATGAACGCCGGCTGCCCGACTTCACCGAATACCGCCTGTCGGAGATGGACGACGCCGGCATCGACATCCAAGTGCTGTCACTGACATCGCCGGGCCTGCAAGTCGAGCTCGACGCGGAACGGGCGCGCGAGAACGCGCGGTTCGCCAACGACTACCTGGCGAAAGTGATTGCCCAACAACCCGATCGGTTCCGTGGGTTCGCCGCGCTGCCACTGCAGGACCCTGCCGCTGCGGCCAGGGAACTCGAGCGCGCCGTCAGCCAGGATGGGCTGTGCGGGGCGCTGGTCAACGACTGCATCAGCGGCCCGGGCGGGCGTTATCTGGACGCGCCCGCGTACGACGAACTGTGGTCCGCGGTGGAATCCCTTGGCGTGCCGCTCTATTTGCACCCCGGCTCGCCACCGGCCGATCGGTGGCGCGTCATTGACGGCCGACCGGAACTCTATGGGGCGACCTGGAGTTGGGCGGCTGAGGTGAGCGGGCACGCGTTGCGGCTGCTGTTCGGTGGCGTGTTCGACCGGCATCCGGGAGCGACGCTGATCTTGGGCCACATGGGTGAGTTCTTGCCGTTTCAGCGCAGCCGGCTGGACTCCCGCCACGCCACCATCGCCACGTCCACTCCGCTGCAGCGCGCGCCGTCGGCGTACCTCGGCACCAACATCGTCTTCACCAACAGCGGGGTGTTCTCCCCGGCTGTCATGCTGGGAGCGGTGCTGGAGGTCGGCGCCGACGCCGTGATGTTTTCCGTCGACTATCCCTACGAGTCCTCGCACGAGGCGGTGCAGGGTTTCGAGCGGACCACGCTGTCGGCCGCCGACAAGGAGAAAATCGCGCACGGCAACGCCGAACGGCTGCTGCGCATCGGCTAAGCCGCGTGGTTGTGGAGGCGGCGCGGGTCGACGCCCGCGCGGCGCCACGCCTGGGCGGCCCAGGGCAGGTAAATGCACGCCAGCGGAAGCTGGTTGATGAGCGGATTGAGCGTGCGGACAACGGCGGCGAAACGCTGGAATCGCTTCTCTTTCTTAGCATCCCATTCCAGCTGGCACACCTCGCGCATCTGCTGCGGCAGCGTCCCCACCAACACCAGGCGGGTGTAGGCGTTGAGCGGCGCGGACAGGATCTTCCAGAGCGGCCTGGGAATCCAGCGCGGGCCCGGTATGCCTTTTCGGATGTAGCCGGTGCCGTACAGGACGGTCTTGTGCGGGACGAACCGCTCGAGCATCTCGTCCCAGTAGGCGACGAACTCGTCGTAGGTCTGCGGCTGCCCGCGGTCGCTGACGCCGTAGAGGCCGTACCACACCTTGCCCTCGTTGAAGATCCGTTCCTTTTCCGCGCGCGACAGCCGGCGGATGAACGTGTCGGTCGTGTAGATCACCTGGTCGACGAACGTGGCGTGTGCCCAGTAGAACAACTCCGGGTTGAGCGCGTGATACCGGGAGCCGTCGCTGACGGTGCCCTTGATCGGCTTGTGGAAATCCCGGACCTTGCGTCCCCACTCGTGCGGGTCGTCGGAGTAGACGGTCTTCATCAGCGGCGGGGCGGTTCGCTTGGCGCGGCCCAGCGTGTCACTGAATATCACCGAGTGATCCAACACGCCCTGGGCGAGCTGCTCGATGCAGTTCTCGACGCCGGCGGTGCGCTGGAACCCGAAGAATTGGGTGCGGTGGTCGCCGTAGAACTTCCAGATCAACGATTCGGGCCCCAGCCGGGGCGCGGCCTGCGCCATCGCGTCGTCAAGGGGCATGGGCACGGCCTCCCGGACGCCCGTGTCGAAATCCCGCTGCGCCGTCATACCGCCCCTCAGCCTCCGCCCCTACATGGTTGTGAACCAGAGAAACAAATGCGTATCTTTGTGTCAAATTGTCGTGCCTCACCTCCCGCGAAGGTCTGATCCATGCCGAACCACAGCCTCGACGAGGATCTAGGCGGGATGACCGATCTCGAGCGCACCATCCTGGATACCGCGCGGGCGGTCTTCGAGACCTACGGCGTGCGTCGGGCGAACATCGAGGACGTCGCCGCCCGGGCCGGCGTCAGCCGCAGCACCATCTACCGGCGTTTTCCGACCAAGGACGTCTTATTCGAGCACGTGGTGCGCCGTGAGGCCGAGGCGTTCTTCGGGACGCTGGACCAGGCCACCTCGGGCTGTGACCCGCAGCAGGCCGTGATCGAGGCGTTCGCGCTCGGGGTGCGCCTCGTGCAGGATTCGCCGCTATATTCGCGGATCGCAGAGAGCGAGCCCGAGCTGCTCGGCATGTTTTCCCGATCCCAGGCCTTTCCGATCGGGCAATTCGCCGATGGAATCGCCCGCACCCTGCGGCGCTGCGGGGCCGACGTCACGGAGCCCGACCTGGCCGACATCGCCGACATCCTGCTGCGGGTCGCCCTGGGCATCATCGTCTTTCCCACCGACCGACTCGACATCTCAAACGAAGCGGCTGTGCGGGACTACGCGGCCCGCTACCTGGTCCCGATCATCGGGCGATAGCGGGGTTGGTGTTGCCGGGTTGTCGGTGCTCTGAATTAGCCTGATAGCCGTGGCTGGGTTTTCTGGCACACCCCGCACCCGCTACGCCAGTTGCGGCGACACGGACATCGCCTACCAGGTGTTCGGCGATGGGCCGATCGACCTGGTGCTGCTGCCCGGGCCGTCCATTCCGATCGACTCGGTCGACGCCGAGCCTTCGATGTACCGCTTTCACCGGCGGCTGGCGTCGTTCGCGCGGGTCATCCGGCTGGACCAGCGCGGCATCGGGCTGTCGTCCCGCGTCCCCTCGATCGACGTGATCGGGCCGAAGTTCTGGGCGAAGGACGTCGTCTCGGTCATGAATGCGGTGGGAAGCGATCGTGCCACGATCGTGGCGCCGGGCTTCACCTCGATGACCGCGCTCACGCTGGCGGCCGACTACCCCGAACGGGTGAGCAGCCTGGTCATCATCAACGGGGCGGCCCGCACCCTGTACGCGCCCGACTATCCGATGGGCGCCACGATCGAGACCCTCGACCCGTATACGACCCTCGCGATCGACCCGGACGCCGTCGACCAGGGCTTCGACATGCTCGGCATGATCGCTCCCAGCGTCGCCCGCGACGATGCCTTCCGCGCCTGGTGGGACGCCGCGGGCAACCGCGCCGCCTCGCCCAGCATGGCGCGCGCGATGATCCTGAGCATCCGGCGCGCCGACGTCCGCGACACGCTGCCGAGGATCGCCGCACCGACGCTGATCCTGCATCGCGCCGAATCCGACTTCACACCGATAGCGCACGGCCGGTACCTCGCCGAGAACATCGCCGGGTCGCGCTTCGTGGAGCTGCCGGGTGCGGACACCCTCTACTGGGTCGGCAACACCGGGCCGATGCTCGACGAGATCGAAGAGTTCATCACCGGCATGCGGGGTGGTTCCGACGCCGAGCGCCTGCTGACCACAATCGTGTTCACCGACATCGTCGGCTCGACGGAACGGGCGGCCGAACTCGGCGACGTTCGGTGGCGCGATCTGCTGGACAACCACGACACCATCATTCGCCACGAACTGCAGCGGTTCGGGGGCCATGAAGTCAACACCGCGGGCGACGGATTCGTCGCCACGTTCTCCAGCCCCAGCGCCGCGCTCGCCTGCGCCGACGACATCGTCGATGCGGTGCGGGTGCTGGGCATCGAGGTGCGGGTGGGCATCCACGCCGGCGAGGTCGAGGTGCGTGGCGCCTTGAAGAAGGATATTGCCGGGATGGCCGTGCACATCGGTGCGCGGGTGGCGGCGCTCGCCGAAGCCAGCGAGGTGCTGGTCTCCTCGACGGTGCGCGACATCGTCACGGGCTCACACCACCGCTTCGCCGACCGCGGCGAGAGTGCGCTCAAAGGTGTCCCGGGCCACTGGCGCCTCCACGCCCTACAGCGCGAGCGCGCCGCCGTCAGGCGGTAACCAACCCGACATCTGGAGACGGTCGACGCGGCCGTCGGCTCGGCTAGGCTGGCTCCTGGGTCGTGCAACCTCGACTGTTGTTCTACAGCTTCGCTTTTGATCGAAGGAGTACGCGTGACCGACGTGCACGTCTCGCTGTCGCCCGCGTTGCGCCGAGCGCTGGATCTGCTTGCCGATCCGCCGGCGCATCCGGACGTCAGCAAGGGCTACTTGGATCTGCTCGGCGCCGGTTCGGCCGAACAGGACGTCGTCCCGAAAAACACCGGCCCGATTCAGGCGGCATGGGCGTCGCCGATCGGGTCGATGCTGTACGACAACGCCCAGGCGCTGTCGCGCCGGCTGATCAGCGCGTGGCAGTTGCCCCTCGAGTGGCTGGACATCCCGCCGGGCGGCGTCGCGCTGGACATCGGGTCTGGCCCCGGCAATGTCACCGCGTCGCTGGCACGCGCGGCGGGCCCGGAGGGGGTGGCCCTGGGTGTCGATATCTCCGAGCCCATGCTCGCCCGCGCCGTGCGCAACGAGGCGGGCCCGCGGGTCGGCTTCATCAAGGCCGATGCGCAGCGACTTCCGCTGCGCGACAACACCGTTGACGCGGTGATCTCGACCGCCGTGCTGCAGCTGGTCCCGAATCCAGCGGCCGCCCTGGCCGAGATGGCGCGGGTGCTGCGCCCCGGCGGTCGGCTGGCCATCATGGTGCCCACCGTCGGAAGGGCCGCGCGGTTTTGGCGGAAACTGCCGAACGTCGGGGCGCACGTGTTCGACGACGACGAAATCGGCGACATCCTGGAAAGCAACGGGTTCGCCAGCGTGCGCGTCAAGAACTACGGCACGTTTCAGTGGGTGCGCGGCAAGAACGGCTGAGCCTCAGTCGCGCTTCATGGCCGGGTGCGCGCGGGCCAGCACCGGCAGCAGCCACTCCGGCGGCGCCACGCGGAAGAAGCCGGACGCGATCCGGTTGACCCGACCGGGGACGACGACGGCCTTGCCGGCCGCGAGCCCGTCGATGCCGGCCAGTGCGACCTTGTCGGCGGGAACCCACATCACCCGCGGCAGGGCAGATTCGGCTTCCTCCTTGGAAAAACCCGCCGCCTCCCCGAATCCCGTATCCACCGGCCCCGGGCACAGGGCTGTCGCGCTGACCCCGGTGCCGCGCAGCTCGCCGCGCAGGCTGTGGGTGTAGGACAACACGAACGCTTTCGCAGCGCCGTACGCCGCCTGGCCCGGCAGCGGACCGAACCCAGCGACCGACGCCACGTTGAGCACGGCGCCGCGACGGCGCTCGACCATGCCCGGCAGGAACCTGCTGCACAGGTCCACCACGGCGGCCACATCGACCTCGATCAGGTTGACCTCTTGCTCCGGAACGGATTTCGCGACAAGTCCGAGCGTCGAGAACCCGGCGTTGTTGATCAGGATGTCCGGAACCAGGCCGAGCGCGCCGACGCGGTCCGGCAGGGCCGCCCGCGCGGTCCGGTCCGACAGGTCGGCGGGCAGGGGATGCGCGTGCCGGCCCAGCCGGCCGGCGAGCGCCTCGAGGCGGTCGGCGCTGCGGGCCACCAGCACCACCTGATAGCCGCGCCGGGCGAGGATCTCGGCGAACTGTTCGCCGATGCCGGATGAAGCGCCGGTGACGATGGCGGCGCGGTCGCTGCCCGGGGGTGGCAGGGCCATGTCAGCCCTCGCTCGCCTGGGCGAGCGTGGCGAGCCGGTCGATCGACTCGCGCAGCATCTCGGGTGTGGTGGAACCGGCCCTCTCGATGCGGGTGCTGTCGGTCAGCGCGGTCCAGTCGTAGGTGTGGGTCACGCTGGTGAGGGTGGCGTTGATCGGGTGGAGCTCCCAGCGCCAGAGGTGGCCGGGCGGCGGCTTTTTCGGTTCCGCCGGGCGCCACGCGATCGTGCTGCCCTCGATGAACTCCACGACGTGGTTCTCCCGCACGGCGCCGTTCGTCAGCGTCGTCTTGAAGACGTCGCCGACCTGCCGGACGCGCTGCCCCGGAGCGGACGAGGCGAGGTTGTTGTTGCCGTCCCAGCTCGGCTGCTGAGCGGGATCGGCGATCAGTTCGAAGATCCGCTCGGCGCTGGCCGAGATCACGCGGGTGGCGCTCACGATGCGTTCCGGTTCCATGCCGCTATCCAAACACGCCCGGCGGGGCGGCGTGGAGGTGACTTTCGGCGGGCGCGTTAGGGACCTTCGGCCGTCGCAGCGCCCGCCGGCCGGCTGCGATGGTGGTCTTGCCGGGTTCGCCCGGTGGCCTGTCCGAAGTGCAGCAAGCCCATTTTTGGGTGAGGCCCCCACGGCCTGCTTGACCCACCGTCACAAGACGGGGATCTGCCTTCGGACAGGCCATTAACGTCTGCCGGTCGGTTAACCCGCCCGCAGCGCCTCGACCGGTCCGGACAGCGCCGCCTTCATGTAGCGGGTGTCGTCATCGGCCAGCACCTCGGCGTCGCCCCGCTCGATGCCGTCGGCGATCTGCCGCGCCACCTGCCGGGGGTCGTTCTTGGGCACGTCGAAACCGGAGGTCATCTCGGTCTCGGTGAAGCTCAGGTGGACGCCAGTGACCAGGGTGCCCTGCTTTTCCAGCTCGAGGCGCAACGAGTTGGTCGCCGACCACAACGCCGCCTTCGAGTCGCCGTAGCCGCCGAAGCCCGCCACCCACGACAGGATCGATGCGATGTCGACCAGTGCCCCGCCGCCATTGTCGGCCAGGATCGGCGCGAACGCCTTGGCGATCCGAAGCGCGCCGAAGTAATTCGTCTCGAACACCTCCCGCACTTCCTCAATGTCGCTGCTGAGCAGATCATGCGCGCCGATGATGCCGGCGTTGTTGATGACGATGTTTGCGTCGGTCGCCGTAACGGCCAGCGCGGCAACCGAATCCGGCTTCGTGACGTCCAGCGCGACGCTGACCACACGCGGATCCTCGCTGGGCTTCGGGGACCGCGCCGTGGCGTAGACCTTGGCCGCGCCCCGGCGCAACAACTCGTCCACGATGGCCTTGCCAAGCCCGCGCTGTCCGCCGGTGACGACGACCGTCGAACCCTTGATGTTGACCATGACGATCACTCCTTGACATAGGTGAAACAATTTTGCTCATGTCACCATAGTTGACGGTGCCGACATAAGCAAGTATGTTTTGATTATGTCTTCGCAATGGTATGCGTCACAGCGGTACCAGCTCGTGCCCGCCCCGGGCGGCCTCGCCCTGGTTCAGGACTTTCTCAACACGGCGGGCATCGAGGGATACGGGCCGGACCTGTTGGCCGACAGCACGCTCGCGGACCACTGGGTGGCCGGCGCGGTGCGGGCGTGGTCGGCGGCGCGCGGGTTGGACGCGCAGCCGCCTCCGCTCGCCGACGCGGACCTGTCCAAGCTCCGGGCGCTGCGCGAGACGATCGCCCGGCTCGTCACCGGGCAAGCGCCCACGGGGCGCGGCACGGGCCCTGTCGCGGCTTCCCTAACGCTGTCGGAAACGGGTGAGGTGCGGCTCGAACCCGCCGGCGCGGGGTGGCGCTGGCTGGCGTCGGCGCTGTGGGAAGAGGTCTTGCTCAGCCAGCAGGACGGCACCTGGCGGCGGATCAAGAGATGCCACAACCCGCACTGCGCGTCGACGTTCTACGACCGCTCGAAGAACAACAGCGGGGTGTGGCACGACGTGAAGAGTTGCGGTAACGCCGCCAACCTGCGGGCGTCCCGGGCCCGGCGACGCCAGCGCGACGGCACGGCCCCCGCGCACGGGTAGCACCCGGCCCGCACGCGGGCCCTCAGCAGCGCTCGGCGCCCCTGGGCATGATGCAGGGGCCGGAATCCCCTTGGCGTCGGGCGCCTTTCAGCACGGCCTGTAGGGCGTGGCACGCGCGCGCCGTAATCGGGGCGACCAGGTCGCGGTGGACGGGGCGCGGGCCCATCCGGTCCTGCAGTGTTGGCACGGTTGTAATCCCTTGTCCGTTCGGCCGGTTCGCCGATTCATTGAATTGCACCCCGGCCGTTTTACGGGCGCGCCGCGCCGCGGTAAACGTCACGAAAAGGCATCTTGTGGCGTAACCCACACTCGGGGGCGCATCGCCCGGCTCGTCACACCCCGCGTTTGAACCGGCGCAGATAGCCGACCAGCCTGCGCGCCGGCACCGGCTTCGGCCAGTCCTCGGCGCGAAAGTATGCGTCGGTCCCGCCGTCGACGAATAGCAGGCTGCCGCAAAGGAAGTCGGCGGAATCAGACAGCATGAAGCACATCCAGTCGGCCAGTTGCCCGGCGTCGCCGAAGCCGCCGACCGGGACCGGAAACGACCGGACGGCCTTGGCCTGTCTGGGGTCGGCCAGCTGCTCCTCGAGCAAGGGGGTCATGATCGCGCCCGGCGCGATGGCGTTGAGCCGCACCCCCGAACCGGCCCACTCGGGCAGCACCGCGTGGCGGCGCACCCAGCGGGCGACGGCGATCTTCGAGGCCGCGTACATCATCGTCGGCGCGGCCGGGCCGAAGACACGTACCGACCTCAGCGCCTTGTCGGCGTCGTCCGCAAGCAGCGCTCGCACGGTCCGCCGGGGCACCGCCGGCACCGTCGTCGTGGAATTACTGGAGACGACGACAACCTTGGCGCGTTCGGCGGCGGCCAGCGCGGGGCGCAAGGCGGAGAGCAGCTCGACCACGCCGAAGTAGTTGACCTGGGCGAGTTGGCGGGGCCGATCGCGGCCCGGGCTCGGCCCCAGACCGGCGGCCAGCACGGCGCCCTCCAGCCTGCCGCCGCAGGCCGCCAGGACGCCCTCGGCTGCCGCCGCGCGGCCGCGCGGTGTCGACAAGTCGGCGACGACCTCGGCGTCTTTGACGTCGACGCCGATCACGGTGTGCCCCTGGGCGCGCAGCCGCTGCGCGGTTTCGCGGCCCATCCCGGACGCGGACCCGCTGATCGCATAGGTGCCCATCGAAGACCTCCGTTCCTTGTGGCGCAGTGGGCCCGTCAGGTAGCGGCGGCGGCCCGCTCGACGTCGAGGAGTTGCTCACCGCGCCGCTCCTCCTCGTAAGCCTCGCGGCCACCCCGCAGGCCGAACAGCCGTTTGGACACCAGCAGGTAGATCACGGCCGCCACGTTGATGGTGAAGGTGACCAGCCGGGTCATCGTGATGCCCTTGGCCAGGTCATGGATCTCCAACGGCAGGAAGACCGAGGTCGCGATCACCGCGAAATATTCGCCCCAGCGCTTCAGCAACCACAGGCCGACGCCCTCGATGACCTCGATCAGCGCGTAGACGACCAGCATCGCGGTCAGCAGGGCCAGCGTGGAGGGTTTGGCGGCGAGCGCCTTTTCCAGCTCGTGCACGATCGTCATCTGATCGACCTTGAACCCTGCCGCGCGAAAGACCGGCAGGTCGCGGTCCAGGGTGGCCTGGATGGCACCCCGCGCACCACGGAATTTCCACACGGCGTAGGCCGCCAGCGCGATCACCAGTGCGCGGAAGAGCCGTTCGACCGCGAGCGCCCGGATGATGATGGCCTGGCGTAAGGCCTTGCCGCGCATGATCATCGGCGCGTCCTCGGCGCGGCCCCGTCCGTGTGGCTCACCGACGGTGAATTCAGCGCAACGCAGGCAGCGCCAGACCTCGCCCAGTCCGGTGGTGCCGCTGAGCCGGTCGGCGAGCGCTTCGTCGTCCGGCGCGTACGTGACGTGGCCCGCCACGGCGCAGGTGACCAGTTCCCATCGGTTCTTGTCGCGATCTTTGACCATGGCCGATCATTGAATGCCGACAGCGACGATGCAAGGGGGCGCGCAAAGCGGGCGTTAGAAGCGCGGTGCGCGACGGGGGCGCTGGGCGGTGGGGCTGACCGCGCCGAGCAGGGCGGCCAACTCGGCGACGGGTATCTCGTCCAGGTGGTCGACCGCGGCGATGATGTCGTTGCACAACGCTTCCGCGCAGAAGGGTTCGGCAAGCCACCGGAACTTGTCAACGACGCGCTGCCAGGACATGGGCCGCGTGGGGGATCCTTCGTAATCGCTTTGCTCTCTGCTGAATTCGCGTCCATCGCGGGTCACCAGGTGCACGCGGGCCGCCGTGCGTCGGGGGTAGTCCGCGGTCAGGTCGGCGGCGGCGCTGACGTCGACGCGAGCCAGCAGGTCCTGAACGTCGCCGCGCAGCACGCGTTCGGTCTCGAGTTGCTCGGGACCGACCCCACCGTCGAGCAGCGCCACCGCGCAAAGGTATTTCAGGTTGTAGTCCGCCTGCTCCTTGGTCAGCGGATGGTCCTTGCCGCCGTAGGCTCCCCCGCCGGCGAAGTCGAACGCACCCTGGAAGACCTCGAGGCTGACCCGCGCGACGTCTTCGCCACGCAGGTCGTTGTCGCCGCGAAGCGCCAGGATCGCGTCGATGATGACCTGGCCGTGGATCAGCGAGCAGTATTGCTTGAGGTAGGTCTGCTCGACGCAGGCGAGCGTCCGGTCGGCGGTGCGGAAGTCGATGGGCTGATCGAAGAGTTGCACCAGCCCCTGCGGGCCGTCGAACAAAGCCTTGGGCCCGGTAATGCCGCGGCCGGCCAACATCGTCGTGTAGACCGCGCGCATGCCGGTGATGGCGGGCGAAATGCCCTTCCAGTTCGACACCGGCTCGGCGTGCACGGCCGCCAGCGAAACGTTGTCGGCGGCGGACGCGGCGATGGCGTTGGCGGTTTGTTCGGCGTCGAGCCCCAGCAGCTTCGCCGCTCCGGCCGCGACCGACATCGCCAGTTGCAGCGCGTGATTGAGGCCCCGCGCCATGACCGGAACCTGGGCGCTGAACCGGCACTGGACCTCGTAGGCCACCGCGAGGGCCAGCAGAAAATCCGCTCCGGCGGCGTCGACGTGCTCGGCGACGGCCAGGACCGCGCCGAAGTTGTCGGCGGGATGGCACAACCCGCCGACCGTCAGGTAGGTGTCGAGCAGATCCGGGTAGCGCACCAGCACCGCGTTGAAGAACGCGGCCTGATCGACCGCCGCCCGGCCCCCGCCGACCAGCGTGGCGCTGGGGGTGCCGCTGAATTGGTCGGCGTGCGCGCGGATCGTGCCGACGAGCTCACCGTCCAGCGAACCGACCGCGCAGGCGACGCTGTCCAGCACGTTGCGTTTCAGCAATGCGCGCGGCGAATCGCTCAGGTCCGCCGGCCGGGCGCCGACGACGAAGCCCGCGAGATCGTCCACAACGTAGCCATGCGCCATGGTGTTTGTCCTTACCCGGCCAGAATCCGGCACTGGGCCGCCATTTGCTGGTGTGCGCTATCAAGTTGCCGCGCAATGGTTTTGATGGTGTATCGCCCCGCCGCGGCCACGCACCAATAGTGGGGCACCAGCCCGCTGGAACCCGCGACACGCGTGCACCGGCTTTGGGGTAGGCCCGGCACCGGCGAAGCGGCTTGCGCCGCCGGGGTTTTGGCCGCGATATCGCTGTAGGCGTCGGCAAGCGTCTGCGCGCTCGCGGGGTCCTTCGCCTGGTACAGGGTGGCCAGGTTGACCGACGCGAAGTCCACCCCGGCCGCGGCCAGGGCGGGACCGACCTGGACGGGGTCGTCTTCCAGGTGCAGCGCGCCGGCCGTCTGGTAGGCGGCCCCGGACATCGGGGTGGTTTGGTCCGCCGGCAGCGGAAGGGTGCGGGCGACCAGACCGGTGGGGTCCAGCGGAAGCGCGGCGAACTGGTTGGCGTCGGTGGGCGCAAACGTGTCGATCAGAGGTATCTGGCGGTCAATCGTGCGGGCGGCCAACGGGGCTTCGCAGTCCGGTCCGCCGGCGCAGCGCGCGACCTGGACGAGCAGGTAGGGTCCGTGCGCGGTGAACACCGACAGTTCGCGCACCGTCTGCGCGCCGTCCTGGAAGGTCAGCAGCGCCGCGGCGGCGTCGGGATGGCCCGGCACGGGGATGGCCCGCTCGGGCTCGGTCACGATGGGCGTGGCGCTGGGAAGTCGGGGCATGCTCATCGCCCTGGCCTGCATGCCTTGGGCGGCCGAGGCCGCGCTGGCCGGGTTGGCGAAGCGCAGGACGGCGTTGCGCAGCGACATCTGGGGGTTCGGTCCGGGTGATTGCCGCTCGGAGGAGAACCCCACCACGAACGGGAGGTTGAAGGCGCCACCCATGATCGGCGTCCAGACCACCTTGGAGAGCTGCTCGAAGGCGGTGATGACGGTCGCCGCGCTGGTGGAGCCCGGGGCACTCAGGGCGGGGTCGGTCTGCCAGGGCCCCACGACGTAATCGGCCATGCGGCGGCCTTCGACGAGCCGACCGGCTTGGTCGGAACCGGCGGCGCCGAGCGGGGGCAACGGGCTGGTCGGGTACTTGCCCGGGTCGAGCGCGGAGGGGCTCACCGCGGGCGACGGGTTCGATCGCGCCGGCGACGCGGTGCCCGCGGTGGTGTGCTGGCAGGCAACCAGGACGGCGGCGAGGAGCGCCGCGACGAGAACTCGTTTCGCCCGCGGCACCGGGCCTGTCACGGTTTGCAGATCTTCCAGCCGTCTTCGTGCTTCAGCGGCAAGCTGACCGAGCCCGAGCCCAGCGCCTCGTTCTGGGCGTCCATCGCCACGGTGGCGGTGTCGCCGCTGATCGCGACCGAGGTGATCTTGACGGTGGTGAGCCCGTTCTGGGTGCGGCTCTTCTTGAGGTAATCCATGGTGGGCCCGGTGAATTCGGCTCGCATCGCCGAGCACATCAGTTCGGTGTAGGCGCTCCAGTTCTGGGTGTTGTAGGCGTCTTGAAACGCCATGACGGTCTGACGGATCTGGTCCTCGTCGGACGGCGGAGCCGGCGACACGGACGGGTTCGCCGGGGCCGCAGCGCTCGCCGATGTCGAGGTGTGCGGAAGCGCTGGAGTGCCGCCGGTCACCACGGAGCAGGAGGCGATGATCGCGGCGAAGGCCAGCGCCGCTGCGGCCGTGACGAGCGTCTTTGTCGGTGCGCTCATTCCCCTCCCTGCCTCCCTCATTGCCGGGGCACCTTGGCGGCCGTCGCGATGACCAGTCCCGTGACGTCTGCACCCCCGGCGGCGCGGCATTGCCGAATGTCGATGATGACGTTGCCGCGCACCTGCATCCCATGCTGACAGGAGGCGTTGCCCCCGCGCAGGGTGGCCGCCAGGACGACGACCCCGGAAGCGATGGTGGGCTGGGCGAACTCCCAGGCCTGGCCGGGCGAGCCCGGTGGGGTCACGGTGACGGTTTTTCCGCCGCACAGGGCCCATTCTCCGCGCTGTGTGACGAGCGACGATCCCGCCTTGCCCTCCGGGAAGGCGATGACCGCCTGGCTCACGCTGTCCTGCGACTCCGGTTCGTTCAGCGCCCGAAGGAACTGGGCGGCCACGCCGGTGTAGCCGCTGGCGGCGTATGCCGATAGCTGCGCGGGCGCCCAGGCCCCCACACACTGCGCGTTGTCCAGGGTCGCGGAATCGTCGGACAACGTCGCGCTGTCACGCTCGAGGACCAGCCGGCCTCCGTTGGCGCCGCCCGGGATCTGATCGGCCGTCAGCAGGATCGCACGGAGCTGGGCGGCGGTGATGTTGGTGGCCGGCGGTCCCTGCGCCGACGCTGAGGCCGCCGCGCCCGGGTCACCACTCGGGCCCGCGGCCTTGCGATCGGGCCATACCAGCAGGGTGACTGTTGCGGCGGCGACCAACACCACCGCGGCCGACGCGGCACCAATCAACCCCCATCGGCGCCGGCGCCGCACCGCGGGCGGTCCGGCCCCCGGCGCCAGCGTGCGCTGTCCGCTGTGCTCCCACCAGGGTGGCGTTGGGGACCCGACGGGGTAGGGGGCGACCTGACCGCTCGGGATGGGCGGCAGCGGCGCCCGGCGCGCGGGGTCGCGCAGCGCGCCTGCCGCCGCGGCGGCGAGTTCCCCGGCCGAGCCGAACCGGGCGGCCGGGTCCTTGGCCATCGCGATGGCGATCACCCGGTCCAGCGCGGCGGGCAACGACGGCACGGCGTCGGTCACCCGCGGCGGCGGGCTGAAAAGATGCCCCATCATGACCGCGGCCGCCCCATTGCTGGCCGGGAACGGTGTGTGGCCGGTCAGCAGCCGAAACAACGCGCAACCCAGCGAGTAGATGTCGACGCGGCCGTCGATCGGCGCGTCGGACAACACCTCTGGGGCCGCATAGGCGACGGTGGCCATCACCGAGCCGGTCGCGGTCAGCCCGACGTCGTCGAAGGCGCGGGCAATTCCGAAATCGCCCAACAGGACTCGCTCGTCGGGACCGATCGGGCCCGACAGCAGAAAGTTGCCCGGTTTGATGTCGCGGTGCACCACGTTGCGGGCGTGGGCGAAGTCGAGCGCCCTGGCGACCTGCGTGATGATGTGCACGGCGCGCTGTGGCGCCATGGTCCCGTCGCGCAGAGCGGCATCGGCGTCGATGCCATCGACGAATTGCATCGCGATCCACAGCTGACCGTCTTCGGTCTGCCCGCGGTTGTATACCGACACGATGTGGGGGTGCTCGAGCGACGCCGCCGTGTCGGCCTCGCGAATGAAGCGGGCCCGGAAATCGGGATCCCGCGACAGTTCCGCCGAGAGCACCTTCAGCGCGGTCTGGCGCGGCAGGTTCGGGTCGGCCGCCAGATACACCGTCCCCATGCCGCCCGTCCCCAGCACCCGCTCGATGCGGTACCCGCACACCACCGCACCGCTTGTCAGCACCTCAACACCCTACGGTCACCCCCGTTTCCGTACGGCTAACCTATACGGCGCGATCCGCCGTGGGCTGCTGTGATTTCACGATGGCCGCGGTTTCGCCGGTGAGCTTGTCTCCGATGACGCGGATCTGTCGCGCGCTGAGCGGACACAGCGGATGCACCGCCAGCATCAGGGCGGCTCGCCCGTGATGGTCGAAAACCGGTGCGGCGATGGTGACGACGGGCTGTTTGCGGCGCCCGGGATTGTCGTCCGACAGGAAGCCGATGGTGCTGAACTCGACGAGTAGCTGATCGAGGATGTGCCGAACCGGAGTGGGCATCTCGTGGCTGTCCAGCGTGCCGACGACCTGGACGGCCTGCGCGAGCGCGGGCGTCGTCCAGTCCACGTCATATCCCCGCTGCCGCGTGTGCTCCAAGACGCGTTCGAGGCGCCGGATCCGATCGGTGTTGTCGCCCGCCCCGCGGCGCACCCACGCCCGTTGTTCCTCTTCGGTGTCCCAGGCGGCGAGCGCGACGCCGAACGGCGGCGCGTAGGGGATCCGATCGCCCGGAATGCCCGCCGGCTGCGTTGCGGGGTCACCCTCGAAGGCGGTGACCACCAACGAATCACCGAATCGCTCGACCACCGAGCCGGCGTACCCGACTTCGCGGGCAAGTCGCAGCGCCGCCGAGCGTGCGGCGTGTGCGAGCGGGCGCGCGGTGTCCGTCCGCGCGGCCACCACGGCGAGCGCCGGACCCAGGGTGAATGTTTTGGCGACGGGATCGCGGCTGGCCCAACCGCGGTCGCACAGCGTCTTCAGGATCGCGTGTGCGGTCGCCTGAGTGAGGTCGAGCTCGCGCACGATGTCGGAGAACCGCAACCGGGCGTGCGCGGACCGCGCCAGCAGCTCGACAATGTCGAGCACGCGGGAGGTCGGCGCCGACGACGATCCGCGAATGGCTTGACTCCTTCGCGACGAGATTCATACAGTTACTGCGAACATTCGAAATTATATATCGATTATTCGAGAAATAAACGAGGATTCATTGCGCGCGGTTGTGTTGAGGGATGGCACGCTGCAGGTCCGCGAGACGCCGGACCCGACGCCCGGGCCGGGTGAGTTGCTGCTGCGGACGCTGAGCACCGCGATCTGCGCGTCCGATGTGCACTTCATGGACCACCCCGAACTGGCCGTCGACGACCCGACGGGCCGGTCACTGTACGACCCGGACCGCGACATCGTGCTCGGCCACGAGTTCGTCGGCGAGGTCGTCGCGCACGGTCCCGGCTGCACCGAGCAGTTCGCGGTGGGCTCGCGGGTGACGGCCATGCCCGTGCGCCTCGTCGACGGCGGCGCCGGAGGCATGCGCATCATCGGCCAGCACCCGGAGGCCCAAGGGAGCTTCGGTGAGCTGCTGGTGGTTTCGGAGGTGGCGACCAAACCGGTCCCGGGCGACGTCGCCAGCGACGCGGTGGCGCTGACCGATGCGTTCGCCGTCGGCGAGTTCTACGTGAGGTCGGCGCGCATCCAACCCGGCGAGATCCCGATCGTCATCGGCGCGGGCGCGATCGGTCTTTCCGCCGTCGCCGCCCTGGCCGGCCGCTCCATCGCACCGATCGTGGTGGCCGACTACAAGGCCGACCGCCTCACGCTGGCGCGTGAATTCGGCGCTCACGTCGCGGTGAATCCCGCCGAGAAGTCGGCGTTCGACGCCTTCCGGGAGGTTCGAGCCGAACGCGGATTGCCCGGGCCGGCGGTGGTTTTCGAGTGCGTCGGCGCCGCCGGGCTCATCCAGAACATCGTCGAGTCCGCCGAGATGTCAACCAGGATCTATTGCGCGGGCGGCTGGTACACCGGTGACACGCTGGACGTCACCACCGCCACCCGCCAGGGCGTGACCATCCAATTCGGCGGCGGCCCACACCCGCAGGACTGGTACGGAACCCTCGACGCCATCACGGCGGGACGGCTGGACCCACTGCCGAGCGTCGGCAGAATAATCGGCCTCGACGAAGTCCCCGACGCGCTCGAGCTGGCCCGCAGGTCCGACGGGCCGCCGCGCGTCGTCGTTCACCCGAACGGAGACGTCGCATGAGTGAGCGAGACGACCGTCAAGACATCGCGGACCTCCTGGTGCGCTACGCCACCGGGATCGACCGCCGCGATTGGGCGCTGTTCCGGACCGTCTTCACCGACGACTGCCAGCTGGACTACGGCGTGATCGGCAAGTGGCAGGGCGTCGACGCCGTCACCGACTTCATGGAACAGGTGCACGCGCTGGCGGGCCGCACCATGCACCGGCTGAGCAACCTGGCCATCACGCTCGACGGCGACAAGGCCGCCGCCCGCACCTACATCGACGGCCTGATCTTGGTGGCCGACAACACCTCTGGCGTCAACGCGATAGGTTTCTACGACGACGAGATCGTCCGCACCGAAGCCGGATGGCGCATCGCGCGCCGCCGGTACACCCAGGTTCGACTGACCACCGTTGGGAGCCCTTAGGTGACGTTTGCAACCAAATACGGACCGTGGGCACTCGTCGCCGGCGCGTCCGACGGCCTGGGCGCGGCGTTCGCCACCGGGATCGCCGCGCGAGGCGTCAACATCGTGCTGTTGAGCCGGCGCCAGTCCGTCCTGGATCACGTTGCGGCGGAGATCAAGTCGCAGCACGCGGTCGAAACCCGCACCCTGGCCATCGATCTCGCCGAGCCCGGCGCGGCGTCGGCGATCGCCGCGGCGACCGGCGACCTCGAGATCGGGTTCCTGGTGTATTGCGCCGGTGCCGACCCGAACTTCAAGCCCTTCCTCGCCAACCCGATCGAGGCGGCCGAAGCGATGGTGCAACGCAACTGCATGGTGCCGATGCAGTTGTGCCACCACTTCGCCGCCGCCATGGTCGAGCGGGGCCGCGGCGGAATCGTCATCTTCGGGTCCGGCGCCGGCTTGGCCGGCGGGCCCAACATGGTCGCCTACGGTGCCTCCAAAGCGTTCGACATGGTCTTTGCCGAGGCGCTGTGGGCCGAGTTGCATGACAAGGGCGTCGACGTCCTGGGCCTGATCCTGGGCAAGACCGATACGCCGGCGCTGCGGCAACTCGAATACAGCCGCGGGCAGATCAGCTCGCCCGACGTCGTGCCGCCCGGGACGGCCGCCGTGGCGGATGTCATCGGCGAGGCGTTCGAGAACCTGTCCAACGGTCCGACCTGGATGGTGGGCGAAGACATGCGCGCCGCGGTGCAGATGATGGGGTCGCTGACCCGTAATCAGATCGTCGAACTGATGAAGCACGCCAGCGCCGCGGCCATGGGTCCCGCGGGTTAACCCGGCGCGCGCCAGCAGATCAGCGCCCGGCCTTAGAGCGGCCGCGCTCGGGGCAGATCGGCGGTCATCACGTCGCCCTGCACCCACCGGACCGGCGCCGCGGCGAACCGAGCCTGAGCCCGTAACAGCACGGGTCCGTCGAGGTCCAGCGCAATCACCTCCGGCACCCGCCGGCTCAGGCGGGCGGCGAGGAACCCGTCCCCGCAACCGACGTCGAGAACACACCGTGCGGCGCGCGGAACCTTGGACTCCAGCAATGCGTCGTAGTGGATGTTGACGGTCCACGGTTCTTCGGCGCAGGGCACTCGTTCGAAACTCATCGAGCCGCCCCGCCGCGGCGGCCCAGCAACCCCGGCATGCCTCGCACGAGGTTTGCCAAAGTTTCAGATCAGGCGACCCTAACTTTGCGGATCGGCCACGCTAGCCAGCAAAGATGGTCCTCGGCGTGCAGACTCTTCGCCTAGGTGCCACGTTGCTGGCTTCCTGTCGCGCGGGTAGGTTTGAGCGAGCGGGTCAAACCACGGCCGCGACTCCACGCCCTCAACGACCGGCACCCCTCTCGAATCAAAGGATGACGATGCTGGCCACCGACAGGCCCGCCGCCACAGTCTCGACGCCGGCACGCGCGCGGCTGACCATGATCCGCTCGGCCCTGATCACGGCGGCGTTCATCGCCCCGGCGGCAGTGGTCAGGATCGCCGGCCTGCACTTGGACCCGGTCGCCGCGCTGCTGACCTATGGGGCGGCCGTGGTGGCGGCCAGTTTCCTGCTGGCGTGGGCCGCCGAAGCGGCGCAGATCGACGTCTCCGGCGGCCTGGCGATCGCGGTTCTCGCCCTGGTGGCGGTGCTGCCCGAGTACGCCGTCGACCTCTATTACGCCTACGTGTCCGGGCACAACCCGGATTACACCCAGTACGCCGCCGCCAACATGACCGGTTCCAACCGGTTATTGATGGGACTCGGCTGGCCCGTCGTGGTGCTGGTCAGCATCATCGTGGCCCGCAAGGCGGGCCCCCGAGGCTCCGCCCCGAAATCCGCCGCAGTGGCGCTCGAGCCGGCCAATCGCGTCGAACTCGGGTTTCTGCTCGTTGCCGGCGTGCTCGCATTCGTCATGCCGGCGACCGGGCAGATCCACCTGGCGCTCGGGTTGGTCCTGCTGGCCTGGTTCGGTTTCTACCTTTACAAGATCGGTCACGGTGACGTGGAAGAGCCCGAGCTCATCGGCACCGCCGCCGCGCTCGGGGAGCTGCCCGATCGCGTGCGCCGCATCGCCGTCGTCGGTCTGTTCTTGGCGTCGGGCGCGGTGATTGTGCTGTGCGCCAAGCCATTCGCGGACAATCTGGTCGCGGCCGGTACGGAGCTGGGCATCGACCGCTTCCTGCTCGTCCAGTGGCTCGCCCCGCTGGCTTCCGAAGCCCCCGAGTTCATCATCGCGGTCATCTTCGCCACTCGCGGAAAAGGCACGGCGGCGATCGCCACCCTGATCTCCTCCAAGGTCAACCAGTGGACGCTGCTGATCGGGTCGTTGCCCGTCGCCCACATCCTCGGCGGGGGTGGACCCTCCCTGGTGCTCGATTCGCGCCAGGTCGAGGAGGTGCTGCTGACCGCCACGCAGACCCTGATGGGCGTCGCCCTGATCCTGGGGCTGCGTTTCCACCGGGCGTCGGCCTGCGCGCTGCTGGCGTTGTTCGTCGTCCAGTTCCCGATCGTTTCGACGCCGGGGCGGCTGGTGCTCTGTGGTGTGTACACCGCGGTGGCCATCGTCGGGTTGATCGTCAACCGCCGCCACCTGGTCAGCACCGTCCAGGCACCGTTCATCGGGCGGGCCGTGCGCCACACCGGCCACCCCCATCCCGCCGAAGACGGTCACGGCCTCTAACATCGCGGGGTTGGCCTAACTACGTTTGGAGCAGCGTGGCTCGCGAAGTGTTGACCGTCATCGGTGTGGGTGGCATGGGGCAGGCGATCGCCCGGCGGCTCGGCGCCGGCAAGACGGTCCTGCTGGCCGACTACAACGAACAGACTCTGGCATCGGTCAGCGAATCGTTATCCGCGGACGGCCATCACGTCGAAAGCCGCCGCGTCGACGTCGCGTCGCCGGAATCGGTGCGCACGCTCGCCGAGCACGCCGCTTCCCTGGGTGCGGTCACGCAGGTGGCACACACCGCGGGGCTGTCCCCGTCGCAGGCACCGGCTGAGGCGATCCTGGCCGTGGACCTGCTGGGCACCGCGCTGGTGCTGCAGGAATTCGGCGACGTCGTCGCGCCGGGCGGAGCGGGTGTCGTCATCGCCAGCATGGCGGGCCACATGTTTCCGCCGCTTCCAGCCGACCAGGAGCGGGCGCTGGCGCACAACCCGCCCGGCGAACTGCTGGAGCTGGATTTCATCAGCAGCGTCACCGACCCGAACTTTGCCTATCCAATCGCCAAGCAGGCCAACCACATCCGTGTGCGCGCCGCCAGCGCGCATTGGGGCCGGCGGGGGGCGCGCATCAACTCCATCAGCCCGGGTGTGATCTCCACGCCCATGGGCCAACAGGAACTCGCCTCCCCCGTCGGCGAGGGCATGCGCGCGATGGTCGCCATGTCCGCGACCGGGCGCCTGGGAACCCCGGACGACATCGCCGCAGCCACCGCGTTCCTGCTCGGCCCCGACGCGTCGTTCATCACCGGTACCGACCTGCTCGTCGACGGCGGCGTCATCGCGGCCATCAAGGCCGGAAGCCCGGCCAGCTGAAGACAGGCCTCGCGGATTCTCTCGTCGGGAATATGCTGATCGAATGCCGCAACGGGTGTTGCGTGACCGCCTCATCGAACTCGAGATCCCCGGCGAGGATGTGGCGCGCGGTCGAGCGCTGCGAAAGACCGTCCCGCGGCGCGCGCTCGCACAGCTTATCCCCGCCAACCGATCCGCTGTCGAGATTCTCGTTGCCCAAAATGCCGGCCGGCTAAGCGAACTCGTTCCGCTGCGGTTCGCCCGGATGCTCGCCGACCCATTTTCGTTCTACCGAGGCTCGGCGGCGGTCATGGCCGCCGACCTTGCCGCCAGCCCCTCCAGCGGCATCGAGATCATGTGCTGCGGTGACGCTCACGTGTCAAACTTCGGCCTGTACGCCGCACCGCACCGATCAATCGTCTTCGACCTGAACGACTTCGACGAAACCGCCGTGGCACCCGCGGAGTGGGACGTCAAGCGTCTGGTTACCAGCGCGATCATCGGGGGCCGCCATGCCGGATACCCCGCCAAGGCGATCCGCCGCTGTGTCGAACAGGCTTTGGCGGGCTACCAGACCAGCCTGGAGGCGATGCTCGAGGAGATGAACGTTCTGGATCGCTATTACCTGCGGGTGGAGCCCGAGCACTACACCGGGAAGGTATCCAAGAGCCTGCAGGGCGTCATCCAGAAAGCGACATCCCGGGCGCGGACCCGGACGTCAGCGCGAGTCTTCAAGCAAATCACCGAGATTGGGCCGGACGGAACACCGCGGTTGAGGGAGGCGCCCCCGCTGCTTACGCACGTCGACGAGGAGACCGAGGCGCCGTTGGTGGAGGCGGTTCAGGAGTATCTGGCCGCCGTCCCGGCCGACGTGGCGCTACTGCTGTCACACTTTCGCATCACGGATGTCGCGCTGCGGGTGGTCGGCGTCGGCAGCGTCGGCACCCGGTGTTACCTGATCATCCTGGTCGGTCCCAACGGCACGCCGCTCATCCTGCAGATCAAAGAGGCCACCCGATCGGTGCTCGACGAATACGGCGGATGGGCTCAGCCGGAAAGCCTGAACGCCGCCGTCGCGGCCAAGGGACAGGGCGTGCGCGTCATCGATGGCCAGCAGATCCTGCAGGCGATGTCGGACGTGTTCCTCGGTACGACGCGCAAGGACGGCCGCGACTACTACGTCCGTCAGTTCCACGACATGAAGGGCAGCGTCGACATCGGCGCCATGTCGGCCGCCACGTTCGGCGAATACGTCGTTGCCTGTGCGGTGCTGCTGGCGCGGGCACACTCGCAGAGCGCTAATGCGTCAATCCTGCGCGGGTACGTGGGCACCAACGCCACGGTGCACCATGCGGTCGCCGAATGGTCATACACATATGCCGACAAGTCGCTGGAAGACTTTCATCGCCTGCGCGCGGCGGCCGCGGCCGGCGATATCGAGGTTGCCGAAAACCCTGCCCGGTGAGAAGACCTGTGGCCCTGACCGATCCCGCCAGTGCCTGCGAATCTCAGGCCGGAGTCAGGCGGACCGCGAGGTGCGTCGGTCCCCGCAGCAAACTGTTGGTAGACCACCGAGGTGCACCCACTACGGATATCCGCTGTACTCGCCTAACGAGCTCACGCAGCACCGCCTGGGCCTCCATGCGGGTCAATTGCGCTCCGATACACAGGTGCGCGCCGAACCCGAAAGTCATGTGCTGGCTGGGATTTCGATCCACCCGAAACGTGTCGGGATCGTCGAAAGCCAGCGGATCCCGATTGGCGGCGCCGATCGAGAGCATGATCCGCGCATGCGCTGGAATCGTGGCGTCGCCGACCCGGTAGTCGCTGAGCGCGGTGCGGTACACGTTCTGCGCGGGTGACAGATAGCGCAGTAATTCCTCGACCGCCATCGGCACCAAGTCCGGATTGGCGCGCAGCAGGTCATACTGCTCCGGGTGTGCGGCCAGCGTGTCGAACATGCCGCCAAGGAGATTGGTGGTGGTCTCATTGCCGGCCAGAAGCAGAAGCATCGCGAAATAGAACAGCTCGCGGTCGGGCAGGGAGCCGGCCTGGTTCTCGGCCAACAGCCGGCCCAGGATCGTGTCGGAGCCCTTCAATCCACCCACGGCGAACTGCCTGGTGAAATAGCGGTGCATCGCCCAGGAACCGCGCAACGACCCGGCGAGCTTGCGGACACCGCGCGCCGTGAGGTCGATATCGGTGATCTGTACCGCCGCTTCCGACCATCGCCGGAAATCGTCGACGTCGGTGTCGGGAACACCCAGCAACTGGGCGATCAGGCGTACCGGCATCGGTATCGCCAGCCGCTGCACCACGTCGCAACCCGGGTCGGCCAAGACTTCGTGGACCGTCTCCGCGGCCAACCGGTCGATGATCGGACGCCAGCCGTCAAGCGCGGACTTGGTGAAGGCCGGCAGCACCTGGCGCCGCTGCCGGGCGTGTTCCGCACCGTCGAGCGAGACCAAGATGGGCGTGCGTATCCGGGTCAGCATCGGCCCGTCGGCACTGGACAGGTTGGCGTCGTCGCGAGCGGCGGCCCGGACATCCTCCAACCGGCTCAGGACGAACACTCTGCGCTTCGGGTTGTACTGCACCCGAGGCCCGGCGTGCAATTGGCGGTAGGCCGAGTGCGGTTGGGCCGCCGTCGCCGCGTCCAGCGGGTCGTACGCCGTGATGGGCGCATCGATCGGCGAGCGCCGGCGGCCGCCTGTCGCATTGGCCAACACGGCGCCGGCCAGCGTGCGCGCCGCCGAGCCGGTGAAGCGAACCCCGTCAGTGAGCGTCATCGATCACCCGTCCTGGTACTGTTACGCACAGGACCGTAACGTAAATCTCCGTAATCGACAATGGTTATTGCAATGGACATGACGATCGACGAGCTCGCGCGCCGCGTCGATATGACGGCGCGAAACGTTCGCGAGTGGCAAACCCTCGGCCTGGTACCACCGCCACAGCGCCGCGGTCGGATCGGGATCTACAACGACGACCACATCTCACACATTGAACGCATCAAATCGCTTCGCGTGCAGGGTTTTCCGCTCGACGTCATCCGCCGGATTCTGGAGCAGTCAGGTGAGTCGGCGCCCGAGGTACGCCGGCTCGCCTGGGAAGTGCTCAGCCCCGCCAACCTCACCGGATCGATGGAGATGAAACGGGCCGACCTGGCCGAACAGTTCGGCGCCGACGCGGAGCGATACTTGGCGGAGTGCGGGCTGATCGACGTCGTGGACGACGAATTGCTCATCATCACCGACACCAGAACCTTCGATTACGTCGAGAAGCTCGTCGCCATCGGCCTGCCCTTGGACAAGATCGCTCGAGCCCTCACCCACATCTCCGATCATCAGATCGCGAGCATGCAGGCGCTCGTCGAGCTCTATCGCGACGAAATCTGGGAGCCCTTCCTGCACGCCGGGCTACCCATCGACGATTGGCCCGCGATCGCCGACAAGACGATCCGGTTACGGTCCCTGGGGATCGGTCTCGGCATGCAGGCGTTCCGCAGGGCGATTGACAACGTGGCAGGCAGGATCGCTACCGAGGAAGCCGCGAAGATGGATATGCCGAGGACCACTCGAAAGCGGCAGAGCACCTCCTGAGTGGTGCAACCAGTCTCGTGGCCGCAGGCGCCAGGTGCGGCGGGCGTATTCCAGCTCGGTGTAGGGCCATTGGGTCACGATGCGTCCGGTGGGCGAGCGGAAGTAACTGTCGCACCGGGTCCAGATGGTGCGCTCGAGGTCAGCGGAAAGCTGGTCGTTGTATCGCCTTTCGGCTTCCGGGCGCACGTCGACGTATCCACCCCGGCGTGCCACCCGACTCACCGCGCTGGCGACCAGTCGCGCGCCGGCCTCGAGGATGTAGACGATCGAGTTGCCGCCCTGGTTGGTGTTGGGACCGTAGAGCATGAAGAAGTTCGGGAATCCGCTGACCGCGACGCCCAAGTAGGCGCTGGGATCGGGTCCCCAGCGCTCGTGCAGGCGCTGTCCCCCGGTCCCGATCACGTCGATCCCCGACAGGTAGCGCGACGTCTCAAATCCGGTGGCCAGCACGATCGCATCGACGTCGACGCGCTGGCCGGCCTTGGTGACCACCGACGTCTCGGTGACGCGGTCGATGGGGGTGGTGACGAGGTCGACATGGTCTTGCTGCAAGGCCCGGTAGTAGTCGTCACCGAGCAGCACCCGCTTACAGCGGAACGGGTAGTCCGGTGTCAGTGCCCGCCGGAGCCGCTCGTCGGCCACCGTGCGCTCCAGGAACGACGTTGCGATCCGGGTGCGCTCGGTGACGACGGGGTCGTCGGCGAAGGTCGCGGTATTGTCGTGCTGAAACTTCCAGATCTGCCAGCGCGTGCGGCGGGTAGCCAAAGGGTTGCGCCGGAATTGCGCCAATTCGCTTGGGCTGTAGGGGCGGTCGTCCTTGGGGACCATCCACGGCGGGGTGCGCTGGAACACCGTCACGCGGTCGGCGATTTTGGCCAGCTCGGGAACGGCCTGCACGCCGCTGGCTCCCGTGCCGATCACCGCCACGTTCTTGCCGGCCAAATCGATGGTGTGATCCCACTGGGCGGTGTGCATGAGCGCGCCGGCGAAGTCGTTCAGGCCGGCGATATCGGGCAGCTTGAGCGACCCGAACAGACCCACCGCGCAGACCACGACGTCGGCGGACAGGGTGGCGGTGCGCCCGGAGCGTTGCAGCCGGCAGTCCCATTGCCATGTATCGGCATTCCAGCGGATCGTGTCGACCCGGGTGTGCAGCATGAGGTGGCGACGCAGGTCGAACTCGTCGGCCACCGACTCCAGGTAGGCCAGGATCTCGGGCTGTCGCGCGTAGGTTCGCGTCCAGGACTTGTTGGGCGCGAACGAAAACGAATACAGGTGGCTCTGGATGTCACAGGCGGCACCGGGATAGGTGTTGCGCCGCCACGTGCCCCCGACCCCGGCGTCGGCCTCGATAATCGTCAGGTCGTCGATGCCTGCGCGGCGCAGCGCCACGGCGGTTCCCAGACCGCCGAACCCGGCCCCGATGATCGCCACCTTCGGTGAGGGCCGGTGCCGCGTCGCGGCCCGGGCTCGCCCGAGGACGTACTTCACGGGCCGGCCCCGCGAATCTCGAGCCCTTCCATGTCCCCGGCGGCCCGCCATGCCGTCAAGATGTCGTCGTATTCGGTCGGAGCGCCGATGAAGAAGCTGCCCTGCCGAGTCTTGGCGTCCGCCTTGCCTTCCCGGTTGTAGTAGCCCGGGGTGCAGGTCTTCGCCCGCTCGGCGGTCGCGGATGAACGGGCCACCACCATGTCGACCCAGGCGGCTTCGGCGGCGGGTGACGCCTCGATCTCGGTGACGCCGCGAGCCAGCGCCCAGGCGATGATCCACGCGGCATGGCTCGCCTGCACGTCCAGCAGGTAAGGGAAGTTCACCGTGAGCCCGGCCTGGGCGATGCTTTCGATGAAACAATTCGGAAAGCCGTTGGCGCACAGCCCCTGAAACGTGCGCACGCCGTCGCGCCACCGGTCGGTCAGCGTCACGCCGTCGCGGCCGATCAGCTCGAACCCCGTGCGCCGGCAATAGTCGGTTCCCACCTCGAAACCCGTCGCGAAAATCAGGCAATCGAGTTCGTAGCTCACTCCGTCGACCACGACGCCGTCCTCGGTGATGCGCTCCACCCCGCGGCCCCGGGTGTCGACCAGGGTGACATTGTCACGGTTGAACGTCTGCAGATAATCGTCGTGAAAGCAGGGGCGCTTGCAGAAGTATCCATACCAGGGTTTGAGCGCCTCGGCGGTGGCGGGGTCGGCCACGATCTCGTCGACTCGCGCCCGGATCTCCTCCATCTTCGCGAAGTCGGCCAGCTCGATGTTGAGCCCCGGTGCGCCGTCGCCGTCTTGGCGCATGACCGGAAGTTTCCGGGTGATGCTTGTCCACGCGTCGGCCACCAGGTCTTCCTCGGCCTGCCCGCCGGCCGTCAGGACCTGGAAGTTCCGGATGCGTTCGCGCTGCCAACCGGGCCGTAATGTGTTGGCCCACTGGGTATCCGTCGGCCGATTGGCTCGCACGTCGACCGAGGACGGCGTGCGCTGGAAGACGAACAGGCGCTGCGCGGCCGCGGCGAGGTGCGGGACGCACTGGACTGCCGTCGCGCCCGTGCCGATGATGCCGACGCGCTTTCCGGCGAGGTTCTCCAGCCTCTCGCCGGTGTAGCCGTAATCCCACCGGCTGGTGTGGAAGGCCTTGCCGCGAAAGCGACCGAGACCCTCGATCCCCGGCAGCTTGGGTTTGGCCTGATAGCCGTTGGCCATGGAGACGAACTTGGCCCGCATCTCGTCGCCGTGATTGGTCCGGATGATCCAGCGCGAAGTCTTTGCATCCCAACGTATCTCGTGCACCTCGGTCCGCAGGCAGGCGTCGCGGTAGAGGTCGTAGCGCTCGGCGACGCGCTGGCAGTGCGCAAAGATCTCCGAGCCCCTGGCGTACTTGTCCGAGGGAAGATAGCCGAGCTCCTCCAGCAGCGGCATGTACACGTAGGACTCGACATCGCAGGCGATCCCCGGGTAGCGGTTCCAGTACCAGGTGCCCCCCACGTCGGCCGCTCGGTCGATCAACCGCACGCTGTCGACGCCGTGCTCTCGCAGCCGCGCGCCCGTCAGCAGCCCGCCGAAACCCGCGCCGATGACCGCGACGTCCACCTCGTCGGTGAGCGGCGCACGGGTGAACGTTCCATCCACCCACGGGTCCTCGGCGAATCGGGCGAAGGCGCCCGCCGTCTCCACGTACTGCGCGATCCCGTCGGGGCGCAGGCGCCGCGCCCGCTCCTCGGCGTAGCGCCGCCGCAGCGCGTCGACGTCGAACGTCACGCCCACGGTGTCGGTCACGGCATCGACTTCCTCATCGTGACCCCGACTATATAATCAATCAATTGATCATATCAATGGTCCGCGCGACCGCGATGCCGAGCCCGCGGCCGTGCCGGCCCCTCCGACCTCCGGCCGCTCGGACCCAGCAGCGTTCCCCTGATCAGCTTCTTCGCCGAGCGCAGCGCCGCCTGGTACTCCTCGGGAGGCAGCGACGCCCCCAGCTCGGTGAGGCCGTAGATCAACGAGTAGATCGCCTCGGAGGCACCCTGCGGGGCGCCCTTCAAGATGCCGTCGATGATGTCGCGAAACGCCGTAAACCCGCCGTTGCCGGCTTGTTCGGAGTCGAGGGCAACCGCGCTTTCGGCCCGGATCGCCCACTCGAAAGCCGCGAGGTCTGGGAACTCCCGCATCAACTGGCCCGATTCGTCGAGCACCGCCTCGATCCGGTCGATGGCGTCTCCGGGACGGGCGGCGGCCCGGCGCAGCCGTGGCAGCGCGACGTCGGTTCTGGCCGCGACGGCCGCCCTGATCAACGCCGACTTGTTCGGGAAGTAGTTGTACAGGCTGGCACTGGTCACCTCCGCGGTGCGGGCGATCTCGCGGATGGTCGTCTTGGAGTAGCCCACCCGCGCCACGCAGCGCATGGTGGCGACGATGATCCGCCGGCGGGTCTCCTCGCCACTGGCACCGACCGGGCGGCCCAGCTGCGCACCCGTCACCATGTCGTCACTCCTGCGTCCCGTCGGCCGACCTCGTCGAATATAATCGTCTGATCAATTATGGCCCGGCTGCGGCGCGGAGGTGCGCGGTGAGTGACCGCAGGACCGCGACGTCGTCGCCGCTGGGCCGCCCAGTGGGCGCCAGCGGTGCACAGACCAGGGCCCGCATCATCGTCGCGGCCATGCGCTGCGTGGCCGAAGTGGGCTACTCCAGGGCGACGATTCGCGAGATCGCCAAGGCCGCCGAGATGACCAGCGGCAGCCTGTATCACTATTTCCCGAACAAGTCCGCGTTGCTCGCGGCGACCGCACAGCACATCGACGAGATCGCGGCCGCCCGGTTGCGGGCCGCCGCCGCCCTAGCCGGCGACGCCATGGACCGGATGGAGGCGGTGCTGGACGAGATGCACGGGCTGCTGCGCGAGTACCCGCACCTGGCCGCGTTCGATCGGGCGATGCGGGCCGAAGGGGCCGCCCACCCACGCCGCGGCCGGGCGCGCAACCCCGGGTTAAAAGCGTTGCGCGACATCATCGATCAAATCCTCGACGAGGCCCGGGCGCGGAACACGCTGCCACCGGACACCGAACCGGACGGCGCGGTCGACGCAATCTATGCGCTGGCCCGCGGTCTGATGGAGCGCGCGGCCCACCTGACCCCGGATGCCTACGCGGCCACGCTGGTTTCGGCCAAGGAACTGATCAGGGGAACGCTCTTCGCGCCGCAAGCGAGTCGCCGAGGGTCCACACCGCAACGCCGATCAAAACGAGATCCTTGAGCAGGAACTGGCCCGGCAGTGCGGACAACACGGGCAGGCCGGCGGCGTGCGTGGAGACCACCCCGGGAGTGGTGAACAGGAAGCTCAGCGTTCCCATGAAGAGCACCACCGCCAGCGCGCTGCCGATCGCCGATGCGCGGGGCCATACCGGGCGCAGCGCAATAAGTAGCGCCGCAACGATTTCCATCGACCCCAGGCCGCGCGCCACCTCGGTGACGCTGAGCACGTGGTAGATCCAGCTTATCAGCGGGTTGTGCTCGATGAGCACCCGCGACTCCATCTTCACGTATTTGCCGAACCCGATCCAGGCCAGGACGACCACCAGCCCGTAACGGCTGATCAGTTGCCCCGACGCGGTCAGCGACCGCGCGAGACGAGGTGGTGTCGTGCCGGTGGCCAGGCCGTGGTCGATCATGGGCGGTGGGTCCTTCCTGCGGTGGGGCCGCGACGGGATGTCGCTCCATACGGACCCACGATCCACACCACGATTGGGTTCAGCCTCCCAATCGCTCGGGTGCCGCGACCGACCGACTGACTACCGCGGCGCGTAGCGATCGCGCAGCTTGGCCAGCGTCGCCTCGATGCCGGCGGCATTGCCCTTGCGGAAACCCATCCGTTCGTAGTACTTCAGCCCGTTCTTGACCGCGCCGGCCTGGCTGTAGTCGAACGTCTCGGTGACCCGCGTGCGGGTCGGCGAGAGCGACTCGAACTCCCAGCGCCATCGGTGCCCTACCGGATGGCGCCATTCGACCAATTCGTTCGGCTTGAGGGCGGTCACGGTGCTGGTGATGCGGTAGGGGACGCCGTACATCTTCATGTGCGTCGAAAACTTCGAACCGACAACGAGTTCCGCCGGAACCTTGATGTTGTCGCCGACCGTGCCCGAGCCGTCCAATTCGTGGTGGCGCCGGGGATCGGCGGCCATCGCGTACAACTGGGCGGCGGGCGCATCCACTTCAACGGACCGACTTACCTGGCGGGGCCCCGCGTCGACAACGTTGACGGTCATGACGGTCTCCTTCCGCGCGGCCGGTTGCGCCGTCGACGCTACGCTTCGCCGAGTTGAACTTTTACAACACTGTTCGAACAACGACCTTGGGCATGGAGGGGTTCGGTGAGCCAGTCGATTCCGGGAAGGGTGGCGCTGATTACCGGCGCCGCACGGGGCCAGGGACGGTCGCACGCGGTGCGGCTCAGCGCCGAGGGCGCCGACATCATCGCGGTCGACATCGCCGGACCGCTGCCCCCCAGCGTTCCCTACGATTCACCGACCGCCGACGACCTCGCCGAGACGGCGCGGCTGGTCCGGGCCAACGGTAGGAAGGTCGTCGCGTCGGCGGTCGACATCCGCGACCTCGACGCGCTGACCGCCGCCGTCGACGCGGCCGTCGGCGAACTGGGCCGCCTGGACATCATCGTCGCCAACGCGGGCATCTGCAGTCCCGCGCCCTGGGACCAAATCACCGCGCAAGCGTTCCGCGACACCATCGACACGAACGTGATCGGCACCTGGAACACGGTGATGGCCGGCGCCCAGCACATCATCGACGGCGGCCGGGGCGGCTCCATCATCCTCGTCGGGTCCGCCGCCGGCATCAACATGCAGTCGTTCATGATCCACTACACGGCCAGCAAACATGCCGTGGTCGGGATGGCCCGCGCATTCGCCGCCGAACTCGGCCGGTACAACATCCGGGTCAACAGTTTGAACCCGGGCGCGGTCTCGACCCCGATGGGCACCGGTCGCATGCGCGACGCCCTTCGATCGGCCGCCGACTCCTACCCCCACCTCAGGGGCCTGCACAAACCGCTGCTGCCCGACGGCACCGCCCAGCCCGAAGACATCTCCGACGCGGTCGCCTGGCTGGCATCGGACCAATCCAGGCTGGTGACCGCCAGCCAGGTCTCCGTCGACAGCGGCGTCGGCTACGTCTGATCGCCAGCCCGGAGCTGCCGTCGCTCGCCGGCCGGGCAGAATGGTGCTGCCTGCGTTCACCCCGCCGATCCGGGAACACCCAAGGGGCGGCAACGTTGGGTGGAGGTGTACTCCCAGGGGGTATCGGCGAAAGGAGCGGCATGGCGACCAGCGAGTACCGGGTGACCGGGATGACCTGCGGGCACTGCGAGGCCGCCGTCCGGGCCGAGGTCGCCCAGATCCCGGGCGTCGACGGCATCGACGTCAACGCACGCAGCGGCCGGCTCGTGGTGGTCAGTTCCGTGCCCATCGACGCGAATGCGGTGCTGGGCGCCGTCGACGAAGCCGGCTACGAGGCGGTCCTGGTCGCGTGAAGGCCGGCCCGCCGACTGTAGTGACCAGTGTCGAGCTGGAAATCGCGGGGATGAGCTGCGCGTCGTGCGCGATGCGCATCGAGAAGAAGCTGAACAAGCTCGACGGGGTCGACGCACAGGTCAACTACGCGACCGAGACGGCTGCCGTTACGGTCCCGGCCGGATACGACGCGCAAGCGCTGATCGCCGAAGTCGCGAAGGCCGGCTACGCCGCGGCACTGCCGCGGCGGAAACCCGCGCCCGAGACGCCGGAGACCACCGAACTCGCGGCCCTGCGCGCCCGGCTGGTCGCTGCGATCGCGCTCGGCGTCCCGGTGATCGCGATGGCGATGATCCCGGCGCTGCAGTTCCGCGACTGGCAGTGGGCGTCGCTGGCCCTGGCCACACCGGTGATCGGGTGGGCGGGCCGCCCGTTCCACGCCGCGGCGTGGGCGAACCTCAAACACGGCGCCGCGACCATGGACACGCTCGTCTCGGTGGGGACGCTGTCGGCGTTCGTCTGGTCGCTGTATGCCCTGTTTTTCGGGACGGCCGGCCGGGCGGGCATGCGCCACGGCTTCGAACTGACCGCGGCGCGCGGCGACGGCGCGGGCAACATCTACTTCGAGGTGGCCGCGGGCGTGACCCTGTTCGTCCTGGCCGGCCGCTACTTCGAGAAACTCTCGAAGCGGCGCGCGGGCGCCGCGTTGCGCGCCCTGCTGCAGCTCGGCGCCAAGGACGTCGCGGTGCTGCGGGGCGGCACCGAGACACGTGTCCCCGTCGACCAGCTGCAGATCGGGGACGAGTTCGTGGTGCGCCCGGGGGAGAAGATTGCCACCGACGGGACCGTCGTCTCGGGATCCTCGGCGGTGGACGCCTCGATGCTCACCGGTGAGTCCGTGCCCGTCGAGGTGGGTGAGGGCGATCCCGTCACCGGCGCCACCGTGAACGCCGGCGGCCGGCTGGTCGTGCGCGTCACCCGCGTCGGCGAGGACACCCAGCTGGCGCAGATGGCCAGGCTCGTCGAGGCCGCGCAGTCCGGCCGGGCACGGGTGCAACGGCTCGCCGACCGCGTCGCCGGCGTGTTCGTGCCGGTCGTCATCGTGATCGCCGCGGCCACCCTCGCGATATGGCTGGCGGCCGGCGCCCCCGGCACCGCGGCGCTGACGGCAGCGGTGGCGGTGCTGATCATCGCGTGCCCCTGCGCGCTCGGGCTGGCCACGCCGACCGCTTTGTTGGTCGCCAGCGGGCGGGCGGCCCAACTCGGCGTGCTCATCAAGGGGCCCGAGGTCCTCGAGTCGACGCGCAAGGTCGACACGATCGTCCTCGACAAGACCGGCACCGTCACCACCGGCAAGATGACGCTCGTCGACGTGATCACCGGCCCGCACGCCGACCGTGAAACGCTGCTGCGCTATGCCGGGGCCCTGGAGGACGCCTCCGAGCATCCCGTCGCGCGGGCGATCGCCCGGGCCGCCGCCGCGGAACTGGGCGGCCTGCCGGCGGTCCGGGATTTCGCCAACGTCGAAGGCCAGGGCGCGCGCGGGGTGGTCGACGGGCGGGCCGTCGCCGTCGGGCGGGAGAGCCTGTTGGCCGATCGGGGCCAGCACCTCGACGCCGAATTGTCGGCCGCCAAAGCCCGCGCCGAGGGCGACGGCAAGACCGCGGTGGCCGTCGGGTGGGACGGTCGCGCGCGCGGGATTCTGGTGGTGGCCGACACCGTCAAACCCACCAGCGCCGAGGCGATCCGGCAGCTGGAAGGCCTGGGACTGACCCCGGTGCTGCTGACCGGCGACAACGAGGCCGTCGCCCGGCGCATCGCCGACGAGGTCGGCATCGCGCAGGTCATCGCCGAGGTGCTGCCTGCCGACAAGGTCGCCGCCGTCGAGCGCTTGCAGGCCGCGGGCAGGGTCGTCGCCATGGTCGGCGACGGCGTCAACGACGCCGCGGCCCTGGCGTCGGCCGATCTGGGTCTCGCGATGGGGACGGGCACCGACGTGGCGATCGAAGCCGCCGACCTGACCTTGATGCGTGGCGATCTGCGCGCCGCGGTGGACGCGATTCGGCTCTCCAGGCGGACGCTGCGCACGATCAAGACGAACCTGTGCTGGGCCTTCGGCTACAACGTCGCCGCCATCCCGTTGGCCGCCCTCGGCCTGCTCAACCCGATGCTGGCCGGCGCCGCGATGGCGCTTTCCAGCGCGTTCGTCGTGGGCAACAGCCTGCGGCTGCGATCCTTCGCAAGCACGATGCGTGACGAACCTGTGGGATAGTTGATCGGGCCCGCCGCGTTCCCCGAGCCACGGCCGGCGGGTCATTCGCAGAACGATCGGATTGAGCGAAGGTCACGACCGTTGCCCCATTTCGTCGAACAGTGGTCCCTGCTGCACGGCTGGCTGCCGGTGGCGGCGCAAGGCCTGGCGCTGCTCGCGATCCTCGGCGCGATCGGATGGCGCAGACGGCGGTGGCGCGGCTGGCCGCTCCTGGTGGCGTTGGGGACCGCGGCCGCGGTCACGGCGCTGTCGTATTGGTACATCACGTCGATCGGGGTGGCCGGGGACCCCGCCCCGGTGTCGCTGTGGCTGTGGATAGCGTTGAGCGGGCTCGCGGCCGCGGTGCTGCTGCTGGGATGGCCGGGCGCCCGCTGGTGGCGGCGCGGCCTGGCGGTGGTTTCGGTTCCGCTGTGCGCCCTGTGCGCGGCCCTGGCCCTCAACGGCTGGGTGGGCTATTTCCCGACCGTGGCGGCCGCATGGGATCAGCTGACGTCGCAGCCCCTGCCCGATCAGATCGATCGGCTGCGGGTCACCGCGATGCAGCTCGAGGGGACCAAACCGGCGAAGGGCGTCGTGGTGCCCGTGACGATCAGCGCCAACGCGTCGCACTTCCGCCACCGCCAGGAGCTGGTGTACCTGCCCCCGGCATGGTTCAACAGCAACCCGCCGCCCCGGCTCCCGACGGTCATGATGATCAGCTCCGCGTTCAACACCCCTGCCGACTGGCTGCGTCCCGGGGGCGCGTTCACCGCGATCGACGACTTCGCGGCCGCCCATCACGGGTTCGCCCCGGTGCTGGTGTTCGTCGATCCCACGGGTTCGTTCGACAACGACACCGAGTGCGTCAACGGCAGCCGCGGTAACGCCGCCGATCACCTGACGAAGGACGTCGTGCCCTTCGTGGTGTCGAACTTCGGGGTGAGCGCCGACCGGGCCAACTGGGGCGTCGCCGGATGGTCGATGGGCGGCACCTGCGCCGTCGACCTGGCCGTCATGCATCCGGAGCTGTTCAGCGCCTTCGTCGACATCGCCGGCGACCGCGGCCCCAGCATCGGCACGAAGGACCAGACCGTCGCCCGGTTGTTCGGCGGCAACGTCGAGGCCTGGGCGGCATTCGACCCGGCCACCGTCATCGCCCGCCACGGCCGCTACACCGGGCTGTCGGGATGGTTCGACGTGCCCGCGGCGTCCGGCCCGCGCACCGTCGCCCAGGAAGCCAATCCCGACCTCGCCGTTCCCAGCGCCGACCCGGCCGCCAACCCGGAGGGCCAGGACGCCGCGGCCAACGCGCTGTGCGCCGTCGCGACGGCAAACGGCATCAGCTGCGCAGTGGTCACCCAACCCGGCAGGCACGATTGGCCGTTCGCCGCCCAGGCGTTCGCCGCGTCGCTGCCGTGGCTGGCGGGGACGCTGGGCACCCCGGGCGTCGAGCCCGTCCCGTTGCCGCAGCGCGGCGGCGGGGCTCCCCATTGATCACAGCTACGCAAGATCGTTACCTTTTCGAGGCTGAATTCACAGCTGACCCTCCTGTAACGAACCCGACATGTTCGAACGGGCGCTGGTACCGTTCGCTGCTGTGGCGGCGGAGTTTGGCAGCGAGGGCATCCGGGGTACCGGATCGCGCGTGCCGACATCGCACCGCAAAAGACCTGCACGAAACCGCGCCTTCGCCATCACCGCCTTCCGCGGGGCCTCGGATCGGGGTCTCGGCGCGCCGGAGCTGAACCGGCGCCGTTTCCTCGGGGCCCTGGCCGCGGCCACCGTCGCCGGCGTGGGGGCGGCTCGTCTGGTGGTCGACCCGCAACCCCGCACCTTCGCCCAGACGCCCCCGGCGAACGTGGCAGCAACGTCGGGTCCGACCGCGCCGGCGGCGCTGCTACCGCCTCCTCCGGTCAGCGCGCGCATTCCGCTGCCCGGTGGCGGCGCGCTGACCAAGATTCCCGGCGAGGGCGACTTGCTGGCGCTGACCGTGGACGACGGCGTCAACAGCGAGGTGGTGCGCGCCTACACCCAGTTCGCCAAAGACACCGGTGTGCGGCTGACCTTGTTCGTCAACGGGGTCTACGAGTCCTGGACCGAAAACCAGCAGATGCTGCGGCCGCTGGTCGACTCCGGGCAGATCCAGCTGGGCAACCACACCTGGTCGCACCCGGATCTGACCACTCTGCCCAAAGAGCAGATCGCCCAGCAGATCACCCGCAACGACGATTTCCTGAAGAAGACCTACGGCATCGGCGCGAAACCGTACTGGCGGCCGCCGTACGCGAAACGCAACGCCGCCGTCGACGCGGTGGCCGCCGACCTCGGCTACACCGTCCCGACCCTGTGGTCGGGCTCGCTGTCCGACTCCACCCTGATCCACGAGGATTACATCGTGAAGATGGCCGATCAGTACTTCACCCCGCAGTCCATCGTCATCGGCCACCTCAATCACCTGCCGGTCACGCACGTCTACCCGGAACTCGTCGAAATCATCCGGGACCGAAACCTGCGCACCGTCACCCTCAACGACGTCTTCCTCAAAACGCCGTAGCGGCGCAGCGCTCGCTCAACAGGGAGCCCGATGGACGCACCCGATCCGCAGCGGCTCGGCGGTCTCGCCTGGGTCCGTCGAACCGGCGGTCGGCTGTCGCGCGCCGAGCGACGCCGGCTCTTCGTCGCAATTGCGGTGGGCCAGTGGGAGAACGCCGTGGGCAGGACCAAGCTCGCGCTGGGCCGGCTCCCCCCAGCGGCCGCACGCGTCGACCTCGATAGGTTTCGGGTGCCCGATTCGAAGTTTGCCCGTGCAGCCGAGGAGGCGTGCGCTGAACTGCCGCCCGGCCTGCAGGGCCACTCCTACCGCACCTGGTTGTTCGGGCGTGCCCTCGCGGCCGTCGATCGGCGCCAGCTCGACGACGAGCTCTTCTACTGTGGCGCGCTCCTGCACGACTACGGCATCGTCAATCCTGCGGCGGACCGCGATTTCACGCTCGGCAGCGTCGAGCGACTGCTTTCGTGCGCGACCGCCGCGGGGCTGGACGACGAGCGCACCGAGCTACTCGCGGATGGCATCTGCGTTCACACGACGCCGGGCGTCAAAGTCGACACCGACGGCGCGATAGGCTGTTATCTGCAGTGGGGGGCCATGGTCGACGGCGCCGGATTGCGGATCTGGGATGTCGCTCCCCGCAATGTCGAAGCGGTGCTGCACCGTTACCCGCGGGGCGATTTCAAACGGGAGCTGATCGGCCTGGCGCGCGCCGAGGCGGCCGCGGTGCCGCGGGGGCGCTTCGGGCTCCTGGTTCGGTGTGGATTGCCGTTAGCCGTGCGGATGGCGCCGTTCGACTCCTAGCCGGCCATTGCGCCAAGGCGCTCATCGAGGTTGGCGTGGAAATGTCCGATTGCGCTCTCGTGCCGGCCAAACTCTACGAATTTGTTTGCACCCGAATGCAATCCGCGTTGCACGCCCGCCGACATCTCGTTGTCCTCGGCGAGACCCTGCTCGATGAAGCTGCCGGTGCCCACCAGTTTCGCGGAAGGGTCGGAAGAAGCTCGTTCGGCGACTTCGGGTTTCACCATCGAGTAGGTGCTCACCGTGGTGTGGCACACGTCCACCGGGTCGATCGCCACCACGGAGACCACGTCGGGGAAAGTCGCCACCATGACGTTGGGGAACAACTGGTAGACGTAGGTGACCCGGGCGTCGACGTTCCAGCTCGATTCTGGACGGTCGCGGAGCCGTTCGATATTGCGGTACGGGAAGGTGAGTCGGCTGTTCGGCCCGAACGTTTCGACGACGTTGAGGTCGTCGTATTGCACCGGGAAGAAGGTGTCTCGGTGCGTTGAGCGGAGGTGATAGCCCTCCAGGAATTGTTCGACGAGCACCTTCCAGTTCATCGCCCGCACCGTCGAATCCGTATACACAAGCCGCTGCGTGGGCAGCAGTTTGTCGCGCCATGGGCTCCCGTCGGTCAGCGCCGCCGTCGAATCGTCGGCGTCGAGGCCCGATGAGTCGAGCGGATCGATCACGATCAGCCCGTCCACCTCGCGGCTGGGGACCTCGACCAAACCGCGGGTAGAGGCGTCCAGGCCGGGAAACGCCTCGGCGTGGGGGACGTGCGCGAGCGAGCCGTCCAGGCGATACGTCCAGCCGTGGTAGCGGCAGACCAAGGCGTGCGAGCAGCCGGGCCCACCGACCAGCGCGAAGCCGCGATGCCGGCAGGCGTTGCGGAACACCCGCGCCCGTCGATCGTGTCCGCGCACCGCGAAGAGCGGCACGCCGAAGGCGACCCGCTCGACGTGGTCCCCCGGTGCGGGGATCGCCGCCGAGGGAACAAAGACACTCGGCATCGCCCGAAGTAGCCGGATTTCGTCGGCGAATCGACGTGCGCTCAAATAGTTTTCGACCGGCTCACGCCAGGCCGCACCCTCGTCGGTGGTACCGGCGTCGATGTGGGCGAGGACGCGCCGGACGATCTGCACATCGTCGGCGAGCACCGACTTCGTCGGCAGGCTCATGCGTGCCAGTATCACACTGGCGTTGTCACGTGTCAATGATTTAGTGATATCGTTGTTTTCCGTGCCCGCCCCGCCCCGATCGCGAGTGAGCGACCTGATCGACAGCCGGCCCCTCAGCGCGCGCTCGGTGCTGGCGTCGGCCTTGCTCGGATCCGACCGGGGGCGCCTGACGGTGGCGGAACTGGTCGCCGTGGCCTCGCTGTTCGGCATCAGCGCCGGCGCGGCCCGCACGTGCCTGTGGCGGATGGTGTCCAACGGCGAACTGGCCGCCGACGACGGCAGTTACGCGCTCGCGGGCCGATTGTCGGAACGCCGGGAGCGCGTCGACGAGGCTTCGCGGATCGACGACGTCGCCGCGCAACGATGGGATGGGACATGGGAATTGGCGATCGTCGCGCTGGAGCGCCGGTCGGCGGCCGAGCGCCTCGAATTGCGGAAGGCCGCGGCGGCGCTACACCTGGCCGAGCTTCGCGAAGGTGTGTGGATTAGGCCCGACAACCTTGACCCGCACCGATTTCCGACGCTTCGGACGGTCATCGACCAGCAGTGCACGCACTTTCACGGTGCCGCCACGGACATCAGCACGGAGAAAGTGCGCGCGCTGTTTTCCTTGGACGAGTGGGCGGAAGGTGCCGGGCTGCTCGCCGACGCCATGGACGCCGCGCTCGACACGGGCAACCGGGATGATTCGACGGAAAGCTTCACCTACGAATTCGCGCTCTCGATCGCCGTGGTCCGGCATCTCCAGCTCGACCCGGTGCTGCCGGCCGAGCTCACCGGCGAGCATTGGCCTGCACCCAGGCTGCGCGGCACTTACCGCCGCTTCGATCGGGCCTTCAAACGTCGCATGGACGGCGCTTTCCGGCGGCCTTGACCTCGATCGCGTTACAGCGAATCGACAACCTCTTTGGCCTCCCGCAGCCCGGCACCGGTCAGCTCGCGGAACAGCTTGATGGCGGCGATGGCGTTCCCGGCGCGGGCCAGCGCGACGACTTCCGACGGCACGCCGCCCTCGAGTACGCCCGGCGCTGTCGCGCCGACGTCGCTGCCGAACGTCGGGCACGGGACCCCGAGCCGGTCGGAGAGCAGGCGAACCTGATGTTCGAGCAGTGCGATCCGCCGGTAAAGCTGGGCATCTTCTATCACGCAATGATTATGCGCGAAAGCGGGCCGCCGGAGCGCCTATGCGGCGTCGGGGGATCCAGCCGGCACGATGTTCTGGTTGATGTGGAACACGTTGCCCGGATCGTATTGCGCCTTAATCTCGCTGAGCCGCTGGTAATTCGGGCCGTAAGTCGCGCGGACCCGGTCTTGCCCTTCGTCCATCATGAAGTTGACGTAGGCACCGCCGGCCGAGTGCGGGTGGATGGCGTTCCAGTAGTCGACCGTCCACCGCTTCAGCACCGCCGCGTTGGCCGGGTCCGGATCGACCCCCGCGATCACCTGTGAAAAGTTCACGTCCCGATAGGCCCACGCGGTGTCGGTCTGACCGACCCGATGGACCGCACCGTCGATCGGGTAGAGGTGCATCGTGGAGTGCATCGTGGGCAGTTCCTCGGTGAAGCGGGCGTGGGCTTCGACCGCTGCGTCGGGCACGGCGCGGATGAAGTCGCCGCGCCAATACCATTGCAGGCCTTTGGGATACAGGGCATCAAAGGTGGACTGCAACGCGGGATACGGCGCCGCGCCCAGGCCCTCGAAGGCCGGCTGCATCTGGCGAACGGGCGCGAACGCCTCGTCGGCACGGGCGGGATCGCCGCTGTAGCACCAGACCACGGCGCATGCCTTCTGCAGGTGGAACGCCTCGGGGAAGGGCGGCACCGGCGGGACGGTCATGCTCGCGAAGAAACCGTAGAGATCGTCGTCCTGCGCGGGCAGGAAGTCCCGGTACCACCTGAGGATGTCGGCGGTGGCCGATGCCGGCCAGGCCGTCGGACCGCAGATCACCGTGTGCACCGGATGCAGCCGGAACGTGAACGAGGTGACGACGCCGAAGTTGCCGCCGCCGCCGCGCAGGGCCCAGAACAGATCGGGATGTTCCGATTCGGACGCGGTCACCACGCGACCCTCGGCCAGGACGACCTCGGCCTCCAACAGGTTGTCGATGGTGAGCCCGTACTTGCGGGTCAGATAGCCGTGGCCGCCGCCCAGGGTAAGGCCGCCGACGCCGGTGCTGGAGATGATGCCGGACGGCGTCGCCAGCCCGTGCGCATGGGTCGCGGCGTCCACGTGTGCCCACGTCGCCCCGCCCTGCACGCGGACGATGCGCCGGTCGGGGTCCACGTCGACACGGTTCATCGGCGAGAGGTCGATGACGACGCCGCCGTCAACGCAGCCGAAGCCGGGGCCGTTGTGGCCGCCGCCCCGGACGGCGACCGCCAGGCGTGCCGTGCGGGCGAACTCCAGGGCGCCCGCGACGTCGGCGGCGGACGCGCAACGCACGATCACCGCCGGCCGCTTGTCGATCATGGCGTTGTGCAGCGCGCGGGCCTCGTCGTAGCCGGGGTCGTCGGGGAGGATGACCTCTGCTCCGAATCGGCCGCGCAGTTCGTCGGTTGCGGTGGTCAGGCTCATGGCCGCATCTCCTTGTTTGCTCGGAGGTCGTGATGCCGCGACGCTACGAGGGGAGGCGGGCGTGCGTCATGACCACAACAGAGCATTTCCGAGGCACTCAACGATAGTCACATCTGACTATCGACCGACCGACATCGGCGCGGCTACGTTGTTTGCATGGCGCAGTGGGTGCCGCCACCCCTTCCGGCAGACCTGGTAGCCCGCCGTCGCGGCCCGCTGGTGGGTCGCGACGCGGAACTTGCGGCCTTCGAACGGGCGTGGGAACGCGTCGAGGGCGGCGACCGCCAGGCGGTGTTCATCGGCGGTGAACCCGGGGCCGGTAAGACGCGGCTGGCCGCGGAGGTGGCCGGAACGCTGGCCGACCACGACGTCGCGGTGTTGGTCGGCCGCTCGACCGCCGACGACGATGTCCCGTACGCACCGTTCGCCGAGGCGCTGGATCGCCTGCTGTCGGCCGCGCCACCCGGTTCGATGGCGGACCTGCTGGCCGACGCTGGACCGCAGCTGCGGCGAATGTCGACCCAGGTGGACCGGCACCTGCCGGCTGCCGAGCCGGCCATGGAGGTCCGGTCCCCCCGCCAGGCGCTCTTCGACGCGATGACCGGCTTCCTGCGCCGCCTGGCCGTCGACCGCCCGATCGCGCTGATCCTCGACGACCTGCACTGGGCTCAGCTGCCCACCCTGGTGATGCTCGAACGCGTCCTGATCGGCTGCGCCGATGTCCGCCTGCTGGTCGTGTCGACGTTCCGCAACACCGAACCCGACCGCTCCGACGAGTTGACGACCCGGCTGGCCGAACTGCACCGGTTCGACGGCGTCCGGCGGCTGGATCTGGCCGGGCTGGACACCGAGGCGATCGCCGAGTTCGTCGGCCGAACCCAGCAGCTGACCCCCGCCTCGGCGCGCACGGCGGCCGCGCTGCTGCGCGACAAGACCGGCGGCAACCCGTTTTTCCTGACCGAACTGGTCAACGATTTGGAGGCGCGCGGCGGGCTGGCCACGCTGAGCGCGCAGCAGACCGTGCCGGCGTCGATAGGGGACGCCATCGCCCGCCGCCTCACCGGACTGGGGGCCGGCGTCCGGGGCGTCATCGAGCAGGCGGCGGTGCTGGGCGAAACGTTCGATTTGCCCGCGCTGATCGCCGCGAGCGATACCGATCTGTCCGCGACGCTGGCGGCGGTCGATTCGGCCGAAGCCGTCGGCCTGATCCGGCCGGTTCGCGACTCCGACGGCGAGTTCTCGTTCGTACACGCGCTCACCCGCGAGGCCGTGGCCGGCGGGATGGCGGCGTCGCGGCTGCGGATCATGCACGCGCGGGCCGCCGAGGCGCTCGAGGGCCGCGCGGACCCGTCCGTTGTTCCCCGCCTGGCCAACCACTACCTGCGGGCGCACGTGCTCGGCTACCACGAGCAGGCGTTGCGGTACGCACACCAGGCGGCCCGCATGGCCGAACAGAGCATGGCGTATGAGGATGCGGCGAGGTGGTTCGAGCGGGCGGCTTCGCTGCCCGAGCTGAGCCGCGCGGATCGGGCGCGGCTGGACCTGGATGCGGCCGCAAACCACGTGCGCGCCGGCGACTTCGCGCGCTCGCGGGCGATCTACGAACGGCTCAGCGCGATGGACGACCCGCTGATCCGCCTGGGGGCGGCCGTCGGATACGAGGAAGCGAATTGGCGTCGCGGGCAATCGGACTCGACGGCGGCCGACCTGCTGGCGGCGGCGCTGGAGTCCTGCGGGTTGACCACCGACGACCTGCGCTACATCCAGGCACTCGGCAGCTTCGGGAGAGCGCTGGCCTTCGCGGGCGAGGCGGCGCGTGCGCGCGAGATCGGCAGCAACGCCATCGACCGCGCGCGGGCCGCCGGGGACCCGGCGGTGTTGATGCACACCCTGAAGGCCAGCCTGTGGCACGGGCTCACCCCGGAGCTGTGTGAAATCCAGGCCCAGCGTTCGGCCGAGGTATCCCGGATGGCGCTCGAGCGCCGCAATTACGAGGTGCTGGGGGCGTCCTCACACTTTCGCGCCATAGTCAGCTACCTGGCCGGCAACCCCGATGACTTGGCCGCGTCGACCGCGGACATGCGGCGGGCGGGCGAAGCCATCGGACAACCGGTCTTCGGCTTCGTCGGCGCGTGTGTCGAGCAGGCGCTCGCCTATCTGCGCGGCGACTTCACCGGCGCCCAGCGGTGGGCCGACATCGCTCTGCGCACCGGTGACTTGTTCGACGCGGACGACACCATGGGCTCCAACGGTGTCCAGATGTTCATGATCCAGCGCGAAACGGGAGACCTGAAGAACTTCGCCGAGTTCGTCGACGGCAGCGAGACTTTCGCCGGACGCTGGGTGCCCGGCCTGCTCGCGTTGTACACCGCGCTCGGCTGCGAGGCGGGCATGACCCGCGCCCTCAATCATCTGATCCACCGCAAACTCGGCGATCGCACCAACGACGCGCAGTGGCCGATGGAGCTGGTGTTCATGGTCGAGGCGGCGTTGGAGCTGGGCAATCGCGAAGCGCTGCACGCGCTGCACCCCTACGTGTCGCGCTATGCCGGCAAGAACCTGGTCGCCGGCCAGTTCGTCGCCCTGTTCGGCAGCGCCGACCGGTACCTGGCCCGGATGGCGGCCCTCGACGGCGACTACGCCGCGGCCGAACGGCAATTCGGCGCGGCCCTCGAAATGGACCGCCGGATGGGCTCGGTGGTCCACATCAGCGACACGCTGGCCCGGTACGCCGTGTTCAAGGCGGCGCGCGGCGACACCGACGAGGCCCGCCGCCTGGCCGACGAGGCGCGCGCCCTCGCCACCCAGATCGGCCAGCGCCGGGTCGTCGAGCTGGTGGATTCGCTGCTGGCGGTGGGGCCGGACGGCCTGACCGACCGGGAGGTCGAAGTGCTGCGGCTGCTCGCCGAGGGGTTGAGCAATCGGGCGATCGGCGAGCGTCTCTACATCAGCACCAACACGGCCGCCAACCACGTGCGGAACATCCTGATCAAAACCGGCGCCGCGAACCGCACCCAGGCGGCGATGTATGCCGCCGATCACGAGCTGCTCGGGTGAGCGGCCTCAGATCTCGGACAACGCCCCGTCGGGCAGCACCCGATCACGTACCTCGACGATGACGTCGGCCGGAAGGCCGGCCCGCGCGGCCGCGGTTCGGATGGCCTCGGGCGACGGCGCCTCGTACAGGCAGTAAGTCTTGCGCTTGTCCGCCGACAGGAACGAGTACATCCAGCGAACGCCCTCGTGGTCGTTGATCCGGTTGATGCCGTCGGCGATCTCGAAGCTGGGTTCCAATTCCTCGGCAAAGTTGCGCTCGACCATGAAGATGGGCACGACGGACTCCTGTCATTGTCTTGGGTCGAACCTACGCCGCGCGTGACGCTCAACACCAGCAAATTTCTGGTCGCTGTCAATCGCCCGCCGTGTCCGCCTCGCTGGACAACAACATCTGCAAACTCTCCCGCAATTCCCCCAACCGCTGGGGCCCGAGCACCTCCGCCCAACGTCTCTCCAAAGCGACTGCATTGGAACGCATCACGCGCAGCGCCTGCCGTCCGCGCGGCGTGAGCTCGATGATGCGGGCCCGGGCGTCGCCGGGGTCGGTCACCCGCGTCACATACCCGTGCCGCTCCAGGCTGGCTATCCCCTGGGCCACCGCCTGGCGGCTCACCTTGAGCCGGTCGGCCAGATCGGATGCGTGCAGGCCACCGGCCGCCAGCGGCACCAGCGCAACGGCTTGAGCCGGGCGGATCCCGTCGAGGCCGGCCGCGGCGAAGGCCGCTCGCAGATGGGGAGCCCCCGAGGCGGCCACCAAATTCACCAGCGCCGGGACGGTGGGCTTCCACTCGGCATCGGCAACACGTCGCATGCAGATGAGTGTGCCACTCCGGCCAATTTTGACAAGATGCTTGTCAAATCTCCGGGTCGATGCCACGATGGCTTCATGCGATCGCTCCGCGCCCGGGTGTTCGGCGTGTGTCTTGTCTCGGTATTGGCCGTCGTGCTCGGCGGCTGTGTCGGCGGTGGGCACGCGCTGGGATCGCCCGGCTCCCAGTCGATTCCGATCGGGCAGTCCACCCAGACCATCGACTCCGGCGGGGTCAGCCGGACATTTCACCTGTACCGGCCGCAGGGGTTGCCCGACGCGGCGCCGCTGGTGGTGATGCTGCACGGCGGCTTCGGCAACGGTGCGCAGGCCGAGCGGTCCTACAACTGGGACACCGAGGCGGACAACGGGCATTTTTTGGTCGCCTACCCGGACGGCCTCAATCGCGCCTGGAACGCCGGAACCTGTTGCGGGCAACCGCAGCGCGACGACGTCGACGACGTCGGATTCATCACCGCGATGGTGGGTGCCATCGAGCAGGAGATCCCGATCGATCGCGCGCGGGTCTATGCCACCGGCATGTCGAATGGGGCCATGATGGCGCTCCGGCTGGGTTGCCAGAGCGGCACCTTCGCCGCGATCGCCCCCGTCGCAGGAACCCTGCTGACCGACTGCTCCCAGGCACGACCGACGTCGGTGCTGCAGATTCACGGCACCGCCGACGACCGGGTGCCCTACAACGGCGGGCCCGGAAAAGCGTTCGCCATCAACGGGAATCCGCGCGTCGACGGCCCGTCGGTCGAATCGGTCAACGCCACCTGGCGGTCCATCGACGGCTGCGGACCTCCGACCTCGACCAGCGCCGGAAGCGTGACGACCCAGACGGCCGGATGCGCCGACGGGCGCACCGTCGAGTTGATTTCGGTGGCCGGCGCCGGCCATCAGTGGCCCGGCGGCCAACCCAGCCCGCTTGCCGAGCTCGCGGGCATCCCCGAACCGTCGACGGCGCTCAACGCCACCGCCACCATCTGGCAATTCTTCGCCTCGGGCCATTAATTTAGGCGCCTCGAGCGTCGAGTTGTTTATGCAATCGTCGCGTTTTCACACAACAACTCCACGCTCGCCGGGTTTACTTTTCTGGTGGAGCGCTTGCTGGAGCGAGAGGCCGTCCTCGCCAAGCTCGCCGCGCTGACTCGCGCCGCCCGGCGGGGCAGGGGCCAGGCGGTGCTGCTGCGCGGAGAAGCCGGCGTCGGCAAGACCGCGGCGATCGCACGGTTCACCGCCGGACTCGATGCCGAGATGCGCGTGCTGCGCGGGTGGTGCGACCCGCTGGCGGCGCCGCGGCCGTTGGGGCCGCTCCTCGACGCGTTGGCAGGGGTGGGTCCTGCGGCCGCCCGGGCGCTGGACGAGGCCATCGAATCGGGCGACACCGGCGCGCTGTACCGGCGGCTGCTCACTGTGTTGCGCGACGGACAACGCTGGGTCTGGGTGATCGAGGACGCCCACTGGGCCGACGGGGCGACCCTCGATCTCCTGCGTTTCCTGGCCCGGCGAATCGACTCGCTGCCGCTGCTGCTCCTGGTCTCTTATCGCGACGACCAGCTCGACCGACAGCACCCGCTTTCGGTCGCGCTCGGGGACATCGCGACCTGCGCCGCGGTCAGCCGCGTCGCGTTGGAACCTCTCAGCCGGGATGCCGTCGCCGTCCTGGCCGCCGGCAGCGGTGTGAATGCGGACCAGTTGTATCAACTCACCGGCGGTAACCCGTTTTACGCGACCGAAGTCCTGGCGGCCGGCCCCCGCGCGCTGCAACGCAATGCGTTGCCGCGCAGCATTACCGAGGCCGTCTGCGGTCGCCTCGGTCGGCTCTCGGCGGGCGCTCGCGAGACCGCGCACGCGGTGGCGATCTGTGGCCCGCGGGTACACGCGGCACTGCTGCCTAAGGTCTGCCCCGCGGCAGGCGCGGGGCTGGCCGAATGCCTCGACGCCGGGGTGTTGCTGACCGAGTGTGACGTGATCGGATTTCGGCACGAACTGGCCCGGCTCGCGACGCTCGACCAGGTCCCGAACCACGAGCGGACGGCCTTGCACGCCCGCGCGCTGGCCGCGCTGGCCGAACCACCGATAGATCCGAATACGTTCGCGGCGTTGGCATTTCATGCCGACCAAGTCGGTGACGGCAACGCCGTGATCCGCTATGGGGTGGCCGGTGCCCAACGGGCCGCGGCATTGGGAGCCCATCAACAGGCCGCCGACTTGTACGAGCTGGCGCTACTCCGAGCCGACACCGACCGCGACGAGCAGAAGGTGCTGTGGCTCGAGCAGCACGCCGTGGCGTGCTACCTGTGCGGGCGGGGCGAAGCCGCGGTTTCGTCTTGGCGCCGGGCGATTTCGCTGCGCCACGCGATGGGCGACCGCCTGGGCGAGGGCGACGACTTGCGTTGGCTGTCGCACGGGTTGTGGGGGTTGGGCCGCGTCGCCGAATCCGGCGAGGCGGGGCGAGCCTCCCTGCGACTGCTGCAAGATGCCTGCCAGACGCGGGCGTGCCCGCAACTGGCGTGGTCCTTGGTGAACATGGCCGAGCAGGGCCTGTGGAACTTCGATCCGGCGTGCGCCGACTACGCGGCTCGGGCCATCTCGGTGGGCGCCGAGCTCGGTGATGATGCGGTGGTTGCCCGCGCGCGTGGCTATACGGCGTTGGCCAACGTGGTGCGCACCGACACGGGCTGGGACGAACTCGAAGACGTCTGCCACCAGGCGAGGGCCGCCGACGCCCGCGGCGAGACCGCCGCCTTCTTCGGAGCGGTGACCGGGTTCATCGCGGCGATGCACTACGAGCCCGATCGGGCGGATCGCTACATCGTCGACACCGTTGCATACTGCCGCGACCACGGGATCTATTTGTTCGAGGGCATCGCCCGCGGCGCCGAATTGCTGGTCGAATTGCATCGTGGGCAGTGGGACCGCGCGGCCGCGCGCGCCGAGGACCTGCTCAGCCGCCCCGGACTGACATTGGTGAATCTGATCGCGCCACGGCTCACCCTGGCCTTGATCCAGGCCCGCCGCGGCGAACAACCGGTCGCCTCGCTGCTGGACGACATCGAAGCCAGCTCAGAGCCGGACCAGCAGCGGTTCTTCCCCGTCTGGGCCGCGCGCGCCGAGGCCGCATGGCTGGCCGGCGACGACGACACCGCCCGGAAGCTGGCGCGCAGCGCGCTGATCGCCATGGGCGACTGGAATCCCTGGCTGATCTGGCAGCTCCGCCGGTGGGCCCGACTCCCCGGTGGGCCGCCGGAGCCCACCGCCGTTGGCGACGAGCCGATCACCCCCTTCCAGCTGGAGCTCAGCGGCGACTGGCGCGCCGCCGCGCTGGCTTGGGACCGCCGCGGCTGCCCGTACGACGCGGCCATCGCCCGGCTCGGCGGTGACATCCCAGCGGTCGAATCGGGGCTGGCGACGTTTCGCCGGCTCGGTGCCAAAGCGGCAGCCCGCCGTGCTCAGCAACGCCTGACAGCGCTGCGCGGTGACGCTCGTCGCGGCAGGGCCGCGGACACGGTTTCCGACCCGGAAGGGCTGACCCGGCGGCAACGCGAGGTACTGACATTGATCGCCGCCGGGCACAGCGACGCCGAGGTGGCCACCAAACTGTCCATCAGCCCGAAGACCGTCGGCCACCACGTCGCCGCGATACTGGCCAAGCTCGGCGTCGACAACCGCACCCAGGCCGCGGCCCGCGTGCGGTCCGGCGTGCCTCTGGCCCCGCAAATATAGGGAAAATTCCCGATCCGCGAGATCTTCCCGCCGGCGCACACTACGACGGCGAACTGATTCATTCGGCTCTCGGCTGGGGGAACCCGTGTCGTTTGTGAGCGCGACGGCGGCAACGATTACCGCTTCCCCCGGTGGGGGCCGACTCTGAGGTTGGGGTCACGGTAATGAGCTTTTTGATGCTGCCGCCGGAAATCAATTCCGTGCTGATGTTCGCTGGTCCCGGTTCGGCACCGATGCTCGAGGCGGCGGCGGCCTGGGAAGGCCTGGCGGTCGAGTTGGGCAGTGCCGCGTCGTCGTTCGGCTCGGTGACGTCGGGGCTGGCGGGTCATGCCTGGCACGGCCCGGCTGCTCAGGCGATGGCGGCCGCGGCCGCCCCTTATGCGGGATGGCTAAGCCAGGCGGCGACGCAGGCGGCTGGAGCGGCAGGCCAGGCCCGCGCGGTGGCCGGCGCGTTCGAGGCGGCGCAAGCGGCGACGGTGCAGCCAATCCTGGTAGACCTCAACCGCAGTTCCCTTGTGCAGATGGCGATGTCGAACTGGTTCGGCCTCCACGCGCCAGCGATCGCCCAGCTGGAGGGCGAGTACGAAAAGATGTGGGCGCAGGACGTGTCGGCGATGTCGGCCTATCACGCCGACGCGTCGGCGGCGGCCGCCCAGTTGGCGCCGGCGCAGAACCTGGCGCAGCTCCTCGCGGGCCTGCCCAACCTAGGCGCCGGCAATAAGGGCAACGCCAACGTGGGCAACGGCAACACTGGCAGCGGCAACGTCGGCAGCGGAAACAGCGGCGGCTCCAACCTGGGCGGGGGCAACGTCGGCGACTCCAACATCGGCAGCGGCAACAGCGGCGGCTCGAATTTCGGCGCCGGAAACGCCGGGTTCGGCAACATCGGCTTCGGAAACACCGGCGGCACGCCGACCACCGGCCAGAACGTGGGCATGGGAAATACCGGCACCAACAACTTCGGCTTCGGAAACCGCGGCGGCGGGAACTACGGCGGCGGAAACAACGGCAGCGGGAACATAGGTGGCGGCGACACCGGCAACGACAACATCGGATTCGGGCTCACCGGAAGCAACGAGATCGGAATCGGCAACACCTATTTCGACAGGGCAACCAACCAGTTCCACCTCGGCGGGTGGAACTCGGGCAGCGGAAACATCGGCTTCGGCAACTCCGGAAGCGACAATATCGGCTTCTTCAACTCGGGCAACGGAAACGTCGGCATCTTCAACACGGGAAGCAATTCCTTGGTGTCAGGAGCTCTGAACAATATCGGCATCGGGAACTCCGGCATCGGGAACTTCGGCTTCGGGAACACGGGCGCAGTGAACACCGGCATTGGGAATGCTGGCGAGTTCAACACCGGTTTCGGGAACTCGGGCCTGTACGACACCGGGGCGGGAAACACGGGTTCCGCCGATACGGGTTTCGGGAACTCGGGCAATTTCAACACGGGCAACGGGAATTCGGGCGACACAAACACCGGTTTCTGGAATTCGGGCAACGTGAACACGGGCGTCGGTTCCACCACGGACACCGGCCTGGTGAACTCGGGCTTCAACAACACAGGTACCGGGGACTCCGGCTTCTTCAACACGGGCACGTCTATGTCAGGCTTCGCCAACGCGGCCACCGGCGGCCTTGAGAACGCTGCGATTTCGGGTTTCTTCAACAAGGCCACCGGCGGTTCCGAAATTGACGGCGGGATTTCCGGCCTGTTCAACACCGGCGTCACAGCTCCCATCGCCGGCTTCCCGGACGGCGCATTCAGCGGCGCCAACTCGGGCTTGCTCAACATCGGCACCGGCATAGCGGGCCTGTTCAACCTCGGGCGTCTGTGAGGGAACGACTCGACGGGCGCACCGGCGCCGGCTGATCACCCACGCGCCCAGCGTTATTCGCTCAGCATCGCGTCGATCAGCCGGTGCAGCACCTCCCCGGTCTCCCGGCGGGCGCGTTTGGGATCCTCGGCGGTGGCGATGAGCATGGCCGCCTCGTCGAGCGCTCCGATGAGTATGTGCGCCAGCGGTCGCATCGGTTGGGTGGCCAGCTGGCCCGCCCGGACGGCCTCGGTGAGCAGTTGTTCGGTCATGCCCAGGCTGTAGCGCTGGGCGACGTCGCGGAAGGCGGGCCAGCCGAGCACGCTGGGCGCGTCCAGCAAGATGAGTTGGCGCACCTCCGGATCGCCCGAGACGTCGAGCCACGCATCGACGGCGGCCCGGATCGCGCCCGCGGGCGTCGTCGCCCCGGACTCGGCGACGAGCGTCCCCATCCTGGCCATCACGTCCTGCTCGACGGCCTCCACTACCTCGGCGAAAAGCGTTGCCTTGTCGGCAAATTGGTGGTACATCGCGCCGCGTGTGACGCCCGCGGTCGCGGCGATCTCGGGTGTCCCGACCTCCGCGTACCCGCGCTGGCCCCACAGCTTGCGGGCAGCCGAGATCAGCGCGTCGCGGGTCGCCGCGGAGCGCTCCTCCTGGGTCCGTCTCTTGATTTCCATACAACCTGTTGGTAACTTACGAACAGACAGCCTGTTTGTAAGTGTATCTCGAAGGCGGGAGCTAGCTATGTCGACGATCGACATTAATGCCGGAACCATTCATTACGAAGAAACCGGACCCGAGGACGGCAGGCCCGTCGTCTTCGTGCACGGGTACATGATGGGAGGCCAACTCTGGCGTCAGGTCGGCGAACGCCTCGGGCGGCTGGGTCTGCGCTGCATCGCCCCCACCTGGCCGCTGGGCGCGCACCCGCAGCCGCTGCGGCCGAGCGCCGACAGAACCATCTATGGCGTTGCCGGCATCGTCGCCGAGACGCTTGCCGCCCTCGACCTCGATGACGTGGTGCTGGTCGGCAACGACACCGGCGGGGTCGTCACCCAGCTCGTCGCGGTGCACCGTCCCGAGCGGCTCGGCGCGCTGGTGCTCACGAGTTGTGATGCGTTCGAACACTTTCCGCCGCCGATCCTCAAGCCGGTGATCATGGCGGCCAAGTCCAAGACGATGTTCAAGGCCGTCGCCCAGGCCATGCGCGCGCCGGCCGCCCGCAAGCGCGCGTTCGACGGCCTGGCGCACCGCAACATCGATGCACTCACCGAAGAGTGGGTGCGCCCGGGGTTGTCCGATCCGGCCATCGCCGAAGACCTGCGCCAGTTCACCCTGTCGCTGCGCACCGAGGTGACCACCGGCGTGGCCGCCCGGCTGCCCGAGATCGAGCTGCCCACCCTGATCGCCTGGTCGGCCGACGACGTCTTCTTCGAACTCGGCGACGGCGAACGGCTGGCCGCGACCATCCCGAACGCACGCCTCGAGGTCATCGAGGCGGCGCGCACCTTCTCGATGGTGGACCAGCCGCAACGGCTCGCCGATCTGCTCTCGTCGATCGCGGTGCGCACCTAGCGGGGACCGGCGCTCGGCGGGCGCTACGCTCGCGGCATGCAAAACGCGCTGCAAGGCAGGCGGATCCTGGTGACCGGCGGGGCGACCGGTATCGGAGCGGCCGCCATCGGGGTCCTCACCGACGCGGGCGCCGAGGTCGTCGGCACCTATCACCAGACCCCACCGCCGGATGGGCTGGCGGACACCTGGCTGCAGTGCGACGCTCGCGACGCCGACGCCGTTTCCGCGATGGTGCAGCAGGCCGCGGACCACCTCGGCGGGCTGGACGTCCTGGTGAACGCCGCGGGGTTGTGGCAGGCCGGAATCCCGGGCTACATCGGCGTCGACGACATCTCGTTCCTGCTCGACACCAACGTGAAGGCGACCATCCTGACCAATCAGGCCGCCTACGCGCTGATGAAGACGCAAGACCCGAAGGGTGGCAGGATCATCAACTTCGGTTCGTCCGAAGCCGTGCAGGGCAGCGCCATCTCCGCGGTCTACGCCGCGACGAAGGGCGCGGTGCAGGCCTGGACGCGATCGGCCGCGAAGGCCTGGGGCGCCGACAATGTCACCGTCAACGCTTTGGCGCCGGCGGTGCAGACGCCGGGCTCCGACCGTTTCCGAAATTTCCTCGGTCCGGACGCGAGCGCCCTCATCGACCAGCAGATGCAGCTGATGATCCCGATCGGCGGGAAACTCGGAGATCCCGCGCGAGACGTCGGGCCGATGCTGGTTTTTCTGGCCGGCCCCGGCTCGGGCTTCATCACCGGGCAATTGCTCGCCGTCGACGGCGGCCTGATGATGGTCGGCGGCTAGGCACTCCGCCGCGTCGGCCGGAGACCCGGACCGAGCGGGATTGTGAGTATTCGCGGCGAAATTCGCGCGCGCGGTTCCGTAGCACGACCAGCGACCTGTGCAGCTCAAACAGCATGGGCCAATGATGGCCCTCCGGGGCGAACGGACGGGTTATGGACACGGTCTTCGGTGGGGAAGCCCCGGCGAAATGGGCATGAAAACTTCTCCAACACAAGGTGTTGTCGCGCGGCAGTCCGGCATAACCGTAAGCGGAGCAACCCGCTATCATAAGACGGACCGTCTCGTCTCGCAGTGGAGGTGGACCGATCCGATGGCTGACGACACGATTCAGGCGCTGCTGCGCAAGCGCCTGTCCGACCCTGCCGTCGCCGTCAAACACGGCAACCTGCAATGGACTTGGAGTCAATACCTGGCGGGATCGAGCGCGCGCGCCGCGGCCTTCATCGGCGCCGCCGACCCGCAACGGCCGCTGCACGTCGGTGCCCTGCTGGGCAACACGCCCGAGATGCTGGCCCAGATGGCGGCGGCCGGGCTCGGCGGCTACGTGCTGTGCGGGCTGAACGTCACGCGGCGCGGCGAGGCGCTCGCCGCCGACGTCCGGCGGGCGCACTGTCAATTCCTGGTGACCGACGCTGAACATCGGCCGCTGCTGGACGGTTTAAAGCTCGAGGGAACCCAGATCTTCGAGGCCTCCACGCCGGGATGGGCCGAGTTCCTCGGTGGCGCGGCCGAACTGGTCCCCCATCGTGAGGTCACCGCGATGGATCCGTTCATGATGATCTTCACCTCCGGAACGAGCGGAAATCCGAAGGCGGTCCAGGTATCCCACCTAATGGCCACGTTCGCCGGTATCAACCTGGTCCAGCGCTTCGCGCTGTCCGAACGGGACACCTGCTACGTGTCCATGCCGCTGTTTCACTCCAACGCCGTCGTGGCGGGATGGGCGCCCGCCGTGGTCTCCGGCGCCGCGATCGTGCCGGCGAAATTCTCGGCGAGCAACTTCCTCGACGACATCCGCCGCTACGGCGCCACCTACATGAACTACGTCGGCAAACCCCTCGCCTACATTCTCGCCACCCCGGAGCGCGACGACGACGCCGACAACCCCCTGCGGGTGGCATTCGGTAATGAGGCCAACGACAAGGACATCGAGGAGTTCGCGCGCCGATTCGGGGTTCGGGTCGAGGACGGGTTCGGCTCGACGGAGAACGCGGTCATCGTGATCCGCGAACCGGGCACGCCGAAGGGTTCGATCGGTCGGGGGGCCGACGGGGTCGCGGTGTACGACAGCGAGACCGTCACCGAATGCGCCGTCGCACGCTTCGATGCCAACGGCGCGCTGGCCAATGCCGACGAGGCGGTGGGCGAATTGGTCAACACGACCGGGTCGGGTTTTTTCACCGGCTACTACAACGATCCCGAAGCCAACGCCGAACGGATGCGCCACGGCATGTACTGGTCCGGCGACCTCGCCTACCGCGACGCCGAGGGCTGGATCTACCTGGCGGGCCGGACCGCCGACTGGATGCGTGTCGACGGCGAGAACCTGGCAGCGGCGCCCATCGAGCGGATCCTGTTGCGGCACAGCCTCATCAATCGCGTCGCGGTGTACGCCGTTCCCGACGCGCGGGTCGGTGACCAGGTGATGGCCGCGATCGTCCTCAACGACGGTGCGGAGCTGTCGCCCGATGCGCTCGAGGCGTTCCTGCGAGCGCAGCCCGACCTGTCCCCGAAGGCCTGGCCGCGCTACGTCCGCATCGCGGCCGACCTGCCCAGCACCGCGACCCACAAGGTGCTCAAGCGCCAGCTGATCGCCCAGGGAACCACCGTGGGCGAGGGCGAAGTCCTGTGGGAGCGCGAAGCGCGCGGCACCGCGTACCGGCGTGCCAGTGACGATCGCAAGCGCGGCGTAGCCGGGCGCTGCGGGTCGCCACCAACGAGCCAGTGACGATCGCAAGCGCGGCGTAGCCGGGCGCTGCGGGTCGCCACCATCGGCCTAGCCCGGCTCCCGGCGCGCGCGACGGCGCATCTGCCCCTTCGCCCGTCGGACCCGTTTGACGGGATCCCGGCTTGTCCCGCTGGCGATCTCGTCACGCAGCTGGGAGATGTTGGAGATCTCGGCGTACAGGCCGCGGATGGCGTAGTCAAGCACGGCGAACGAGAAGCGTTGGTCCGGATCATCGATGATGCCGAGTTCGCGGGAGCGCTCCCGCGACCACAGGGCCTCGTCCAGGCGAGTCCGGGTCGATTCGAGATGCCGGTCCAGCGTATCGATCACGCGTTCCGGATCCTCGCCGCGGGCGAGCCAGGTCCGCAGGATTACGGGGTGTTTGATGACCACCTGGTCCTGACCCGGAAAATGCTGGACCCACCGGCGCAGCGCGTCCAGGCCGGCGTCGGTGGTCTCGTACAGCGTGATTGCGCGCTTGCCCGATTGCGCGCCGATCTCGCGGACCATGCCCCGCGCCAGCAGCCGGTTCAGTTCGCGCCGGACATGACTCACCGACGGCGACCAATAAAAGTGCCCCACCGACAGTTCGGCGCGCATCTTGACCTCGCCGGCGGTGAGTTGTTCGTCGTTGGCCGCCAGCACGCCGAGGACCAGATAGGCCGTCACCGGCAGGCCGTTGCTGGTGCGTGCGGGACTCATGGCTATTGGCCGGTGAAGTACGGCAGGGTCAAATCGGCACCGACGGCGTGGAATTGGACCCGCACCCGCAGGCCGATCGCCAGATCGGCGGGGGCCATGCCGACGATGTTGGTCAACATCTGATAGCCCTCATCCAGGGTGACGATCGCCGGCGCGTACGGCGGTGCGAACTCCGCGGTCACCGGGCGATGCACCACGGTCCAGCTGTAGATCTCGCCGAGCCCGGCGCCGCGCTCCCACCGCAGATCCCCCGAAAGGCATTGGCGGCAATGCTCGCTCGGCGGGAAATTCGCCGCACCGCAAGCCTCACAGCGTTGGTAACGCAACTCCCCGGCCTGGCAGCCCTGCCAGAACGGAAGGCTGAGATGGCTGCCGGCATGCGGCACGGGGCCGCTCTGGGGTCGCAACGCGTCGGCGGTCATCTCGGCTCGTCTCCCAGGATCAGCACCGTGGTGAACAGGGCTCCCGCTCCCCCGTTGCTGCACAACGCGATATGCGCGCCGGGCACCTGGAGGTCGCCCGCCTGACCGCGCAGCTGCTGGACGGCGCGGACGGCCCGCTGCATCATCTGCGGGTTGGAGCCCGCGTGGCTGAAGGACATGGTTCCTCCGTCGGTGGTCACCGGGTGGCTGCCGTCGATGGCGATGTGGCCGTCGGCGACGAACGGTCCGCCCTCGCCGTCGGCGCAGAAGCCGAAAGCCTCCAACTGGCGGATGATTTCGAAGGAGAACGGGTCGTAGAGCTCCAACACATCGACGTCTTCACGCCGCAACCCGGCGTGGCTGAACGCGCGCTCGGCCGCCTGCCTGCCGACCACGCCGTTCACGTGATCCCCGCGCCGGCCGGCGAGGTCCCACGCGGGCGGATGCTGATACGACGGGCCATGAAAGTCCGCGCCGCTGCCCAATACGTAGATCGGCCGGCCGGCGACGTCCACTTTGTCCACGTTCGCGACCACCAGCGCGCAGCCACCTTCAGAAGTCGTGGCGCAGTCCAGGAGGTGAAACGGGTCGGCGATCGGCCGGGAAGCGGTGATGTCCTCCGGCGTGAACGGGCCCCGTTGGTAGTAAACGGCTTCGGGGTTTCGCGAGCCGTTATTGCGGATCGTCGCCGCGACGGTGGACAGTTGTTCGCGCGTCGTGCCGTAGACGTGCATGTGGCGCCGGGCGATGAGCGCAAACTCGGCGGTGGTGAACATCCCCCAGGGTGCGACGAATTCGTTCTCGGGCCTGGTCCACGGCGCCGTGGCCTCGTGGTCACGGTATTCACCCGCCTGCGCGGCGACGAGGACGACGACGTCGGCCATGCCATGCTCGATCGCGGTCACCGCTTCGGTGATCATGCCGACACCGAAGGCAAGGCCCTGCCACGCCGGGCCGATGCGCAGATCGTAGATCAACGATGTGGAATGTGGGCTCGCGCTGATGCCGTCGACGTCGTCTAGGGTCAGACCGGCGTCGTCCAGCGCGCCGCGAATGGCCTTGAGCGCCAGGCCTCGTGAGGTTTCACCATCCAACCGGCGGCCCTGCCGGGTGTTGTGCACGCCGACGATCGCGGCCGTCCGCTTGGTGTGGCTAGTTTTCATCCGCGACAACTCCCAGGTAGGTGCCGACGACGTCGTATTGTCGCCCGTCGCGCGTGATGGTTCCGATCTTCGTGGCCCTCGCCGCCGTGCGCGCCCCAAGCGCCGCGCCCGCCTCGACCACGTCGATTCGCACGTCGATGGGCCGGGCGGTTTGCGGGTCGGTGATTTCGACGAGCATGGCCACGGCGCGTTCGCTCGGGTCCCACTCGACGCCGGTGATCCGGTGCCGGGCGGTCAGCTCCATCACCACGGAGTCCTGCCGCACCAGGAACCGCACCGGTGCGCACAGCTCGCCTACGCGCGGCGGCACGCACAGCGTCACCGCCATGTCACAAACCCGCCGGTCGCGCGCTGGTGGCCCCGGCGGCGCGCAAGTCGACCAGATCCTGTGGGCTGCGCCCGAGAATGCCCGTCAGCACTTCGTCGGTGTGCTGGCCATACAACGGCGGCACCCGCCGGATCCAGCGCCGGGGCCTCCCGACGAACGCGAAGGGCATGCCCGTGCACAGGAAGGAGCCGGCGACCGGGTGCTCGACCGTTTCCCAGAAGCCGCGTGCGAGCAGCTGCGGGTCGCTCAGCAGGGCCGCCGGCGCGGTGACACGCGCGGCGGCCACCCCGGCACCGCGCAGCGCCGCCACCGCCTCGGCCACCGGATGCAGGGCGGTCCAGTCCGAGATCAGCTTGTCGATCTCGTCTCCGCGTTCCCGCCACGCGGCCTCCCGCGGGTCGAGCTCCGGTCGGCCGATGAGCCGTGCCAACGACGCCCGCGCGGCGTCGTCGGTCGCGGCCAGCGCGACCCATTCGTCGTCACCCGGACACGGGTACACGCCCTGGGGGGTTGCGCCGGGTCCCCGGTTTCCCGCCCGGCGCAGCTCGACTCCGTTGCGCGAGTACTCCACCAGCATCTCGGCGGCCACGTTCAGCGCCGCCTCGACCATGGTGGATTCGACGTGCATCCCGGCTCCGTCCCGGTCGCGGATCACCAGCGCCGCGATCGCGGCGAACGCCGCGTGCAGCCCCGCGATGGGGTCGCACACCCCGCGCGGAATCACCGGCGGGCCGTCGGCATGTCCGGTCATCCACGCCATGCCCGTCGCCTGCTCCATCGTCTGCGCGAACCCGACGCGGTCGCGCCAGGGGCCGTCAAGCCCGAAGGCGGGCATCCGGACCATGACGGCGCGGGGATTGGCCGCCGCCACGGCATCCCAGGTCAATCCGAAGTTGTCCATCACCCGCGGCGAGAAGTTCTCGATGACGAGATCGCTTGCCGCCATGAGCTCTAACGCGATGGCTCGTCCGGCGTCGGTGCTGAGCTCGACGCTGATGCCGCGCTTGTTGTTGTTGCTGCACAAGAACACCGGGCCCCACTCCCACCATTGGTCCCAGTCGGGCGGGCGGCCTGCGGAGAATCGCATGCCGTCGGGACGGCGGACTCCCTCCACTTTGATCACGTCGGCGCCCAGCGTGCCGAGCAGTTGGGTGGCGACGGGCCCGGCCCAGAACGCGGTGAGGTCGGTGATCCGGATGTCGCACAGCGGAAGCGCGTCGGCGTCGGCGCCCGGTCCATCGGGCCGCCGCGGACGGGCCGGCCAGTGGACGCGGCCGTTGTCGGCCCCGAGCCGCGGCGGCCGCCCGGGGGCCCTGGTGATCATCGCCTCGCTGCGATACGGCACGCGTGGCTGCAGGACCCCGAGCTCCGATTCGACGAAGACGCCGCGCCGCACGAAGTGGTCCACGGTGGGCAACGAGGCCGGGGTGGCGATGGGGGCCACCGGGATTCGGAACGCGACCGCGATGTCGATGATCTCCTGCGTGGTGCGGGACTGGGTCCAGTGGGTGACCATCGCGAGGAACTCGTCGCGGCGCTGCACGCGCCCGGCGAACGAGGCCAGTTCGGCGTCGTCGACCAGATCGGCGCGATCGATCATGATCAGAAAGTCCTGGAACTGCTGCGCGGTGATCGTGCAGAACCCGACCATGCCGTCGGCGGTGGCAACGATCGACGGCAACTCCAGGCTGCGTTGGTACAGCAGGGAATCCGCGCCCAGGACGCTGGCCGACATGGTCGACAACCCGCCCATCGCGATGACCATCGCCTCGTAGGTCGAGACGTCGATGACCTCGCCGCGTCCGCCGCGGCCGGCGCGGCGGACAGTCGCGGCGGCGACCGCCGCGGCAAAGGTGCCCGCGAGCCACTCGCCCAGCCGACCGCCGGCCTGCACCGGCTCGTCGCCCGGCCAGCCTCGGCTCGCGATCGAGCCGCACAGCGCTTGCAGGATGAACTCGTTGGCGACCACCTGATCCTCGACGTAGGGCCCCGTCACGCCGAACGGCGTCACGGCGACGACGACGGCCGCGGCGCCGGTGTGCGCCGTGACGGCGTCGAGGGTCCAGCCGTCGGTCAGGTCGGTGAGCACGAGGTCGGCGCCGGCCAGCAGCGCCGAGGCCTCCGCGTCGTCGTTCACCGACTTCTTGCCCGCGGCCAGGTAGCCGAACAGCGCGCCGGCGGGTCCGCCGGGCCGGGCCGAAGAGCGTCGCACCGAATCGCCTTGCGGTGACTCAATTTTCACGACCTCGGCACCCGCGTCGGCGAACATCTTGCCGCAATATGAAGCCGCGATGCCGTTGGACAGCTCCAGCACCCGCCAGTCGGCGAATGGTGCCCGGGCGGTCACGCTCAGTTGCCCAGGGTGGTGGCGCGCCCCGCGATACCGGAGGCCTCGGCCGTCACCGGCGCCGCCGCTTGGGCCTGCAGGGCGAACTGCGTCATCCGGGTCCACGCGTCGCGGTCACGCTGACTGGCTCGGCGGCCGACATGGGTGACGACGTCGACGTCGATGGCCTGCGCGCGCAGGGAACCGGCGCGGGCGTGTTCCTTCGGGAGGTAGCGGAACGGATCGAACGAGTAGGCGGCCATGGCGTTCTCGTGGGTGATCTTGTTGATGACCGAGTCGTCGAGGTGGCCCATCGTCTCCATGACGTCCTCGGGAGCGAACGGCCAATTGCTGTCCGAATGCGGGAAGTCGGATTCCCAGCACAGCATGTCCTCGTTGAACCAGTCCATGTTGCGCACGCCGACCTTGTCGCTGATGAAGCAGGTGTAGAAGTGGCGCTTGAACACGTCGGTCGGTCCGTCGTAGCCGGGCGGGAACTTCGCGAGCGTCCAGCCCGAGTGCCGGTTGTAGACGTGCTCGGCGCGCCACAGGAAGTAGGGGATCCAGCCGACGTCGCCCTCGGTGAGGGAAAACTTCAATTGCGGGAAGTCGGCCCAGAATTCGGCCCAGATCAGCTCGGTGAAGGTGAACATGCTCATCATCGACGACGCCGTCATCTGCACGCTGGGCGGCGCGTCGCTCGAGACCTGCGGGGATCGCGACGCCGACCCGACGTGGGTGCACAGCACCGTCTTGTTCTCGCACACCGCCTCGAACAGCGGATACCAATACCTGGTGTGAATGCTGGGCATTTCCAACGCTTCCGGGTTCTCCGAGAATGTCACCGCGTGGCAGCCCTTGTCGGCCAGCCGCTTGACTTCCTTCGCCGCCTCGGCCACGTCGAACAGCGGCAGGATGCCGCAGGGGATGAACCGGCCCGGGTAGGAGGCGCACCACTCGTCGACGTGCCAATCGTTGTAGGCCTTGATCATCACCAGGTTGACCTCACGATCGGGCCCCTGGTTGAGGACCTGTCCGGAAAACCCGGTGAAGTTCGGGAAGTTCAGACCGGCGAGCTGCCCACCCGCGTTCATGTCGCGCACCCGCTCGTCGACGTTGAAGCAGCCCGGCCGCATCTCGTCGTAGCGCGAGGCGTCGATGTTGTACATCTCGCGGGGCTTTCCGGCGACCGCGTTCAGGCCCATGTTCCGCCCGCGGACGTCGCCGTAGTACCACTGCTGGACGCCGTCGGGCTCGAGGACCACCCGGGGCGCGAGGTCGCGGTACTTCGCGGGGACGTGCGTGTCGAACATGTCGGCGGGCTCGGCGATATGGTCGTCCACACTGATCAGGATCAGGTCGTCCTTATGCATTGCCGCGCTCCTCGCCCGCCGATATAGGGACTAGTAGACAATGATGCCGGTCACACTGTCAACGGCGCCCGACGGTGCAGCCTGCTGGGAAAAGCGGCGTGGCCGCGGCACAAGTGGGCGCCGACGAGCCGATTGACGGTGCCGGGATCGGGCCGGATTTTAGCGACTATTAGTCCGCTTTTCGGGTGGGCTACGCGATCGCGACCGCGGCCAGGCCCTCGCGCACCCGCTCGGGTAGCGATCCGCCGTCGCTCAGCCAGTCATCCAGCGCGATGCGCACCGCCGCCATCGCCAGCGCACCGATCAGCCGGGGCCGGGGATCCTGGGCGGTCAATCTGGGCATCCGTGGCGCGATGAGCTCGGCGATCGCCGATTCGTAGCGGACATAGATGCGCAGCGTCCAGGCATCCAGGGTTTCGGATGACCGTGTGAGCGTGGCCAATTCACGGACCTGCTCCTCGATTTCGGTGAAGCCGAGGGCGAGCTCACCGAAGGCGCCGACGACGGCCTCGGTGGCGGTCAGGCCGGCCGGCTGGGCGGCCAGCGCGCCGGTGATGCGGTTCAGCCAGTGGGCGTTCATGCCCTCGGCCACGGCGTCCTCTTTCGAGCTGAAGTAACGGAAGAAGGTAGCCCGGCCGATGGCTGCGGCGTCGGCGATCCGGTCCACCGTCGCATCCGCCAGACCAACGCTGCCCACCAGCTGCGCTGCCGCTTCCGCGATGCGCTGCCGCGTCGCGGTGCGCCGCCGTTCGGCGAGCGGGATTCGCTCACCATCTCCACGGGAAGCTGTTGCCAAGGACTGAGACATAGTCTAAGCATAAGACTATGTCTCAGTCCATGGCGTCGGGGCCGGCCGCTGAGGTCGCCCCGAAGGCGCGCGCCGCCTGGCAGTTTTTCCAGCAGATGATGGCCGACGTCACCAAGGTCGTGATGGAGGACGCCGAGTCCGAGCGCGAACTCCTGGAGGGGCTGCGCGTCATCGCGCGGGTCTCCTCGTTGTGCTCGCAACTGTCCGTCGAGGCCGACCCGGACCGGCCGTCGTTCTTCGATATGTGTTCTCCGACAAGGATGATCGGCGGTCCCAATCCCGACGGAAACTACTACTTGGCGATGATTCGCGGCGACCGGCGCTACCGGATCACCGGCACCCGCGGCACCAGTGCCTATCTTGGATTTCAGATCCTCGCCGGCACCGGCCTGACCCCGCGCCGGATGGCGAACTACGTCAGCGACACCGAACTGGGCGGCGACGAATTTGCGCTGGTGCTCGCGCCGGAGGAACCCGCCGATCTCGCCGGCGCCCGGTGGGTGAAGATCCCCGGCGACGCCTCCTCGGTCGTCGTCCGGGAATACGTCGGCGACCCCGCCGCGGAGACGCTGGCCACGTTGCGCATCGACGCGCTGGACCCGGACCCCGTGGCGCCGCTGACCGACGACCAGCTCGCCGATCAATTCACCGCGATGGCGTGGTCGCTGATGAAACTCACCACGATGCACCGCACGATCAAGCCCGAGCTCTTGCAACAACCCAATACGCTGCTCACCGCCGAGGCCGCCGATCTGGGTGCCGCCGACACCACTCCGGACAACCTGTACATGATGGGGACATTCCGGCTCGATCCCGGCCAGGCCCTCGTGCTCGACATCGAGCCACCCGACACCCGCTACTGGAACGTGACGCTGGAAAGCGTCTGGCACGAATGTCTGGAGCCCCGCCGCCGGCACAGCTCGGTGACCAATCGCGCGGTCCAACCCGACGCGGACGGGCGGGTGCGGATCGCGATCTCCGCGGAGGACTTCGGTTTGGGCCATTGGCTCGACACCGGCGGCCGCCATCGCGGATTCATCGTCGTGCGCTGGCTGGACAACCCCGACCCACCCGACGTCTGCGTGTCGGTCCGCGAAGGAACGGACCGGCGATGACGCTGCGCGAGCGGTTCGCGCCGGAGCGGCTCATCGCCACCGCCTGCGAGGAGGCGGAAAGCGACGACTTCGGCGCGGACGGGTGGCAGCCCGGGCTGCAGCGGCTCACCGACGGCCTGGGCGACGAGGCGCGACTCTCGCCGATCGGTGTGGAGATCGCCTATCTGGACGTCATGCGCGCGCTGAAGAACCGGCTCGGCGTGATCGCCTGGCGCACACAGCATCCCGAAATCGCGGACAATCCGATCACCGCGCCGATCTTCATCGTCGGCCAGCCGCGCACCGGCACCACCATCCTCTACGACCTGCTCGCTCAGGACCCCGACCTGCGGGCGCCGCTGACCTGGGAGGTCGACGCGCCCTGTCCGGTCCCGCAGCCGGAGACCTATCACAGCGATCCGCGCATCGCGCAGGCGCAGGCCAGCATCGAGATGTCCGAACAGATCATCCCCGGCTTCTTGGCGTTTCACCCGATGGGCGCCCTCGTCGGGCAGGAGTGCGTGCGCATCACCGCCAGCGAGTTCACCAGCATGATCTTCTCCGTGCAGTACCGCCTGCCGAGCTACTACCGCTGGCTGCTGTACGAGGCCGATCATGCCGGCGCCTACCGCTTTCACCGAATCTTCCTGCAGCACCTGCAGTCCGGGGTTCCCGGGCAGTGGCTACTGAAATCGCCGGCGCACTTGTGGCACCTCGACGACCTGCTCGCCGAGTACCCCGACGCGTTGATCGTGCAGACCCACCGCGATCCGCTCAACGTCATCTCGTCGATCGCCGCGCTGACCCACCACCTCCGGCGGATGGGCAGCGACGAGTCGGACATCGCCGAGTGCGCGGCCCAGTCCTACGAGGAGATCGTCGTCGGCCTGCAGCGCGAAATGGCGCTGCGCGAGACCGGCGCCATTCCCGTCGGCCGCGTAATCGACGTGCTGTTCACCGATTTCGTGAACGACCCGTGGACCACGATCGACGACATCTACCGCAGGCTGGGCCGCGAGCTGAAACCCGAGACCGCACAAAAGATGCGGGATTTCCTGGCCGCCCATCCCGGGGACGGCGGGGGCACCCGCTACACGTGGTCGGACACCGGCCTGGATGCCGCCGAGGTCCGCGACCGGGTGAGCGCCTACCAGGACCGCTACGGGGTGCCGACGGAGCCGTTACGCTGAGTCACTCGGCGCGTCGAACCCTGCCCGGGGAACTGCTGTTCGCGGGATCTGTTTCCGCCGTGAGGATTTCGCTGGCGCGCTGGTCGACGTAGCGGGTGACGGCATGCTGACCCGCCCCGAATACGGTCGCGAGGAGCAGACTACCGATCAACGTGTTCGACGATCCGACATGCAGCACGTCGGCGTCCAGGATCAAGAGCCCGACGACGGCGACCAGCGGGCCGAGGATCAACTTCAGTAGACCCTGCTGCAGCGGCAGATTGAACGGACTGTGGCCCAGCGGCACCTTGGACATGGCTGGGATCGCGGTGAACAACGCGCCGACGGACCCGAAGAACATGACCAGGAAGAGGTACTGCCAGGGCGCATCCTTGAAGCTGTCGTCGGGCAGGGTGAGGAAGTGATCGTCTCGGAACAGCCGTTGGGTCAACAAGGTCAGAGCGGTGAAAAAGAGGCAGACACCCGACGCGAGGATCAACCGGTTCCTGAGATATCGCGCCTCTTGGTTGCTGCGATCAGAGTTGTCGTGCGCTGCGCGCAAAACACCGATGACGGACGGGCGCAGCTCCGCGGTATTGGTATGGGACGGGTCCGCCAGCAACGCTTCCAGATCCTTTTGCCTCTTGTCATCCTTGAGATGGAAGCTTGCATATCCCAAGGCTTCGCTGGCGCGGGCGCGCAGTTCCGAGTCGGGCAGCAGATCGACCGTGCGCTCCTCGACCTCATGGAGGCGCGCCCAGGCACGCTCGATCTCGGTGCCCCACCACCACTTTCGGATAGCGACTTTGGATTCCGCCGCGATACCGGCGTCGGACAGGAGGCTGTTGATGAGAAAGGCGCGTTGCTCCTGATCGGGACGATTCTTCAGCTCGAGGCGGGCCAGGTCGTCCAGGAGCATGATGCGACGGCGCTGGACCGTTTGCCGCCAGGGCGAGGTCGACCGCCACGTCTTCGGCAGTCCCGACTGGAAGCCGTTCCACGTGTCGCCACGGAAGTTGGGGGCTGGCGGCGTCGAGCCGGCATTCGGCGGTGCGGTCATGGATTCCTCCCAGGGTGAACGGGTCGGGCCAGAGAATCGCGTCGAGTGTCACTCCCGCCGGTGAGGCCGAAGTAGCGTAGTCGGCTACTTGCTTGCGCGGCGCGCCGCGGCCAGCGGTCGCGAACTCCCTCCTTGGCGATGACGTAGTCGACTACTCATGCGCGGGATGGAGGGGGGTGGCACATTCTCTCCCACACCCACGACGACAGGAGCTGGACATGCTCATCGCGATTATCAACCAGTCGAAGTTGGTGTCCAACGCGGATGCCGCGGCCATGACCCAGGCGATCGCCAAGCAAGTCCGAATGGACGTTGCCCCACTGTGGGATCGGGCCGCCGCGGCGGTGATCTTCTACGCCCACGCCAAGGACGTCCCCCCGGCGGCGCACGGCATCGCGCTCGTCGACACCATCAAGGACCAGCCCGCCGGCGTGCTCGGCTACCACACCGAGGACCGAGGCGGGAAGCTCTGGGGCGTGGTCGCGGCCAAGCCGGAACTCGACAACGGCGGCACGGCGACGAAGGGGGACTGGAGCGTCTCCAGCGTCCTGTCACACGAAGTGCTCGAGATGTTCATCGACCCCAACTGCAACCTGTGGGCCAATGACGGACGGGGCAAGGCCTACAGCTTCGAGGTATGCGACCCGGTGGAGGCCCCGACGTACGCCGTCGACGGCGTGTCGGTGTCGAACTTCGTGACGCCGGCATGGTTCGACCCGCTGTCCAATCAGGCCACCGCCCAATACGACAAGCTGGGTAAGCTGCACGCCCCGTTCAGCATTCTCAAGGGCGGCTACGTGGTTTTCGAGGCCGCCGGGGCCGAGCATCAAGAATTCGGCGACGAGTTTCCCGACTGGCGCAAGGACATGAAGGCGGGCAAGTTTGCCCGCACCCGGCGTCGGCTCGAGCAGGCCGACGCGGTGCTCGCTGGGGCAACCGCTTGAAACCCTGACCTCCGCTCGCAACAACACACCCGACTAAGGAGGGCCGACGAATGCCGGTGCCACGCAAGACCATTTCCTTCGGGCAGCAGATCGCCATCGACCGCGCGGGCAACCCGTACGATTACGGCGGCAACTGGGACCCCTTTGACCGCAAGAAGGGCACCGACTGCTCCGGCTGCGTCGTGGACGAACTCGACGGCGGGATCAACGGCACCGCCATGGAGTGGTCGCGCCACGGCCTGTGCACGGAGAGCTGGCGAGCGCCGTCGCACGGCGGCCACGCCAATCCGCTCGACGGCCCGTTTCACACCATCCAGGTAGCCAACCCCAGCGTGTTTCCCGCCGACGCCGCGATCAAGATTGCCCTGCACCACGGGCCCGGCGGCGGAGTGAACTCCCACATGTGGTGCCAGATCGGCGATCTGCGCGTGGAAACCAACGGCGACAACGGGACCGTGCTGCGCGACCAGGCGATGGCGGTGGACAACCCCTACGCCAACGACTGGTGGTTCGTCCCCGGCCCCATCGTCGAGGACGGTACGCCGATCCCGCACCAGCCCAGCGGAAGCGCTCCGGCGCCCCAAGGCGAGCCGCGGGACACGTTGTTCGCCGACGTGTCCGAGCACCAGGTGCCGGTGACCGACGCCTACACCGCGGCCACGTACAACCAGGACGGCACTGACTGGCACTATCGCTGGCTGTCCATCAGGGCCAACGACGGAACGCACCGCGACAACAACTTCGCCCAGAACTACGGTTGGTGCAAGCAAGCCGCCGACGACGGCAGGCTCAACGGCTTCATCGTCTACGCCTACTGGCGCCCCGACTGGCAGGCGACGCTGGCGACCATGCAGGATCAGATCAACGCCAACGGCGGACCCCACCCCAAGATGGTCGCCATGATCGACGTCGAATGCGGAGATGGGAACCCCGGCTGCGACCAAAGCGCCGCGGTCAACGGCATGTACTACGGGCTGGCCAAGTGGCTCGGCGACGCGCGCCGCGTGATCGGGTATTGCAACCTCAACGACATGCGCCAGATGTGGCAGACCAGACCCGAGCACGTGCCGATGATCGTCGCGGGGTACGGCTCAAATCCCAACGACCCGGCCGTATTCAAGGTCGCGCACCAATACACCGACGGCCAAGGGTACGGAGGGGGCCTCCCCGAAGGCGCGCCACCGTTCGGCAACTGCGACATGAACAGTGCCGACGGCCTGTCGCCATCCCAGTTGGCTTCGGTGCTCGGCGTGGGCGACGCGGCTCCCGCGGCACCCTCGCCCCTGGTGATCCCTACCGTGCCGGCGGACTACCAGCGGCTCATCTACGAGCAGCTGGCGGGTCCGGTCGGCTCGGACGGCTACGGGCACGGCTGGCCGCAGCTCGGCAACCTGACGATCGTGGACTATTTGGCCAAATACAAGCCGGCGCTGGATGTCCTACTCGCCCAGGGGCCTCGGCCGACCAGCAAGAAGGCGGCTCCCCGCATAGTGATCCCCGCGACCGGCAATGGGGCGGCCTCGATGCCGGCCAAGTCCGCCAACAAGGCGACGGCGCGAAAGGCCACCGCCAAGCGGCGCTGAGCGCGCCGCCGATAAATCACCCGCCCCTCAAGGAGATTCGAAATGCCGCTGCCCTACAAAAGCGGGTCCCACGGCCCGGAGATCGAATACTGGCAGGCATGGTTCAAGCGCGAGTACCGGGCCTACGCGCCGCCGGAAGACGGCTACTACGGCAAGGACGAGGTCGCCGCGGTCAAGGAAATGCAGCGTCGCCTCGGCCTGCCGCAATCCGGAGAATTCGACGCCACCACGGCGGGCCGCGTCGGATACGTGCCACCGGCTCCCGGCCTGCGGCCCATCATGTTCACCGTCGAAGGGCATAGTTCGAACATGTTCGCCGGGCCCGTCGCCGACACCGCCAGGCAGCTCGAGTCCGAAGGACTCTGTCATCACCAGCCGATCGGTTACAACAACGGCCCGATCCCATTCGACAACGCCAGCGGTGTCAACGAGCTGGCCCGGCTCCTCGGCGCCGAGGTGATGGACAACCTCGTGCCCTTCCCGAAGGGCACGCCCTGGTCACTCGGCGGGTTCTCCCAGGGCGGCATCGTCATCTGCGACTTCTACTTCGACTACCTGGCGCCCGGTAAGCCGCTCGACTGGCGCACGCCGGATCTCAAAGGCGTTCTGGCCTACGGTAATCCGGGCCGCCAGACCGACAGTATCGCGGACTGGGCCCGGTCCTGGATCACCCACGCCGGCAGCCATGGGCTCGACCCGATCCGGCGGTTCGGACTGCCCGGCTGCCCGGACAAGCCCGATTTCTGGGTCGATGTGTACCGCGAGGGCGACATCTTCGCCGAGAACACCGACGACAAGTCGAGCGAGGTGAAGGCCGCCGTGTACCAGGCCGTGGCGCGCTCCGACTTGTTCTCCAACCCGTTCTCCCTCGCCGCGCAGATCGCCATCCTGTTCGGGCAGCCGGTCGAGGAGGTCTTGGCGATCATCAGGGCCATCATCAGCGGCGTGGCGTTCCTGGGTGACCAGCCCAACCCGCACTACTCCCCGTACGACATCGGCGGCGGAGTCGCGTGGATGCGCGATCGACTGCGTAGCTGAACCGGAGCGCCGCCGTCAGCCCACTTCGGCCGGCTCGTACCGCAGCATGGTGACGTCGTGCTCGGGATAGTCGCAGAACACCGGCCGCACCCGCATCCCCACCCTCAGGTCTTCCGGCGCGACGTTCGTCATTTCGGTGGAAAACCGCGGGCCCTCATCCCATTCGACGATGGCCAGCAGCTGCGGAACCGCGTCGGCGAAGTGCGGGCCGACGGGGCGACGGGCCACGGTGAACGAGTACAGCGTTCCCATGCCGGATATCTGCCGCCACTCCAGGTCGTCGGCCAGCGTGCGCGGCGCCCGCACCCGCGGATAGAAAACAAAGCTCTGCGACGACGGCGAGTACTGGATGACGATGCGGTGTTGCGCCAGCGCATCCCAAAACGGCGCGGTGGTAGGCGTTTTGACCGGCATGGGTCTTTCGAAGGCCATGGTCAGTCCCCCTGCAGGATCAGCGTCGTCTGCTCGGAAAGGATGCCGCCGTTGCCGGACACGAAGGCGCGGTTGCAGTCGGCGACCTGGGCCGCGCCGGCGCGCCCCATGATCTGGCGGGTGGCATCGCACACGTGATGCATGCCGCCCGCCAATCCGGCCTGACCGAACCCCAGCTGCCCGCCGGCGGTGTTCAGCGGGAAGTCGCCGCGGAAGGTCAGGTCATGCTCGGCGACGAACTCCATCCCTTTGCCCTTCTCGCAGAACCCGGCGTCCTCCAGCGACAGCAGCACGGTGATGGTGTAGCAGTCATAGATCGACACCATGTCCATGTCGCCGCGGGTCAGATCGGTCATCGCGAAGGCGGTATCGGCGGCCTCGGCGATCGGGGTGTGCAGCAGGTCCTTGGCGTAGGTCGGCGTCTTGAACGGCACGTGCTCGCCAAACCCCTTGATCCACACCGGGCGATTGCGCGACCGGCGCGCCAGGTCGGCGTTGACCACGACGACCGCCGCGCCCCCGACGCACGGCATCACGATCTCCAGCATGTGCAGCGGGTCGGCTATCACCGGGCTGGCCAGCACGTCCTCGACGGTGAGCGGCTTGTCCTTCCAGATCGCGCCGTCGGTGTGGTTGGCGTTGACCCGGGTATCGACGACGAGCTTGGCCATGGCCCGCTCGTCGTAGCCGTAGACCGCCGCGTAGCGCTGGGCCACTTGGCCGTAGGGCCCGTTCTGGCCCAGGTTGCCATACGGGATCTCGAATTCGGCCTGCGGAGAACCGTATTGGTTGCTCGACGAACCGAAATACAACGCGTCGCCCAGCGATCTAGGCTTCTTGGCCGACATGGGGGTGATGTAGCGGGCGGGCAGCGCGCACAGCACCGCCTCGCAGATGCCGAGTTCGACGGCGGCGGCGGCCCGCCACACCATGGCCGCGGCGCTGGCTCCGCCCAGGTCGACGTGTTCGGCGAATCGTGCCCCCACTCCGAGGTATTCGGCGATGGTCGAGGGCACGAAGATCTCCGACTCGGCCAGGTGTGAGGCCACGATGCCGTCGACCACCTCGAACGGCAGTCCCGCGTCGCCCAGCGCGGCGGCGCCGAGCTCCGCCCATTGTTCGATGGCGAACGGGGCGGGCGACGCCTTGGTCATCCGTTCCGGCGGCAGCTCGACGTATCCGACGATCGCGGCCTCTCCACGTAATCCCATGCTGCGTCCTTATTTCCGGGGTAGCCCGAGGATCATCTGCGCGATGATGTTCAGCTGGATCTCCCTCGTTCCACCGCCGAGCAGCTCGGCCGGGAGATGCAGGTAGGGTTCCACGACCGCGGCGTCGGCGTCATCGACCATCGCCACCTGGCCGGTCAACTGCAGCGTGGCCTCGAAGGTACGGCGCAGCAACACGTTCATCGCGACCTTGGCGATGCTCGACGCCGGGCCGGACGCCTGGCCGTCGAGCAGCCGGATGGTTTCCCGCACGCCGAGCGCCCGGATGGCGTTGGTGTAGGCGTCGAGTTCGCCGAGTTCACGCAGCGCGTCTTCACGATCCGGCCCGGGCTGTGCGGCGAGCCGGCGCAGCGCGACGGCGCGGTCGAACTTGACGTATCCGCTGATGGCCGAGCGTTCTTCGGCCATCGTCGCGATCGCGAGACTCCAGCCGTCGGTGGGACCGCCCAGCAGCATCTCGTCGGGGACGAAGACGTCGTTGAGAAACACCTCGTTGAAGTGCGCCTGACCCGTCGCCGTCTTGATGGGCTGGATTTCGATGCCGGGCGATTTCATATCGATGATGAAGTAGCCGATGCCGCGGTGCTTGCTGGCTTCGGGGTCGGTGCGCGCCAGCAGCGCGCCCAGGTCGGCGTACTGCGCCAGCGACGTCCAGATCTTGTGGCCGTTGATCCGCCAGCCGCCGTCGACCTTGGTCGCCCTGGTGGCCAGCGACGCGAGGTCCGAGCCGGCGCCCGGCTCACTGAACAGCTGGCACCAATGAATTTCGCCGCGCTGGGTCGGCGGAATCAGCCTTTCCTGCAGCTCTTTTGGCGCCGCCGCCAGCACCGAGGGCAGTATCCACTCGGCGATGTTGAGCGACGGCCGAACCAGCCCGGGTCGTTTGGCGAACTCCTCGTCGATGATGAGCTGTTTGAGCGGACCGGCGTCGACGCCCCACGGTGCCGGCCAGTGCGGCGCCATCAGACCGGCGTCGGCGATCAACGTGCGCTGCGGCCCGGAGGCCTGGTCGGGGTAGTCACCGTGCGGGGCCGGTGTGTCGTTGCGCAACTGCATTGCCGCATCCAGCGTCTCGGAGACCCAGGACCGGAAGTCCGACTCGGCGTCGCCCAGATTGACCGACATGTCGCGTTGCTGGGTGCGGGTCAATTCGCCCAGCCGTCGGGCCCAGCGATTGGCGGGTCCGATCGAACCCGCCAGGCTGATGGCCCGCCGCCAGTAGAGATGCATGTCGTGTTCCCAGGTGAATCCGATGGCGCCGAGCATCGTCAGGGCGTCGAGCACCAGATCCGGGATCGGCGAGACCGCGATCACCGCGGCCCCGCCCGCGGCGAGGCGGTGCTGGTCGGGCGGCTCGTCGACGGCGCGCACCGCATCCCAGGCCGCCGCGGTCGCCAACTCGCTGTTGACCAGGAGCATCGCCGCGTTGTGCTGCAGCGCCTGGAATGTCCCGATCACCTTGCCGAACTGTTCCCGTGTGCGCAGGTGGGCGGTGACCGCTTCGACGCACCACTGCGCGATACCGGCCGTCATGCTGGCCGCCAGCCCCACGGCGACGCATTGCGCGCGGTCGGCGTCGATCCCGGTCAGCGCCGGCGACTCCGGGCGGTGGTCGCTCAGCCGCAGGATGCCGACGTCGGTGACCAGGTCGGTGCCCCGGACGGATTCGACCGCCGCCGAGGGCTTTTCGGTGTCCACCAAGAGCCAGGCAAGATCGCCGTCCTCGGTTCGGGCCGCCACCAGGATCACCCGCGCCGAACACACCCCCGCGGTGACATCCGATTTCCCGCTGAGCAGCCATCCCTGGCCGTCGGCCCGCGCGCGGAAGTCGCCGAAGTCGGGGAGGACGACCGCCGCGGGCAACCCGGCTGCGAGGTCGCGCAGCAATGATTCCGCGGTCGGCGTCGGATCGGCCAGCAGCGCAACGGCTCCCGCCGTCACCGTGGGCAGCAACGGACCGGGCAGCAACGTCTTGCCCGCCGATTCGAGCACACAGGCCGCGTCGATCAGCCGTCCACCCTGGCCGCCGAGGCGCTCCGGCAGGTGTACCGCGTGAAAGCCGCTGGCGGCCAGGGCGTCCCACCAGGCCGGCAGTCGTCCCGATGCCAGCGCGTCGAAGCTCTCGCGGGTCTCGGCGATCGGGGCGTGCCGGGCGGCGAACTGGACCACGGCGTCGCTGAGGGCCTGCTGCTCAGGGCTCAGTCCTAGCGTCATCGCGGTGCGCCCGCGCGGCTGAGACGACACGCCATCGAAGACCGCTGCCTTTCCTTACAAGACGAACCGTCTCGTCTTGTGGCAGACTACCGGGGGTAGTCGGGATATGCAAAGCGGGTCAATGCAATAGTGAGGATCTCCAGATGCCAAGCGAACTCACCCGGGTGAGCCCGCCGCGGCGCCGCAGTGAGAAGTCGCGGACGGCCATCGTCACCGCCACGCGAGAACTACTCCTCGAGCGCGGGTTCGACGGGCTGACCATCGAGGCGGTCGCCGCCCGGGCCGGTGTGGGAAAGCAGACCATCTATCGCTGGTGGCCCAGCCGTCCCGCCCTCGTCGCCGACGTCATGCTCGAGGACGCCGACAAGATCCTGGCGTCGGTCGACCACACCGACGATGTGGCCGCCGATCTGGTCCGGTGGGTGGGCAAGCTCGTCACGAGCCTGACGACGGCGCGCGGCATGGCCATGCTGCGGATTTTGACCGTCGCCGGCATGGAGCACGAGGACACCGCGGTCAAGCTGCGCGCCGGGTTCAGCGCGCCGCTGCACGAGAGCGTTCGGGCTCGGCTGGTCGCCGGCGGCGTCGACGCGGCCGCCGCCGAGTCGGCCGCGGACGCCATCGTCGGCGGGGTGGTGTACCCGATACTGTCTGAGCCGCAGCGATACTCACGACGCCGCGCCGAACGCACCACCCGAATCATCGTCGGGGCGCTCGGGCCGCGCCCCCGACCATGATCGCAGCGGGCGCAACAACGCGTTCTTCTTGTAGTAGTGCTCGGCCATGCGCCCCATGATGTGGTCGAGCAGCGTCACCGCCTCATCGAGGTAGGGGCCCTTGTTCAGCATCACGCACTCGGCCCGCTCACTCATCGCCGCGTCGCTGATCTCGGCCCGCGACGGGAGTCCGGTTTTGGCGAGCTGCTCGAGCACCTGGGTCGCCCAGATCACCGGCAGGTGGGCGGCCTCGCACAGCCACAGGATCTCCTCCTGCAACTCGGCCATTCGCTCGTAGCCGCACTCGACGGCGAGATCGCCTCGCGCGATCATCACCCCGACCCGCGGCCGGCGCATCGCGGTCAGCAGGAGCTGGGGCAGGTGTTCGAAGGCGCGCCGGTTTTCGATCTTGAGCACGACGCCCAAGTGGTCACCGCCAAGCCGATCGAGCTCACCCAGCAGCCGCTCGACGTCGGCCGGAGCGCGAACGAAAGAGATGTCGACCAAGTCCGCCAGTTCGACCACGGCGGCGAGGTCGGCGACGTCGCGATCGGTGATCGCCGAAATCGGTAAGTCGGTCTCGGGCATGTTGACGCCCTTGCCGGCCTTCAGGCGCGCCTCCCCCTGCGCCGGGTGATCGATGCGCACGGTGAGGACGTCGCGGTCGACCGACAGCACCCGCCCACCGAGCTTTCCGTCGTCAAAGTGGACCGCGTGGCCCGGGCGGGCATGATCGAACGCCGCGGGCAGTGTGCAACCGATTCGCGGAATGGGGGGCCGACCCTCGACCGGGGCCGGTGAACAGTCGCGGGTCAACTGCAAAAGGTCCCCGGCGCGCAACACCAAGCTCTGCTCCGTCTCGGGGAGCGGGCCGACTTCGGTCGGTTCCCCGCCGCCGTCGGCGCGCAACACCGTTCCGGTCTCCAGGTAGGTCGTCTGGGACGCGGTGATCACGAATCCGCCCAGGGCGGGATCGTCAACGGCCTCGAGCACCAGGCGGCGCCTGGACCCGCGGGCGTCCCGCAAGGCCAGTACATCCCCGGCGGCGCGGTTGGTCAGCCAGGGGCGCGGCACTGTGATCACCGCCATGCCGGCTTCCGGTGGATGCTTCGGGTCCTCGGTGGACGTCAGCCATGCGCGCGCCGGGCTGACGACCTGACCGAGCGTGTTTCGCCGAGGACGCAGTTTGATGACCCGCGGTCCCGGTTCCAGCGGCCCCGTCCGTAGCTTTGGCCCGGCCAGATCCATTGCCACCAAGCATGTTTCACCCGCAGCGGTGGCGGCCTCCCGAACGTGGTGCGCCATCGCACGCCATGCCTGTGGGTCATCATGCGCGCAGTTGATCCGTGCGATGTTCATGCCGCGGCGCACGAATCCGTGGACCAAGCCGGCGTCGGTCGCGGCCTGAGACGGCAGCGTGACCATGATGCGGGTGCCGCGATGCGGCGGTTCGGGGCCCAGCAGCTCCACGGTGTGACGCCGCAAAATCTCGGCCCCCTGCTCGATCGGCACCGCCGCCGGTGTGGGCGGCTGCCACCTTCCGTCCACCATGGCCGCCAGGGCCGAGCGGACCGCCGAAAGCGTGGCTTGGACGTGTGATTCACTGCGACCCAGTGATGAAAGCCCGAACACGGCCAGGTCGGTCTGAACTTCTCGCAAGTCGTACTGGCGAATTGCCCAGTAATGCACCAGGTTCCGTGCGCTTGGCCGGTTTTCAGGCGCGACGGCGGATATCCATTCCGCCCATGCGAGCTCGGCCTCCGCCAATCGGCTCAACAGACCGTCAACCGTGCCGAGCAAACCGGTCAGTCGCCGGTTGGTCGCCGTATCGGCCGGACGCGCAACGCCGTCCTGCGTCCCGCTCAGCCGGTCGGTCATGTGCTCGATGGGCACGAAATCTCCTCGTTTGGTGGCCTCTCGGCCACCCGGCGTTAACGTTGGTGTAACTATCCTCGTCGCGAATAATCAAGGCAGACATGAGATTACCGGCTTTTCACGGGGATGCCGCAGAGGAATTGGTCCCCAATCCGCGCCGACGTGGTCGTCACGCGGAAGGGCTCGACCGGCACACGTCGCCGTTCGCCGCCGGGCTCCCGCTAAGCTTTCGCGCAACGCCAGATATCTTCAGCGATGGCTGGTTTTGCGCCTGAGGAGCGGCCGTGGACGAAGATTGCCTGAAGCTCACCACCTATTTGGCGGAGCGGCGACGTACCGGTGAAGGCTTCGTCTCCGACGTGCTGCTCGGGCTGTACGGACGGCATCGAATTGCCACCGGCATCGTGCTGCGCGGCATCGGTGGGTTCGGTACGGGGCGCAACCTGCGAACCGATGAGTCCCTGACGCTGTCCGAGGATCCGCCCGTGGCCATCGTGGCGGTCGACACCAAATCAAAGATCGAGGGGCTGCTCGATCCGGTGCTCGCGATCAAGCAGCGTGGCCTGCTCACCCTGGAACGCGCGCGTCTGCTGCGCGACGGTATCGGACCGCTGGAGCTGCCCGGCGAATTGCGCGAAGCCGTCAAGTTGACCATTTACGTCGGCCGCAAAGAGCGCGTCGACGGTGTGCCGGCCTACATCGCGCTCTGCGACCTGATGCACCGTCGCCGCATTGCCGGCGCATCGGTGTTCGTGGGCGTGGACGGCGTCATCGACGGACACCGGCAACGCGCGCGATTTTTCGGGCGCAATGCCAACGTCCCGATGATGGTCGTGGCCGTCGGGTCCGGCGACCGCATCGGCCGGGTGCTGCCGGAGCTGGGCGAGCTGCTCCCGCAGCCCATGTTCACGCTCGAGCGGGTGCGGGTGTGCAAGCGCGACGGCGAATTACTGGAGCGGCCGCACGCCTTGCCCGGGGTCGACGAACACGGCCTGCCGCTGTGGCAGAAGTTGATGGTCTACACGTCCGAGTCGGCGCTGCATGGCGGTCTGCCGATCCACCGGGCGCTGGTCCAACGGCTTCGTCAGCGGGAAACCCCCGACGGGGCCACGGTGATCCGGGGCATCTGGGGTTACCACGGGGACCACCAACCCCACGGCGACAAGCTGCTCTCGCTGCGCCGTCGCGTCCCGGTGGTCACCATCGTCATCGACACGCCCGCCAACATCGCCGAATGTTTCGACGTGGTCGACGAACTCACCCGCCACGAGGGATTGGTGACGAGCGAAATGGTTCCCGCTCTGGTTTCGGACGAGGGCGACGCCGGCCGGGGCGGGCCGCCGATGGCGAACCACCGCTACTAACGTTGTGCGTCAGCCGGCGACGGAGGCGTCGTAGATCGACTGGATGGACTTGTCCAGCGTGGCGTTGAACTGCTCGTCGGACTGGTCGACCGACAGGCCCTCGGTGAGCGCGCGGCTGAAGCTGGCGATCAATCCCGAGTTCTTCGCCAGCAGCTCATTGGCCTCCTCGCGGGAGTAGCCGCCGGACAGCGCGACCACCCGCATCACCTTCGGGTGGTCGATCAGGGGACGGTAGAAGTTGACCTCGGTCGGCAGGCTCAGCTTGATCATCACGCGCTGGCCGTCGGGCACGGTTTCCAGTTGCTTGGTGATTTCGTCCCGAAGGATGCCCTCGGCCTCGGCCTTGTCCGGGATCGAGATGGTGACCTCGGGCTCGAGGATGGGCACCAGGCCGTGCGACAGCACCTGATGGCCGACCTCGAACTGCTGGGCGACGATCGCGGCGATGCCCGCCGCGTTGGCGCCACCGATCACCGACCGTTCCTTGGTGCCGAAGACGCCCTTGCCGACCGCCCGCTGCAGCAGCTCGTCCAGTCCCGGCATCGGCTTCATCAGCTGCACGTCGTCGGACGCCTCCGCCAGGCCCTTGTCGATCTTGAGGATGGGCACCACACCCTTGGTCTCCCAGAGGTAGGTGGTCGACGGCACACCCTCGATGTCACGGTCCATGGTCTGTTCGAACAGGATGGCCGCCAGCACCCGGTCGCCGGTGAACGCCGGCGAGGTGATGATCCGCGAGCGCATCTCGTGGATGAGGTCGAACATCTCCTGCTCGGAGGAATACGCGTCCTCCTCGATGCCGTAGAGACGAAGCGCCTTGGGCGTCGAGCCCCCGCTCTGATCGAGCGCCGCAATGAACCCCTTGCCCGACGTCATCCGGTCGGCTTGCTGCTGGTTCGGCATGAAAATTCCCCACTCCTTCGTGGCACTGTCGGGTGCCGATCATATTCGTCCGACCGGGACCCGAGCAGGCAGGTCATCCGTCGCCCCTGCTCAGACGCTACCGCCGGCGCGGTTTCCCAGACAGGGTGTTTTCGCGCCGACTGCTTCAGCGCGGCTTCAGCGCGTCGGCGACCTCGTCCGCGGTGAGGATGGCGCTGGCGTAGTTCGGGATATTGACCTCGAGAGCGGCGTACATTTCCTGGTCCGAATAGCTGGCGGTCGCGTCCTTGACCACCGTGACGTCATAGCCGAGCTCGGCGCCGTACCGAACGGTCGCCTCGAGGCAGGTGTGCGCGATCAGCCCCATCATGATGAGCCGATGGATGCCGTGCTTCTTGAGCAGCAGGTCCAGGTCGGTGTTGGCGAAACCGCTGGAACACCAATGCTCTTGGGCAACGAGGTCACCCGGCTGGGGCTCGAACCCGGGATGCAGCTCACCGCCCCAGGTTCCGTATTCGAACGTCCTGCGCGACCACGCGGCTTTCTGAATCGGCGCGATGTACTTCCACGTCTCATAGTCGCCGGGCCGGTACCGATGGTGCAGCGCGTAGCAGACGCGGATGCCCGCGGCTCGTGCGGCGTCGAGGACTTGGCGCATGTGCGGAACGCACCCGTTGGCTTCGGCAACGCCCTTGAGGCGATCCCACACTTTGCCGCCCTCGGAGATGAAGTCGTTGTACGGATCGATCACAACGAGGCCGGTGAGGTCCTTGTCGTACGCCACGTCGGTCATGTTCGCACGACGCGGCCGTTACGCCGCGGTCTCGTCCCCTTCCCGTGCCGCCCGCTTGGTGGGCCAGACCGCCATGCGGTCCAGCAGCCCGTCGCGCAGCGCGAGCGTGTGAAACAGCACCGCGCAGACGTGGGCGGTGAACGTCAGGAACAGCAGCAACGCCCCGACGTTGTGGGCCTGGCGGAGCACCGCGTACAGGTCGAGGTTGTGCGGCGCGATACCCGGAAGCTGAAGCGGCCCCGCCAAAGTGATCGGGAATCGGGCCGCCGAGAGCATGGCCCAGCCGATCAGGGGCTGCAGCAGCAACAGGGCGTACAAGAGGTATTCCGACCAGGACGCGACGCGGCGTTCGGCACGGCTCATGGTGGCCAGGAAGGGCGGCAGCCGGTGGGTGAGCCGGTTCACCAGCCGCACCACCGCGAACGCGAGGATCAACACGCCCAACGGCCGATGGATGGCCAGCAGCAGCGGGTAGTAGCTCAACGAGGCGATCATGATCACCCCGATGAGCAGCTGCGCGATGACCATCGGCGCCATCAACCAGTGCAGAATCCGGGATGGTAGGGCGAAACGCCCTGGGGCGATGCTGGTTTCGTTCGCCTGGGCGGTCATGCGAGCACCCGCGCCACGTTGACCGCGCTGGGCGACTTGGGCTCCTCGGCGCGGCGCGTGAAGGAGCGCGCGTACACGGCCGATCGCGCCGGGGGCAGCGGATCGTCGGACGCGGCGATGCCGTCCGGCAGCACCAACGGGTCAAAGTTGATATCGCGGGCGTTGCCGGCCTGCTCGGTCTGCACCGCGGCGATGGTGATGGTGCCGGCGTCGATCGACCGCCGCGATTGCGGCCAGGGCTTGCTGGCGTCGTGGGTCGGATCGCCCGGCTCGCCGATGGTGAGCACCAGCCGCCACTTCAGCGGCCCCTGCGCCAGCGCACGGATGAGGTCGTCGAAGAGGTAGTCCTTGCCGCGCGGCGGCTGCGGGCCGCCGGGCGCGCCGGCATTCTGCGGAACGACCGACCACCGCACCGGAACGGTGGCGCCGGCGCTGTTGGTGAACCAGAAGGCGTTCAGCCCGTAGAACGTGCTGTCCGCGAATCCCGCACTGGGCGGCGCCTGCCTGATGATCTTCATTGCCGCGACGGTCTCGGGATGGCGATCGAGGAAGGCGGCCGTCTTTTGCGGGTCGGGCTTGCCGGTGCCGGGTAGCGGTTTGAACGCGAGCAAGCGCTCATAGAACCCCTCGGGCGTGCTGTCGGTGAAGACGGGCAGGTTGATCATCGCGGTGCGCCACTGCTGGCCGCCCGCCTGGAACAGCAGCCCGAGACCGCGCACCGTGTCGGGTTTGTCGGCCTGATCGGGCAGGCCGCCGCCCAGCGAAAACCGCCCGACGAGCGGAACGGTGCCCGCCCGGAAGACCGCGGCGCGGCAGATGGCCGCGCCCGCCCCGTTGCTCGCGAAAGCGCCGGTGGCCGCCAACCCCTTGGCGTGGTTTCGCCGGAAACCGTCATGGCGGCCGGAGACCTGCTCGAAGCGATCGGCGAACCGTGCAGGGGTCAGCGGGGTCGGTGTGCCCGGCCGCAGCCAGCCGCCGGCGTAACCAAATCCGCCCACATCCACCGCCGCGAAGCCCGCGACCGCGCCCATGCCGAGCAGGGCGCTTCGTCGGGTCAGCGCGAAGCGGCGCGCGGGCTCGCTGTCACCGGTTTCGTCGTCGGGCGTGCCACCGTGATCACCGGGCTCCATGCCCACCGTCCTTTTCCCTACTCTCCGGCCACGCCGCGCAGCCCGGGAACGAACTCGGTGGACGCATTCACCCACGGGAGGCTGCCGTGCGCAACAGCTGCGGCGGGGATCGCGCACATTCGGACTACGGCAGGGCGCCCGGATTCGTTCAGTTGGATGGGACACAAAGCGGCGGCCGCAAGCGTCGTTTTCGCCATGGCCTAAAATTGTCTAAACACGTGCGGCTGCGCCTCCGCCTAGCGGCGTAGAAGAGGTGGAGCGTTTCTCCCCATCAGGGCGTGTTTGCGCGGGTTGAGTCGACAGCCCCGGCTTGGCGAAGGCTGTGTGATTTCTCGGTGTCCCGCACGGAGCGAAGTGAGTGACGAAGCATGATCGAACAATCCGGCAATTCAGTCGATCCGACGACCTTCGACGTCGGAAAACACCAGGTAGATGACGCGGTGGTGCTGACCGTCTCGGGTGAAGTGGACATGCTCAGCGCGCCGCAGCTCGCCGAGGCGGTACGTAACGCGCTGGCCGAGACACCGCCGGCGCTGATCATCGACCTGACCAAGGTGGATTTTCTGGCCTCGGCCGGGATGACCGTCCTGGTCACGGCGCAGGCCGAGGTCGCGCCGCCCACGCGATTCGCCGTCGTCGCGAACGGGCCGGCCACCAGCAGGCCGATCAAGCTCATGGGCTTGGACAACGTCTTGGCGCTCTACAGCACGCTCGACAGCGCGCTGAGCCGCATCGCCGATGGGTGAAACCTGACCGAGTGAGGACGCAGCTGCGCGATGGGACGCTCCGAACGTGGGCCGGATGCGGGGCCCGACATCGATGACCGATCCCGCTTTGTGCGGAGGCGGGTGGCCGCCGACGCGCGGAGCGCCGCTCGGACCCGAGCCGAGTTCCGGATGTGGCTCGACAGGCACTTCAGCCTGGGCGCCGAGCGCAGCAACGACCTGCTCCTCGCGGTGAACGAAGCGCTCGCCAATGCCGCCGACTTCGCGTACGTCGATGCGGCCCGGCGCGGGACCATGGACCTCAGCGCCACCTACGACGGCGCTGCCGACACGCTCGCCGTCACCGTCAATGACCGCGGCCGATGGCGCCACAAGCCGCCCGAATCGGACACCGCGCCCCGCAAGCCACAGGTCCGGGGGCGCGGCATTCCCCTGATGCGGGCCCTCGCCGATCGGGTGACCATCGACCGGACCCCCCGAGGGACGCACGTCACCTTGGTCTGGATCGATCTGTTACGACGGGCCCGGCGGTCCAACGCCTGAAACGACACGTCAGGTCGCCGGCGCGAGGACCTGCTGGATGCGTTCGTCACGCGGCAGGACGGGACCGTCCTCGAGCGCTTCCTCGACGCCCAGCTCGATGAGCCCCGCTTTCGTCATCAGCGACGTGCCGTAGGCGGCGAGCACGAGCTTTTGGTCGTCGCTGTGGCCGTCCTCGATCAGCATCGCGCCGATGAGGCAGATGACGGCCATCTTGTAGGCGTTGAACGCGCGGTACCACGGGCGGTTCTGGATCGCGATCCCGCTGGCCGACTCGTAGTGGGCGAGCAGGGCGTCGATGCCGGGCGCCGCGGGGTGGGTACTGAGGCCGACGGGTTGCATCCACAGCATCTCGAGCCAGCCGATGTCGGTCAGCGGATCGCCGACCGTCGTCATCTCCCAGTCGAAGACCGCGCTGACCTCGCCGCCGGTGAACGCGAAGTTGCCGGGTTTGGCGTCGCCGTGCACCAGGGTGACGTTCGGGCACGGCTCCGGCTTGGCGGCCCGCAGCGCCTGCCGCAGCCGTTCGAGGGCGGGCAGGCGGCCGCGCTTGACCCGGTCCAGCTCCGCCGCCCAATAGTCGAGCTCTCGGTCCAGGTGGTCGCCGCCGCTGTCGAGCGCGTCGAGGCCGGTGTGTGCGAGGTCGACGGTGTGGATGGCCGCGAGTTGTTCGACCAGGCTCTGACACATCCGCACCACCACCGAGTCGGCGACGCCGGCCGGCGGCTCCATCTCATAGACCTGGCCGGCGGCCCGTTCCATCACGAAGAAGGGTCTCCCGAGCACCTCGCCGGTTTGCTCGAGCCACAGCGCCCGGGGAACACGCACCGCGGTGTCCGCCAGCGCACGCAGGACGGTGAACTGGCGCACCAGGTCGTAGGGCTCGAGCAGCGCCGGCGGTTTGGGCCGCAGCCGCAGCACCGCGTCTTGGCATTGCTCCCGCCCGGCCCGCCGGCTGACGATGCGCAGCGTCATCATTTCGGCCGAATGCCCGAAGTTCACCCGGTCCAGGCCCTCGACGCGCACGTCGTCGGCATCGGGCAACTGCGCGCGCAGCCACGCCGCCAGGCGCTCATTCACGTTGGCGTCCAACATCATTGACGGACCCCTTCCCCGTCCGCCGGCAGGCGCTGGTCACGTCCCGTGGAGTGGTGTAAGAGCGGTCGCGTGTCCGCGTGTGGCTCTGTGGTAGCCACTATGCCGTGAGAG
>LQPB01000093.1 GCA_002102225.1 Mycobacterium interjectum
CGGTGACCCGCAGCGGGGCCGCCGGGCGGTGCCGCGGGGGGACCGATCTGGAAGACCAGCCGCGGGCCCCGCTGCGGGTCACCGAGCGTGATCGCCTGACCGGAGTGCAGGTCGACCGTGGAGACGCGCGAGCCGTTGACGTACATGCCGCGTGGGCTGTTGTCGATGGCCACCCAGTGGCTCCCGGTGAACCGCAGCACCACGTCGGGCTGGGGCGTCGGCGGGGCGGCGTCGCCGGGGCGATCCAGCGGGATGTCGACTCCCCGGCCGCGGCCCACCAGCACGTCGCGCCCGGGCGCGAAGACGTACCTCGTCGGTCCGAGCCAGACGGTCAACGGGGCGGCCGGATTGGCGGACGCCTCCATGGCAATCACCGCCCCCTTCCGCCGCGGCCGAACCGAACAGACATCGATTCCAGTGTCTACCCGCCGTCACAGGTTGTGGCGGCGCGGGGCCGGGGCGGCGTGCTCGAGCAGCCGCCGCAGCACCCCGACCGCCTCGGTCAGCACCTCGCGATCCGCGGGCTCGAGCAGGGCCAATTGCGGCTCGATCGCGGCGGCGCGGTCGGCCCTGACGGCGTTGAGGGTGCGGATCCCGTCGGCCGTGATGCGGATCCGCACGGCGCGGGCATCCCCGGGATCGACGGTTCGGGTGACCAGGCCGGCGTCCTCGAGGCGGCGCACCTGGGTGGTCATCGTCGGTTGCGAACAGTGATCGACGGACGCCAGGTCGCCGATGCGGGCTTCCCCGTGGGCCTCGATGGTGGCCAGCAGCCTGGCCTGCGCCGCGGGCAGGGGCATCTGGATGCGCTGGGTGGCCAGCCGGTTGAGCCGGGCGACGACGGCGAGCAGGTCGGCGCCCAGTCCGGACTGGGGTGTGTTTGCGGCGTCAACGACATCGTTGTGGTTGGCGGCGGATGCATTCATGCCTCCATGGTTGCATAGCTTTGCTAAGCGAGACGAGTCTCACACGCCTCGGCGTGAAAGCCCGGGTGCGTGGTGTGGCGCGGCGAGTTACTGCTGCGGCCTGGCACAATCGGTGAAGTGACCGCCCCTCGACCCTCCCGTTCGCGCCCTCGGGGCGGACCGCTGCGGCCGGTCGAATTGGCGCAGGCCTCCGTCATGGGGGCGCTGTGCGCGGTGATCGCGATCATCTCCGTGGCCGTTCCGTTCGCGGCCGGGTTGGCCTTGCTGGGCACCGTGCCCACCGGGTTGCTGGCCTACCGCTACCGGCTCCGCGTCCTGGTCGCCGCGACGGTTGCCGCCGGCGTGATCGCCTTCCTGATCGCCGGGCTGGGCGGTTTCATGACCGTCGTTCACTGCGTCTACATCGGCGGCCTGACCGGGGTCATCAAGCGCCAGCGCCGGGGCATGCCGACCGTGATCGTCTCGTCCCTGATCGCCGGACTGGCCTTCGGCGCCGCGAACGTCGGCGCGCTGATGGTGATGACCCGGCTGCGGCACCTGATCTTCGAGGTGATGACCTCGAACGTGAACGGGATCGCCACCTTCCTGACCCGGGTGCACATGCAGGGCACCGCCGCCGACCTCAAGCGGTATTTCGCTGTCGCGGTGCACTATTGGCAGTTCCTGGTGCTGATCTACTACGTCGTCGGGATCATGGTCGTGTCCCTGATCGGGTGGTGGGCGTTGTCGCGCCTGCTGGAGCGGATGCGTGGCATCCCCGATGTGCACAAGTTGGACGCCTGGGAGGGGAGCGACAGCGAGCAGCGCGCCGTCGGCCCGGTTCCGGTGCGCTTCGACAGGGTGCGTTTCCGTTACCCCGGTGCGCGGCAGGACGCGCTGCGCGAGGTCAGCCTGGACCTGCACGCCGGCGAACACGTCGCGGTGACCGGGCCCAACGGCTCCGGGAAGACCACGCTGATGCTGATCTTGGCCGGCCGCGAACCGACGTCGGGCACCGTGCGGCGCCCCGGCGCGGTCGGACTGGGCAAGCTGGGCGGCACGGCCGTCGTCCTGCAGCACCCCGAAAGCCAGGTCCTGGGCACCCGGGTGGCCGACGACGTGGTCTGGGGTCTGCCGCCCGGCACCAGGATCGACGTGGAGCGGTTGCTGAGCGAGGTCGGCCTGGACGGGCTCGCCGAACGCGAAACCGGAAGCCTGTCCGGGGGCGAACTGCAGCGCCTGGCGCTCGCGGCGGCGATGGCCCGGGAGCCGGCGCTGCTCATCGCCGACGAGGTCACCACCATGGTCGACCAGCAGGGCCGGGAAGCGCTGCTTGGCGTGCTGTCCGGCCTGACCAAACGGCACCGGACCGCCCTGGTGCACATCACGCACTACAACAACGAGGCTGAATCCGCCGAGCGCACCATCGATCTCAGCGATTCGCCGGACAACGCGGGCATGGTCGAGACCGCGGTCGCGCCCGCGAGAACCGGGACGGTTCATCACAGTTCGCCGGCGCCCGTGCTCGAACTCGTCGGCGTCGGCCACGAATACGGCATCGGCACCCCGTGGGCCAAGACCGCGCTGCGCGACGTCAGCTTCGCCGTGGAGCAGGGCGACGGCGTACTGATCCACGGCGGCAACGGATCCGGCAAGTCGACGCTGGCCTGGATCATGGCGGGGCTGACCGTTCCGACGAGCGGCGCCTGCCTCATGGACGGTCAGCCCACGCACGAGCAGGTCGGCGCGGTCGCGTTGTCGTTCCAGGCGGCCAGGCTCCAGCTGATGCGGCCCCGCGTCGACCTGGAAGTGGCCTCGGCGGCGGGCTTTTCGCCCCGCGACCACGATCGCGTCGCCGCGGCGCTGGGCGTCGTGGGCCTGGATCCCACGCTGGCCAAGCGGCGCATCGATCAGCTCAGCGGCGGGCAGATGCGCCGCGTCGTGCTGGCCGGACTGCTGGCCCGGTCGCCGCGCGCCCTGATCCTCGACGAGCCGCTGGCCGGGCTGGACGCCGCCAGCCAGCGGGGCCTGCTGCGACTGCTGGAGGATCTGCGCCGGGAACGGGGCCTGACGGTGGTGGTCATTTCGCACGACTTCGTCGGGCTGGAGGACCTCTGCCCGCGCACGCTGCACCTGAGCAACGGCACGCTGGAGCCACTGGAATCAACGTCGGCGGCGGCGGGGGGCATGGCATGACGACAACCTCAGCCCCGTCGCGCGGCCCGACCCGGCGCACGCCGCGCCCGGTCGTGCTGCTGGTCCCGGTGCCGGGGACCTCGACCATCCACGATCTGTGGGCGGGCACCAAACTGCTGGTCGTGTTCGGCGCGTCGGTGCTGCTGACGTTTTACCCCGGCTGGATCACCATCGGGTTGGTGGCGGCGCTGGTCTTGGCGGCGGCCGGCATCGCGCGCATTCCGCGCGGTGTGCTGCCGTCGGTGCCGCGGTGGCTGTGGATCGTCGTCGCGCTGGGCGGCATCACGGCCGCGCTGGCCGGCGGCAGCCCGAAGGTCTCGCTGGACGGGCTGGAGATCGGGCTCGGGGGAGCCCTGAACTTCCTGCGCATCACCGCGCTGACGGTCGTGCTGCTCGCGCTGGGGGCGATGGTGTCGTGGACCACCAACGTCGCCGAAATAGGCCCTGCCCTGGCCACTTTGGGCCGACCGCTGAAACTGCTGCGCATCCCGATCGACGAATGGGCCGTCGCGTTGGCGCTGGCCCTGCGCGCCTTCCCGATGCTGATCGACGAATTCCAGGTGCTCTACGCCGCCCGCCGGCTACGGCCCAAACCCGTACCGCGGAGCCGCAAGGGCCGCCGCCGGCGGCACGCCCTGGAGCTGATCGACCTGCTGGCCGCCGCCATCACCGTGACCCTGCGGCGCGCCGACGAGATGGGCGACGCGATCACCGCCCGCGGCGGCACCGGTCAGCTGTCGGCCAATCCGGCGCGGCCGAAGCTGGCGGACTGGGTCACGATCGCGCTCGCCATCGGGACCGGCGCGCTAGCGGTGGTGCTCGAGACGATCTTCCACACGATGCCCTAGCGTGGCCGACATTCGCCGCAGCCGCGGCATCGCGGCCCGCCCCGAACAGATCTGGGACGTCCTCGCGGACTTCGGCTCCATCAGTTCGTGGGCGGCCAACGTCGACCACTCGTGCATCCTGTTCTCCGGGCCCGGCGGGGAAGCCGTGGGCACCGCGCGGCGGGTGCAGGTCAACCGCGACGCCCTCGTCGAGCGCATCACCGAGTTCGACCCCCCGCGCGCCCTCGCCTACGACATCGAGGGCTTGCCGCGCCGCGTGCGCCGGGTGGCCAACCGCTGGACGCTGTCCGCGGGTCCGGGCGATTCGACGCTGGTGACCCTGACCAGCACGGTGGAAATCGGTGCTGGCCCGGCCCAAACGCTGGCCGAACGGGTGCTGTGTCGCTTTCTGGCGCGGCAGTCCGACGTGATGCTTGCCGGGCTCGCGACCCGATTGGAGGCTGCCCGTGTCTGATCGCCCCGACGTCATCATCATCATGACCGACGAGGAACGCGCGGTTCCGCCCTACGAGGCGCCCGACGTCCTCGCGTGGCGCGACCGAACGTTGGCCGGGCGCAAGTGGTTTGACGACCACGGCGTCAGCTTCGCCCGGCACTACACCGGCTCGCTGGCCTGCGTGCCCAGCCGGCCGACGATTTTCACCGGCCACTATCCCGACCTGCACGGGGTCACCCAGACCGACGGCATCGGAAAGACGGCCGACGACTCCCGCATGCGCTGGCTCCGCCCGGGCGAGGTGCCCACGCTGGGCAACTGGTTCCGCGCGGCCGGATACGACACGCACTACGACGGCAAGTGGCACATCTCGCACGCCGACCTCGCCGACCCGGCGACCGGCCGCCCGCTGGCGACCAACGACGACGACGGCGTGGTGGACGCCGCCGCCGTTCGGCGTTACCTAGACGCCGATCCTCTTGGGCCGTTCGGCTTTTCGGGATGGGTGGGTCCCGAGCCGCACGGGGCGTTGCTGGCCAACGCGGGGGTTCGCCGCGACCCGCTGATCGCCGACCGCGTCGTTTCCTGGCTCGCCGACCGCTACGCCCGCCGTCGAGACGGCGACGCGAAAGCGCTGCGCCCGTTCCTGTTGGTGGCCAGCTTCGTGAACCCGCACGACATCGTGCTGTTTCCCACCTGGTCGCGGCGGGGACCGGTGCGGCCATCGCCGTTGGATCCGCCGCCGGTGCCCGCGGCGCCCACGGCCGGCGAGGACCTGTCGACGAAGCCGGCCGCGCAAATCGCCTTCCGCGAGGCCTACTACTCCGGCTACGGGCCGGCGCCCGCGGTCAACCGGATCTACGAGCGCAACGCCCAGCGCTACCGCGACCTCTATTACCGGCTGCACGCCGAGGTGGACGGGCCGATCGACCGGGTCAGGCGGGCGGTCACCGAGGGCGGCTCGGCCAACGCCGTGCTGGTGCGCACCGCCGACCACGGCGATCTGCTGGGCGCACACGGTGGGCTGCACCAGAAATGGTTCAACCTGTACGACGAGGCCACCCGGGTTCCGTTCGTGATCGCCCGCATCGGCTCGGCGGCCACCCGGCCCCGCGTGGTCACCGCGCCCACCTCGCACGTCGACCTGGTGCCGACGCTGCTTTCGGCCGCCGGCATCGACGTGGCGGCCGTCGCGTCCACGCTCGCCGAGTCGTTCTCCGAAGTCCACGACCTGCCGGGCCGCGACCTCATGCCCGTGGTGGACGGACAGCCGGCCGACGACGCACGGGCGGTCTACCTGATGACCCGCGACAACATGCTCGAGGGCGACACCGGCGCCTCGGGCCTGGCGCGGCGCCTGAAGCGGACCGCCAATCCGCCTGCGCCGCTGCGGATCCGGGTGCCCGCCTATGTCGGCTCGAACTTCGAGGGATTGGTGGTGCGCGTCGACGAGGCCGCCGGCGGTGGCGGGCACCTGTGGAAGCTGGTCCGCACCTTCGACGACCCGGGCACCTGGACCGAACCCGGCGTGCGGCACCTCACCGCCAGTGGGCTCGGCGGCGAGGCCTACCGGGCCTCGCCGCTGGACGACCAATGGGAGCTGTACGACCTGACCGCCGACCCGATCGAAGCCGACAACCGGTGGACCGATCCGGAGCTGCACGAGCTGCGCGGGCACCTGCGCACGCAGCTCAAACAGGCCCGGGCCAACTCGGTGCCGGAGCGAAATCACCCGTGGCCCTACGCATCTCGCCGCCCGCCGGAGCCAAAGCCGTCGAGGGTCAGGCGCTTGATCACGGCCGCATTCGACCGCTAAGTCACAGTGGCCACATCCGCACCGTCAGCTGGGTGTTGCCCAATCCTGGAATCCGGTATCGCATGCGATAGCACGTTTGAAAGTCGTCGCATGGTCTGGAGAGACTCCACGCCGGCCTCAGGTGCGCATCCGGTCGATGAGGTTCGACAGCACCACGATGCTTTCGCTGCGTTCGATGTCGGCGCTCGAGCGGATGCGTTCCAGGGCCGCCTCGAGGTGGCGCATGTCGCGGGCCAGCACGTGCAGGATCGCATCCGACGTGCCGGTGACCGTCGCCGCGCTGACCACCTCGGGCATGTCCGCCCACGCCGCCCGCAGCCGATCGGGCGCGATCGTGCCGTGGCAGAACACCTGCACGTAGGCCTCCGTCTTCCAGCCGAGGGCGTTGGGGTCGACGACCGTGGTGAAGCCCTTGATCACGCCGTCGTCGAGCATCCGGTCGACGCGACGCTTGACCGCCGGCGCCGAAAGGTTCACCGTCTGGCCGATTTCGGCGAAGGTGGCCCGCGCGTTCTGCGTCAGCTCGCCGAGGATGCGCTCGTCGGTCTCGTCCAGGCGGTCCATATGCTGCCCCCTTTAATAAATCGCCGTAGCATCGATCCTGACGCAATAAATCGATTATAGACACGCAAGAAACGTCGTTTGCTTGTTTCAAGTGGGGCAAATACCGTTGATTTATGACGGATTCGTTTGTTGCGGCCCCCGCGCCCGCCCGCCTCGACCGGCGGCCCCGGGCGCGGCGGTACGCGATGACCCCGCCGACGTATTTCGCCGTCGAGTACGCGATCAACCCCTGGATGGACGTCGACCGGCCCGTCGACGCCGACGTCGCGCTGGCGCAGTGGGAGGCCCTGCGCCAGACCTATTTACGGCTCGGGCACCGCGTGGACGTGGTCGAGCCCGTGCCGGGGCTGCCCGACATGGTCTACGCCGCCAACGGCGGGTTCATCGCCCGCGACATCGCCCTCGTCGCCCGGTTCCGATTCGCCGAGCGTGCCGGCGAGGCGGCGGCCTACGCCGAATGGATGTCATCGCTGGGCTACCGGCCGGTGTCGACGCGCCACGTCAACGAGGGGCAGGGCGATCTGCTGATGGTCGGCGACACGGTGTTGGCCGGCTACGGCTTTCGCACCGACCGGCGCGCCCACCCGGAAATCTCCGCGGCCCTGGGCGTGCCGGTCGTGCCGCTGGAGCTGGTCGATCCGCGCTTCTATCACCTCGACACCGCGCTGGCCGTCCTGGACGATCACACGATCGCGTGCTACCCGCCGGCGTTCAGCGCGTCCGCGCGGGACCGGCTGCGCGCGCTGTTTCCCGACGCGATCGTGGTCGGAAGCTCCGACGCGTACGTGCTGGGGCTCAACGTCGTCTCGGACGGCCGGCACGTCGTGCTGCCCTCGGCCGCAACCGGTTTCGCCGCGCAGCTGCGTGCGGCCGGTTTCGAACCGGTGGGCGTGGATCTGTCCGAGTTGCTCAAGGGCGGCGGCTCGGTCAAGTGCTGCACATTGGAGGTGTTCTGAATGACGATCCTCGACACCGAAGCCGACACGGCCATCGCCCTGGTCGAAAGGCATGCAGCGCATAACTATTCGCCGCTGCCCGTGGTGGCCGCCAGCGCCGAGGGCGCCTGGATCACCGACGTCGACGGCCGCCGCTACCTGGATTGCCTGGCCGCCTACTCGGCGGTCAACTTCGGCCATCGCCACCCCGAGATCACCGCGACGGCCCACGCGCAGCTCGACACCCTGACGCTGGTCAGCCGCGCGTTCCATTCCGACAACCTCGGACCGTTCTGCGCGGCGCTCGCCGGGTTGTGCGGCAAAGACATGGTGCTGCCGATGAATTCGGGCGCCGAGGCCGTGGAGAGCGCGCTGAAGGTGGCCCGCAAATGGGGCGCCGACGTCAAGGGCGTCCCGCCGGGTCAGGCGAACATCATCGTGGCCGACAACAACTTTCACGGCCGCACGATCAGCATCGTCAGCTTCTCCTCGGACCCGACGGCGCGGGACGGGTTCGGGCCGTTCACCCCCGGCTTCCGTTCGGTGCCGTTCGGCCATGCCGCCGCGCTGGCCCGCGCGATCGACGAGAACACGGTGGCGGTGCTGCTGGAGCCGATCCAGGGCGAGGCCGGCATCGTCGTCCCGCCCGACAACTACCTGCCCACCGTCCGCGCGCTGTGCGGCGAACACAACGTGCTGCTGATCGCCGACGAGATCCAGTCGGGGCTGGCCCGCACCGGCTACACGTTCGCCTGCGACCGGTGGGGCGTCGTGCCGGACGTCTACCTGCTCGGCAAGGCACTGGGCGGGGGTGTGGTCCCGCTGTCGGCGGTGGTCGCGGACCGCGAGATCTTGGGCGTGCTACATCCCGGTGAGCACGGCTCGACCTTCGGCGGCAACCCGCTGGCGGCGGCGATCGGCACCACCGTGGTCGCCATCCTGGAGCGCGGCGAATTCCAGGCCCGGTCGGCGGAATTGGGGGAGCACCTGCAGCGTCGGCTGCGGGGGCTGATCGGTGAGGGCGTGGTGGCGGTGCGTGGCCTCGGCCTGTGGGCCGGGGTCGACGTCGATCCGGCGCTGGGCACCGGCAAGGACATCAGCCTGCGGTTGGCCCGCCGCGGCGTGCTGGTCAAGGACACCCACGGGTCGACGCTGCGGTTCGCGCCGCCGCTGGTGGTCACCGAGCAGGAGATCGACTGGGCGATCGACCAGTTCGCTGCGGCATTGCGGGCGGCATGAGCATAATCAGCTGATCCACGCAACAGGGGGGCGCACGTGCCATCCAGCTCGATCAGCCTGACCGACCAGATGCTGCGGCGTCGCCCCGTCGTCGGCGCGCACGCCGCGCGCGGTGCCGCCGACCACCTCAAGCGCAGCATCGGCACCTTCCAGCTGACCATGTTCGGCGTCGGCTCGACGATCGGCACCGGGATCTTCTTCGTGATGTCCCAGGCGGTGCCCGAGGCCGGTCCCGCGGTGATCGTCTCGTTCCTCATCGCCGGCGTCGCCGCCGGGCTGGCGGCCATCTGCTACGCCGAATTGGCTTCCGCGGTCCCGGTTTCGGGCTCGTCGTACTCCTACGCGTACACCACGCTGGGGGAGATGGTCGCGATGGGCGTGGCCGCGTGCCTGCTGCTGGAGTACGGGGTGTCCACGGCCGCGGTCTCGGTCACCTGGAGCGGATACCTGAACAAGCTGCTGCACAACGCGTTCGGATTTCAGCTGCCGCACGCCCTGTCGGCGGCGCCCTGGGACTCGGCACCGGGCATCGTGAACCTGCCGGCCATCATCCTGATCGTGATGTGCGCGCTACTGCTGATCCGCGGCGCCAGCGAGTCGGCCAAGGTCAACACCATCATGGTGCTCACCAAGCTCGGCGTGCTGATCATGTTCGTGATCCTGGCGTTCACGGCGTTCGACCTCGACGAGCTCAAGGACTTCGCCCCGTTCGGCGTCGCCGGCATCGGCTCGGCGGCCGGCACCATCTTCTTCTCCTATATCGGCCTGGACGCGGTCTCGACGGCGGGCGACGAGGTCAAGGACCCGCAGAAGACGATGCCGCGCGCCATCCTCGCGGCGCTGGTCACCGTCACTACCGTGTACGTTCTCGTCGCGCTGGCCGCGCTCGGCACGCAGCCGTGGCGCGACTTCGCCGCGCAGCAAGAGGCGGGCCTGGCCACGATCCTCGACAACGTCACCCACGGGAGCTGGGCCAGCACGATTCTGGCCGCCGGCGCCGTCATCTCGATCTTCTCGGTCACGCTGGTCACCATGTACGGTATGACGCGGATCCTGTTCGCCATGGGCCGCGACGGGCTGCTGCCGTCGCGATTCGCCACCGTGAATGCGCGCACCATGACCCCGGTGAGCAACACCGTGATCGTCGCGGTGGCCGCGGGGGGCCTGGCCGCCTTCGTGCCGCTGGACAAGCTGACGGACATGGTGTCCATCGGCACGCTGACGGCGTTCATCGTCGTATCCGTCGGGGTGGTCATCCTGCGGGTGCGCGAACCCGACCTGCCGCGGGCGTTCAAGGTGCCGGGTTACCCTGTCACCCCGGCACTTTCGGTGCTCGCGTGTGGCTACATCCTGATCAGCCTGCACTGGTACACCTGGATCGCGTTCACCGCCTGGATCTCGGTGGCGCTGATCTTTTACTTCGCCTGGGGCCGCCACCACAGCGCGCTCAACGAGAGCGAAACGCCGTGACCGTCGTCGTCGGCTACCGGGCCGGCGAGGTCGGCCTGTCGGGGTTGCACCTGGCCGTCCGCGCCGCGCGGTCGCTGGGCACGTCGCTCGTCGTGGCGACCATCGTGCCCAAGCCCTGGCTGACACCGTCGTTCGCTCGCGTGGACGCCGAGTACGAGCAGTGGGCGGACAACCTGGCGGCGGACTCGGCGAGCGAGGCCGCGCGTGTCCTCGGCGAGGTGTCCGACGGCGTCGAGGTCGCCTACCTGCATCGCGCGCACCGGTCGGTGTCGGGCGGACTGATCGAGGTCGTCGAGCAAGTCGGCGGGGAGGTGGTGGCGCTGGGGTCGTTGCCCAGCGACGGATCCGGTCCCGTGGTGATCGGCACGACCGCCGATTGGCTGTTGCACGCCTCGCCGGTGCCGGTCGCCATCAGCCCGCCCGGATACCGCGCGCACACAGGCGGATTGACGCGGCTCACCTGCGCCTACGCGGCCACGCCGGACTCCATCGAGGTGGCGCGACGATGCACCGAGGCCGCGCGGCGATTCGGGGTGCCGCTGCGGGTGATCACCTTCGCCGTGCGGGGCAAGACGATGTACCCGCCCGAGGTCGGACTGGACGCCGAGGACGAGATCCTCGAGGCGTGGGCGTCGCAGGCGCGAGACATATTGGCGGGCTTGAAGACCGACGGGGTGGTCGGCGACGACGTCGCGCTGGACGTGGTCACCGGCCACGACTGGGCAGACGCGCTGCGCAAGGTCGACTGGCAGGACGGCGAGATCCTGGCGATGGGTACCCGGCCGCGCGACGAGATCCGCCGGGTGTTCCTGGGTTCGCGCAGCGCCAAGATCATTCGCGAGAGCCCGGTACCGGTGCTGGTGCTGCCCGGCTAGCGTTGCGCGGCGGCGTTGGCCGCCGCCTGAGCCCTCCGCAAGATCGCGCCGACATCGCCGCGGCCCAGGAACATTTCGTCGAAATAGCTCTGCATGGCGGTGTAGCCCGCGGGGAAGCCGGCGCCGGTGGGCGCGGGGATGCGCGGCCCGTTCAGCACCGCGAAGAAGGGGGTGACGTCGATGCCCTTGGCGGCCCAGTGGTCGAAGTAGACCCGCTGGGCCGACAGCACCGCGGGGATGGCCGCGCCATTGCGGCCCAGGTACTCGTTGCCCTCGCGGCTGCCCATCCAGGCCAGCACCTGGCGCACCGCATCCGGATGTTTGGTCGCCGAATTGCCAGCCGCGGCAATGCCATTGGTGACACTCACCCGGCCGACCGGGCCGGCCGGCATCATGGCGACGCCCCAGTGGAACCGGGCATCACGGGCCACCGGCTCCAGGTTGTAGGTGCCGGACTGGAACAGCGCCATCCGGCCGGCCAGAAACTGATTGCGGGAGAAGTCGCCGTTGTCGTTGGTGTCGGCGGCCGGCGGCGCCACGTGGTCGGCGTTGATCAGACCGACCAGATAGCGGAAGGCACCCACCGCGGCGGGATTGTCGAAGGCGAACTCGTCGCCACGCTGGAACACCCCGCCCGCCGAGCCGATGTAGTTCAGGTAGATCCCCTGCGGGTCGTTGGCCGCGTTGTACCCCCACTGGCGGACCCGCCCGGGGTCGAAACGCGTTGTGCCCGCGACGTTTCCGTCGGCATCGACGGTCAGCCGGGCCAGCAGCGGACGTAAGGTGTCGGCGCCGTCCGGGCTCCACCGCAGGCCGTTGAGCTGCGCGGGGTCGATTCCGGCCGCCCCGAGCAGGTCGGTGTTGTAGAACAGGGCGATCCCGGCGTCGGTCAGCTGCGGCACCCCCCACAGCACGCCGCCGCGGGTGAACTGGTCCACCACGGCCGGATCCCAGTCGGTGGCGGCGCCCGGGCCCAGCGTCTTGCCGATGTCCAGCAGTCGGCCGCTGTCGGCGTAGGCGGCGAGGTAGGCGTTGGACACCCAGAAGATGTCGTCGACGCTGCCGCCGGCGACGTCGGTGCGCAGCGTGTCGAAATAGGTCGAGTACGCCACGATGTTGGTGCGCACCTCGATGTCGGGATGTGCGCGGTTGAAGGCCTCGAACGAGCGCTGGTAGGCCGCGGCGATCTGGTCGCCCCACATCCGCACTTTGATGACGATCTTGCCGCCGTGTGGCTCGCCGGAGTAGTCCAACAGCATGGCCATGGCGGCCAGCAGCACCGCGACCAGCACCAGCGACCCGGCGACCAGGGTGGACGAACGCGGCCGAGTCATTTCAGCCCCGAGACCACGATCGAGGCGACGATGTGGCGCTGGAAGCCGACGAACAGTGTGATCAGCGGGACGATCGCGAGTGTCGTCGCCGCCATCACCAGCGTCCACTGGGAGTTGAACCGCGACTGCAGGTCCGCGGTCGCCACGGTGAGCACCCGCCACTTGTGGCCGCTGGTGATCACCAGCGGCCACATGAAGTTGTTCCACTGCGACACCACGGTGATCAGCGCCAAAGCGGCCAGGACCGGCCGGCTGGACGGGATCACCACGTGCACGATCACGTCCAGGGTGTTGGCGCCGTCCAGACGCGCGGCGTTGATCAGGTCGTTGGGGATGAGGCGAAAGTGCTCGCGCAGCAGAAAGATCGCGTACGGCGAGCCGAACATGAACGGCAACACCAGCGCCCAGAAAGTGTTGCGCAGACCGAGCTGGGCCATCATCAGATACATCGGCACCACCGTGACCGTCGCGGGCACCATCAGCGTGGCGATGTAGACCCAGAACAGCGCGTCGCGCCCGGGAAAGTGCAAGCGCGCGAACGCGAATGCGGCCAGCACCGAGAAGGTGAGCTGGCCCACCAGGATCACCGCCGTCATCAGCGCGGTGACCGCCGCCGCGCGGCCGAACCCGGCGCCGCCCAGGTCGGCGTAGTTGGCCAGCGTGGGTGGGCGCGGCCACTGCAGCGGCGTGCCGGTGACGAACTGGTGCGCCGAGGTGAACGACGTGAGCAGGCCAAGGGCGAACGGCGCCAACGTGATCAGCGCGCCCAGCGCCAGCGCGGCGTAGATGATCGCGTTGGCGAGGCGGCTAGACGAGGTCATAGCTGATCCGCCGCCGGAAGTACAGATGCTATGAGATACTCCGTACATGACTTCAGTTCGTGCCCTCGTGGGCGCTCGGGTATCCAACGTCCAAGGTGAGCAGAAAACGTCGCACATAACCCAGCGGTCGAAGGGTCAGGCATACGCCGAGTCACAAGGCTGGACTGTAGTCGGCGCTTTCGAGGATCTCGACGTGTCCGCGATCAAGATGTCGCCGTGGGAGAGGCCCGACCTCAAGGAGTGGCTGGCCGACCGGCCGGATGAATGGGACGCGTTGATCTTCGCCAAGACCGACCGTGTGTTCCGGTCGGCCGCCGACTGCGTCCGGCTGGCTGAGTGGTGCAAGCAGCAGGGCAAGATCCTGGTGCTGGTGGACGACGGCATCAAGCTCGACTACCTGAGCCCCGAGGACGCGAAGGACGCGTTCGCCGGGGCCATGTCGAAGGTGTTCCTAATCCTCGCCTCCGTCTTCGCGGAGATCGAGGGGCAGCGGTTCGTGCAGCGGGCACGGGACCGCGTGGCGTTCCTCCGCAACACGGATCGGTGGGGTTATGGATTGCCGCCCTACGGGTTTCGGGTCGTTGATCACCCGAGCGGCAAGGGAAAGGCGCTGGCCCACGACGACGACGCTCAGCGGGTTCTGCGCGACGTTGCTTCCCGGCTGTTGGCGGGCGGCTCCTTGACTTCAATCGTTACCCACCTGAACGAGACTGGCGTACTGAGCCCGCGAGATTTGCACGCAGCGCGGTCGTGCAGGCCGACCAAGGGCACTCGGTGGACCGTGGACAATCTGCGGCTCATCCTGAGCAACCCAAGCACCCAGGGGATAAAGACGATCGGCACCGACCGCAGCGTCAAGCGCACGGTTGGTAAGCCGGTGCTCGACGCCGAGGGGGAGCCTGTCCGTGTGGGGCCAGCATCGTTTGACCCCGAGACCTGGGACCGTATTCAGCAGGAACTCGCCCAGCGTTCGCAAGAGCCCCGCAAGCGGAGGCACTCAACAAACCCACTCCTTGGAGTTGCCAAGTGCGCTGAGTGTGGGAAGAACATGCGCCAGCGGTCGCAGACCACACCGAAAGGTGTCACCCACCGTTACTACGTTTGCGGGAACTCCCCGTGTGGTTGCCCTTCTGTGTCGATCATCGCCGCTGATGCGGAGGAGATTGTGGAGCAAGCGTTTCTTGAAGCACACGCAGAGCGGCGGGTGAAAACCCGTGTGTGGCAGGGGGGGTCGGACCACAGTGCGGAGCTTGAGCAGACGACCAAGACCATCGAAGCGCTCCGGGAGGACCGGGCGCTAGGTCTATTCACCACCCCCGAGGACCAAGAGACTTACCGCCACCAGATGACGGCCCTCATCGCCAAACGCGAGTCGCTGGCGGGGCTGCCCGTCGTCCGGGCGGGCTGGGTCACGGTAGAGACGGATCAGACGTACGCCGAAGTGTGGCCCACAGCCACACCAGAGGAGCGGCGGAAGCTGCTCACCGACGCTGGGGTGATCCTGACGGTCACCCGGCCCAACATCTTCGAGGTCTACACCGACCTGGGCAAGCTGCTGGGGGAGGGGGAAAGCGCAGACGAGCTGCGCCAGCGGTACGAGAGCCGCACCGTCCCGAGTACACGGAAAAGACGACACCGCCGATGAAAGCGCGGTGCCGCCTCTCCCGGTTTGTCGACTAGGCGAGCCTCATCAGCTTCCAATCGACGGCCTTGCCGTTGTGCGGCGGCATCACGTTGTGCAACGCGATGGGCGCCATGGTGCTGGGGTAGTCCTGGGACTGCCAGTCACCACTTTCCGGGCACTTCTGCCCGGTGTGAGCGATACGTCCGACTGCCATTTAGCTTTCACCTCCTCTCGCGTGCATCGCAGGTCACGCCCCACAAAAAGGCGCGTAACCCACCAACGCAAGCAAGAGGATTTAGCTACGGTAACAATCCGCCGGAAACGACACCCGGCGCGTTGTCGCCTGATACGTTGGGCGGTCTACTGGCCACAGTAGGAATGCACAAGCCTCAGGTCCGGAGCCCCCCAGGTATTCGGAACCCTGGGGCTTGCTGCGTTGTACACGAGTCTAAACCTGGCACACGACAGGGGTCGAGTGCTAAATCACACTCTTAGGATTTTTTGCTGAAAACGACCGGTGGTCATTTTCTGCCCACCCGTTCGGTGTCAAGTTTCAGCCCGTGCGGGTTCCTGTGAGCGATCGCCTGGCCAGGACTTGTCGAGTTCCTCGCCGTACTCTTCTGCGAGTCGCTGCCAGGTCTCGACCTCGGCCTTTAGGCGGTTGATCTCGGCACTCTGGTCGGGTGCCGCTGCAGTCCCGCTGTTCGGTGTCAAGCCCGCGATCAGTTCGCGGGCCTTGTCGGTGGCCACGCCACCCTCTTTGCCGTCTACGGCTTCGCTGAGAAAGTGCTTCTCTTTCCTGGCCCGCATGATGTGACCCTTCACGGTCGGGATGGGCTTGCCCAGTGCGACCGCCAGCGCCGTCGAGACGTCGCGACGTTGCGGCGCTAGTTCTCCGTATGCCACCGCGAGTCGCGCGAGGTATTCGTCGGTGACCTTGCCGCCACCGCGGTTGTACGCGTCCACCATCGCCTCTACAGCCTCGGCACCGGCGTAGCCTGCGCCTCTGAGGGGCACAGCTCCGCTGGCCCCGTCCGATCCCCCCGACGAACGCTGCGGCGTCGGCATCCGGTATTCGGTGCGGGCGAACATCTGAATTTCCCGCGCGGCGTACATCAGCTCGTCGTATCCGAGTTGGCCATCGTCGTCGTCCGTCGTCGGGCGAATCGTGATCTGCACAAGCCGACCACGCTCGCGGCCCACCTCTATGTCGGCCTTTGGCATCTTGCTGATCTCCATGCGTACGACTGTACCATCCGGCGACCATTGACATACGGATGAACCGTATGAGACCGTTTGACGGTCAGCGTGGGACACGGCAACGGGGCCGATGGACCGGAACCCGGACACAGCCGGGCCGACAGGCCGGGATGGAAGTGCAACGGGATGCGGCCCTTACCGAGCTGGCGACACCGCTCAAACGAGCAACCCACGGCAGCGGACAGGGCTGCCATTGGCGAATCATCAAGAGAGGCAATTCAAATGAAGATCAACGATCCGAAAGCAAGCTACTCACAAGTTCACGGTGTTTTCTTGAACACAGAGCGCGCCGACGACCACGGGCTGCATGTGCTGGTAAAGCCGCGGTCGCTCAAAGCCAAAGACGGGATGGTCACCTTTACCGCCATCGTCTTGGAGTCAGACGTTGAGTCGTTGTACGTGCCGCCCAGCGAACGTCTGGCCAACCGATGACCGGGATCGAAGGGGCGGCTCCGGCCGCCCCCAAACCACACGAAATGGTCGGAATCGCAGACGCTGCAAACGAATTGGGGATCAGCGAGAGTCTAATGATAAGCATGCTGGCCGACTCCGGCCTGCTGCTGGTGATCCCCGGCACCGAGGATGAGCGGTGCGGGAAGGTGACTAAGGTCCCCGACCTTGAGGTGCCCCTGCCGGTGCACGTGGACGACTGCGAATGCCGGTTCATCGCCAGCCCCCACCCAGACATCGTGCCGATGGGCGGGTCTTGTGAAGACCGAGGTTGACTGGTCCGGGCTCACGTACCAGACGGCCGCCAAGCTGGGGCGGCCCACGTTCAAGATGACCCAAGCCGAGATGGGCGGGCAGGCAAAGCGTCTGGCGGGCGGCGTCGGCAAGCACGACAGCCCGCCGTGGACGCCTGTAGTAAAGACCCCGATCGTCTACCCCGAGAGCAAGAACCGCCAAGCGAAATGCTGGCACCTGACCGACTACGACAGCATCGAAGAGGTTCCGTCGTGGGAGGCCGAGATCATCCCACCGAGGCCACCGCTGCAAGGTCGGAAGAAGGATTACCACTCTGACGACCCGTACTGCCCCGGTTGGTATCCGGGGCTCCGTACGGACGTGGGTAAGCGGAGCCGTGATGAGCACCAGAAGCGTGCCAAGCGGCAGCGGTTCGATGACCAAGGCCGGGTGTGGCTCGATGGGCTCGCGCCGGGCCGGACCTGGGACGGAAAGGACCGTGTACGCGCCGCGCCGGGTCGTCAGATCGACCCGGACGGGCGAGACGATGACGACGGTGAGGTACAGCATCGCTTCCGCCGCGTCGACCCAGACCACGACGGCGGCCGAGCGCCCGGAGGTGGGCCGGTCACGATGCGCCCCGGCACCTGGCACGTGGTCACCAAGAAATGGTCGACCGCGCACACCCGCTGCGAGGTGTGCGGTGGTGGCCTTGTCAAGGCAGCCGCCCCGGCGGACGCCTGCGAGTTCGGCGAACCGATGGCCGGATGCGTGTGCAACGGGTGCCTGTGGGACACGTTGAACGACACCAAGCGGAAGTACTGCCCCGGCGAGTGCACCACCGAGGGGAATCGGCGCACCAGATCTCGGCCGGGATTCCTCCGGCGGACCATCGGGGGGCGCCGAACGTCGTGGTACGCGCAACCGGGGTTTCCCGATTGCGACCCCGAGCCAGCGGGCGTCATCTGGAAATTCTCCCGCTGGCAGTTCGAGCGGGCAGGATCACCGCCGCTGTACGGCGACCCCACCGGGGAGACCGCGGTGACCCGCTTACTCGCAGTCAGGCTGGAAAATCCGAGCGCGACGGCCTGGGCCATCAAGAGGGCAGCGTGAACCGTTACCAGATCGTTACGTGGATTTCCCCCGAAACGGTCGATTTGCTCCCTAAGAATGGAGGGCACAAGAAACAGGCCACCGTTTCCGGCCGCCTGCGACGACAGTACGCGCACCACGCGACCGCTGTCAACACCAGACTTGCCGCTCCCGGTGTGCGCCCACCTTTCCGCACCGGTCGAGCAGCAAGCGCGGGCACGGCTGGCGGGCGTGCCCTCGGGACCGACCTAACCCTCTGCGGGTCGGTCCCATGAACTTCATCGGGTGCCACTGAACGCTCGGTAAAGCCGTGGGCTACCTACCCACGGATAAGACGGGTTTGCCAGCCCGTCGCACTTCCTTTCTGAGTGGGAAACACCCTCGGGCCGCTGACTTGCAACAGCGGCTCGGGGGCTCTCTCTTTTGACCTTCAACGGATAGACCGATCGGCCGTCAGCGGCGGCCGAACCGACGATGAGCGTCTGCGGCGCTCGTGAAAGCGATTACCACCATGGCAGCGTCACGCTGTACCCGACACACACACCGCGGCCCCCAGGACTTCCGGCCCAACGGCCGGTGCATCCACTGCTCGCGCGAAGCGCAGCGCCGCTACATGGCCGAGTGCCGTGCCGCCCGTAGGCGCCTGCGGGCCGTCGAGGCGGCCCTGGCCGTCTGAGGACGGCTCGCCCAGCTAAAACCCCCTGCCCGTAGGGGGTTTTGTCCGTCAGCGGCCAACTCAGGCCGCAAACGGAGTGTCCAGGAGGCACACACGTCCAACCCGCAACCCCGAGAAGGGAAACACCATGAACACAGTCGACACCGAAGACCTACCCGAGGCCGCCCAGGACATCATCCGAGACCTTCGCCGCGAGTGCGCCAGGACGCGCGCCGAGCGGAACGAGGCCCGCAAGGCACTAGCCGCGCTGGCATCGCAGGTTGCTGATGTGCTGACGGCTCGGGCCGATGTCTGAGAAACGAACCACGATCCTCGACTGGCAGCGGGCCTATTTTCGGGACCACGCAGACCCGAAGCTCCGGCACACCTGGCCCTCGATGGCCGTGCTGATGACCCACGCCGACAAGAGCCTTGAATGCTTCCCCTCGCAGGCGAAGATAGCGAGGGCTGCGGGGATCAAAGACCCGGATACGGTGCGAAGGCACCTGAAGGCGAACGAGGATGCTGGCTGGCTGCAGAAACTCCGCACAGGTGGACCCGGAAACGGCACGAACCTCTATCGGTTCGTCATCCCCTCCCCGCTACAGCGCGGGGACATCCCTGCTACAGCGCGGGGAGCTATCCCCGCTGTGGAGTGGTCCAAACTGTCCAATAGAACTGGGCAGGTAACTGCCCAGGTAACTGTAGGGGAGACATCCCCGCTACAGCGCGGGGAGGGCCAGAAGGCTGCCGAAGGCGGCAGCCCATCCATCGAGCCAAAATCTGGCTCGGGGGGTGAATCTTTCGGCCAACACGACCGAAGGTCGACTGCGGAACCCTATCCCCGCTCCACCGCGGGGAGGGTGTCCCCCGACTGGCCGGGGGATACGCACCGGGCGTCCGAGGCCTGCGACTCAGGGACGGGAGACCCGCGAGACCCGTTCTCAGCGTCTTTCGTGCCAGCGCAGGCACGGTGACCCAACCAACACTCGCCACGGAGGCCCCAGGGGATTTCCCTGGGGCTTTTCCATTTTCACAACACAGGAAGGGTGACATGAACCCACTTGAAGAGGCCGCCTACCGGGCGGCCGAGTACGGCGGTGGCCCCGCGATGGTCATCGACGTGCCCGACAGTGCGTCGATCGCCGTGGGCGACAGCGATCGCGAGCACATGCTCGACGGCGCCGTGATCTCGATGTGGCGCTGATGCCGACGTTCGAGGAGTACGCGGAGCGCACGGAGCCGTACAACGCCGCCATCGAGGCGGCCGGAGACCTGCCCTGGTACCGAGACCCCGAGAAGGTCGCGAAGTTGGAGCAGCACATACCCGGCATCACCGCCATGACCGAAGACGAACGGCGCCGAGCGCTGTTCAACCACCACCGAGGAGCAGCGTGACCACGACCGAACAAGCCACGACCCCCGAAACGGGTGCCAGCGGAGCTGGCCCCCTCACGGGCAGCGCCTCTGACGCTCCCGCTGGAGCCCACATCGACGGAGAGCCACAAACAGAGGCCCCCGAGGGTGGCAGCACTGGAGAGCCGCAGAACGGCTCTGAGGGCCACCTGCCCCGTGAGGCTCGGTATCGAGTCGAGCGCAACGAGGCCCGTGCCCAAGTCGAGGCCTTGCAGACCCGCGAGGTCGAACGGCTCGCGGCGGATCATCTCTCCCAACCCGGCGACCTCCTGGCCCTCGGCGGCGTCACCCTGGCTGAATTGCTCGGCGAAGACGGCTTCGTGGACCCGGAAGCGGTGGCCGAGGCGGCTGCCGCGCTCATCTTGGGGCGGCCGGGCCTGGCGAAGAATCCGCGTGTTGCCGCTACCGACCCGACGCAAGGTCGCGGCGGTGGTCCGCTCGCACCATCGCGGCCGACCGAGTTCTCCGGCATGTTCGGCCCGTAGCAAGCGCCGCCTAGCGCGGCAATCCCCGAGTGGTCTCACGCGGCCGGGTTCGATTCCCGGCCGGGGAGCTTCGTTGGTGCCACTTGCTCCGTCTGTGGCGGGGCAAAAGCCGGGCACCCGACGAATGCGTCTGTGGCGCAAGCCCGTTGGCGTTTAGCCATCGGGTAGGTACGGGTCTGTGGCCCGTCCTTGAATCCGAGGCTCCAACCAAAAGGGTTGGGGCCGTTTGTTTTCAGGGAGAAAACACATGTCAGTAACAAACGCCGGTCTGGACCAAGCATTCACTCCTGAGTCCTACGGCAAGCTGGTCGACACCGTCATTGAGACGGCCTCGACCGCGTTCAACCCGGCCGTGGCTACCGTGCTGAACATCTCCTCGGAGTCGATCCGTATCCCGCTGCTCACCAGCGACGTGGATTCCGGGTGGTACGACGAGCTGGACAGCATCACGGCCGACGACCCCACCACCGATGAGTTGGTGGTTACCCCCAAGGGCGTCAAGGCCTACACCCTCGTGTCCAACGAGAGTGTTGCCGACACCCAGCCCGCTATCGCGAACCTGATCGGCAACTCGATCGGGCGCTCGATCGCGACGAAGATCGACGCGGCGTTCTTCAGCCTGTCGGCGGTCTCCAAGGGGCCTCAGCTCCCGATGGGCGTCACGTCCTACAGCTACGTCGACATCGCTGTGGCGAGCGCGACTTTCGATCACGTCAAGGACGGGATCAAGCTCGCGAAGGACAACGGCGCCGAGCCGACCGCGATCATCATCAACCCGTCGGTCGAGGTGACCTGGCGCAAGATCAAGACCGCGACCGGCTACACCAGCTACCTGGTACAGGACGTGCCGTTGGCCACCGAGCAGCGTGCCGCCGGTTACGCCGGTTTCACGATCAGCGGTGTCCCGGTCTTCGTCAACCGCAGCGTTGACGCGCTGACCGCCGCGTGGATCGTTGACTCCTCCCAGGTCTTCACCGTTCGGCGCCAGGGAACGCAGATCGTGACCGACAAGTCGGCGGCGTTCCAGCAGGACGGCACCGCCGTCCGCGGTGTGGCTCGTGTCGACTTCGGCGTTACCAACCCGGCTGGTGTGGTCCGCCTGTTCGACCACGCGTGACCTGACCACCCCGGTGGGACAACACAACTGAATAAGTAGCTGAGGGGCCGCCTTCCGGGGCGGCCCTTCGGACTCAGTCGCTGAGGGGGACCTCCCTGACGGTTTTCTCAACCGCCGCCAGGACACCCGACCAAGTAGACCAACTCGGGTCGGGGGTGTAACCGACCTCAAATGAGGGGTAGCTCTGCTCGATTCGTTCGACCAGCTCGCGCCAGTGCCGGGCGTCGTTCTCGATCCAATCGAGCAGCATCCCGGCTGCGTTAGTTAAGCCAGCGACCACGCGGGCAAGTACGTCAGCGATCGGCTCGTCGCCCCACCGCGCGACAATCTCCTGCATTTCCTGCACCGCATCTACCGCTGCGTACTTCTCTCCACCGGCCTGGGCTTCTCTGATCACGGAGAGAGCGGCAAGGGTGTCCTCTTGCTGCTCGCGGGTCCATCGGACTGGCTCTGTCATCTGCCCCACCGTAGTCAACTCCGACGACTCGGGCGGCCCCGGTTCCAACGGTCGATAGTCCGGGGCAACCAACCCCGGACATCACCGATCAGTGCATCCGGCTCGGGCAGGTTGTACCGCCCGAGGGTGTCGGGCTTGACGCCGATCCGCTCGGCTACCTCGGTGCGACTCAGGTACCGCGTAGTCATCTGCCCAGTCTCCCAACGACCAAGCCCCCGCCGAAGCGGGGGCCTGGCGGTGATGGGTGCCATGCCTACGTCCAGTCACGGTGGATGATCCGCCGCACAAGGTTCCCAAGCCTGGGAGACACCGGAGACCCGGACAGCGCCGATAGGTTCTCGTCGGTCGGGTCGATCCACTCCCCGCTCTCTGAGGTGAAGAGGGCGAAAGCCTCTGCAATGGCGAACGCGGGCTTGGCGTTCATCGTGTGACCGACCCGTCGCCGTGGCGATAGCCATCCGCTGGCGTCCACGCGGCACAAGGCCACGGTGCCCACAGCACGCCACCGTCGTCGTAACACCCCGGAGTGTGTCCGTAGTCATCGCTCAGCGGACCACAGACGTGGTTACCGCTGTCCACACACGACCAGCCCGGTTCGTCTTCTTGCGGCTGCGCTGAGGAGACAGCGACAGGCGACAGCACAGCAGCGGATGTGATTGCGAGAGCCGCAATTACGCGGCATGCCACACGAGCGTTGCTCGTGATGGCGAGAGCGACGCGGGCCTTCGACCCGCTAGCGATGTTCGTTGTCATGTCCCGCGACACTACACGCTCAGCGTGTATCTGTCTACACGTCCAGCGTGTACTGCTCCCGACCCTGTCTGAGTGGGATGCACTGGGGCACTGGGCTAGTGGGAGGTAGGCCCTGCCTGCCCTCTCGGGGTGTGGCAGCCCCTGCCCGTGGGGTAGGTAGGGCAGCAGGTGGGGCACCCCTGCCGGGGTGGGTGTGGGTGTGGGTGTGGGTGTGGGTACTCCGCCCCCTCGGGTGGGTAGGCCCCTGGCCCTAGGAGGGCTTGGGGCACACAGGCATTAGGCACACCCCCTCGGGGTGGTGGGAGGGCACACACCCGGCGCAGGCCCCCTGGGCACCCCAGGGGAGAACCCCTACGCGCCCCCGTGTGACCGGACGGTAATGCGTCTGCCCGAACCGATGCGGGCATAGCTGTTTTTGCCAGGCAAAACAAGACAAGACGCTGGTCAGCGGCCAGCGTGGACACAACGAAAGGGGGCCAAAATGGCTCAAAACGAGCCAGAAGAGGCCCAAAACACGACGCTGCCGAGGCCGCCAACGGGCCTGCGCGCCCGTGGCAAGCGGCTGTGGCGTGAGCTGCACGAGTCGGCGGAGTTCGACCATGCGCCGGAGACGGTGCTGGTGATCGAGGAGGCCTGTTTCCTGGCCGATGAGGTGGACCGGCTTCGCCGGATCGTCCGGGCAGCGGGGGCAGACACCCGCGTGCTCGGTTACAACAAACAGATCACGTCGATGCCGGAGGTTGACGACCTCCGCAAGACGCAGGCGTTGCTGCTGTCGATGCTGAAGTCGATACGGCTGGACGACGAGATAATGACGGCGTCCGACTTTGGGCGCCGCGGAGCAGAAGGGCGATGGAGATGAGACCCGGGAAGCGACGCAAGTCGACCAAATCGGTTGCGGCTGGGCCGACTACGGCCGACTACTTCAAGTCGGTGCTCGGGTTCAAGCCAAGCAACCGGCCGTTCCACACGTCCGCGAACCGCCAGTGTGGCGGCTGCATGGCCATCAAGCCCGGCAGGGAGTTCGACGTCCCGGTAACACCGGGACGCCCGGACCTGAACGTCTGCCGAGAGTGCTCCTGCGTTTGATGACGGAATCAGGTCAAGTCGTATGTCACACGTTGCCTAAAGTACAGGTGCTGCACGATGGTGACCCCGATGAGGATCACGAACAGCACCACCGCCATCACCGACGCTCTCCCGATGGCCGCCGCGCCGAAGGCCTCGGCGTAGATGCGATGGGCCACCAGGTCGGTGCGGCCGGCCGGGCCGCCGCCGGTCAGGGCGTAGACCATGTCGAAAACCTGTGCGGTGCTGACGATCCCGGTCACCAGGACGAAGAACATCGTCGGTCGCAGCATGGGCAGCGTGATGCGCCAGAACCGTTGCCACGCGGTGGCGCCGTCGGTGCGCGCGGCCGCATGGATGTCGTCGGGGATGGCCAGCAGGCCGGCCAGGAACGATAGTGAGACGTAGCCGACGTTGGTCCACACCACGACGGCCGACACCAGCGGCAACGCGAAGCTGGGGTCGGAGAGCCAGCCGATGCTGTGCCCGAGCACGGCGCTGACGGCGCCGTCGGTGGGGGCCAGGATCCAGCGCCACAGCACCGCGATCGCCAGCGGGGCGCAGATCCACGGCAGCACGTACACCGTGCGGAACAGGCCGGTGCCGGGCAGGTTGCGGGCCAGCATCGACGCCGCGAGCAGCCCGAGCACCGTCTGCGCGGGAACCACGATCGCGACGAAGACGGCGGTGACCACCAGCGAGTTGCCGAAGCCGCCGTCGGCCAGCACCGACCGCCAGTTGGCCAGGCCGACGTAGTGCAGCGGGCCCAGCAGGTCCCAGCGGTACAGGCTGAGCCAGATCACGACGAGGATGGGCAGCAGCAGAAACGCGACCACACCGAACAGGCTGGGGGCCAACAAGGCGTAGCCCAGCGCGGTGGATCGCGGCTGCCTTTTCAGCACAGCGCTGCTGGCCATGGAGGTAATTAAAGCGGGCGCCGACGCGCGCAGTGGGAAGCGGTCGTTAACGTGGAGCCGTGACAGCGACCCGGGCGATCGATGCCGACTTCATCGGCCTGCCCCGCCACGAGCTCGCCGAGGCCGCGCTGTCGGCGGCCACAGCGGCCGGGGCCGGCTACGCCGACCTGCGGCTTCACCGCCTGAGCACCGAGATCATCCAGCTGCGCGACGGCGAGCTGGAGACCGCCGTCGTCAGCCGCGAGGTCGGCCTGGCGGTGCGGGTGATCGTCAACGGCACGTGGGGATTCGCCTCGCACGCGGAGCTCGCGCCGGCCGTCGCGGCCGAGACCGCGCGCCGCGCCGTGCACGTGGCCACCACGCTGGCGATGCTCAACACCGAGCGCGTCGAACTCGCCGACGAGCCCGTCTACACCGACGCCACCTGGGTGTCGAACTACCGGATCGACCCGTTCGAGGTCCCCGCGCCCGAGAAGATCGCCGTCTTGGGGGAGTACTCCGGGCGCCTGCTGGGCGCCGACGGCATCGACCACGTGTCGGCCGGGCTGACCGCTGTCAAGGAGCAGACGTTCTACGCCGACACCTTCGGGTCGTCGATCACCCAGCAGCGGGTGCGGGTGCTGCCGACGCTGGAGGCGGTGACCGTGGACGCCGCGGCGGGCAGCTTCGACTCGATGCGTACGCTGGCCCCGCCGATGGGCCGGGGCTGGGAGGCGCTGGCCGGCGACGAGGTGTTCAACTGGACCGACGAGCTCGCGCAGCTGCCGGCGCTGCTGGCCGAGAAGGTCAAGGCGCCCAGCGTGGTGGCCGGGCCCACGGATCTGGTGATCGACCCGACCAACCTGTGGCTGACCATCCACGAATCCATCGGTCACGCAACCGAATACGACCGCGCGATCGGCTACGAGGCGGCCTACGCCGGAACGTCGTTCGCCACCCCCGACAAGCTCGGCGCCATGCGCTACGGCTCGCCGGTGATGAACGTGACCGCCGACCGCACCGTCGAACACGGCCTGGCCAGCGTCGGTTACGACGACGAGGGGGTGGCCGCGCAGAGCTGGGACCTGGTGCGCGACGGGATCTTCGTCGGTTACCAGCTCGACCGGGTGTTCGCGCCGCGGCTGGGGCAGCCGCGCTCCAACGGGTGCTCGTATGCCGACTCACCGCATCACGTGCCGATCCAGCGGATGGCCAACGTGTCGCTGCAGCCCGGGCCCGAGGACGTCAGCACCGCCGAGCTGATCGGCCGCGTCGAGGACGGCATCTACATCGTCGGCGACAAGTCCTGGTCGATCGACATGCAGCGCTACAACTTTCAATTCACCGGCCAGCGGTTCTTCCGCATCCGTGACGGCCGCCTCGAGGGCCAGCTGCGCGACGTCGCCTACCAGGCCACCACCACCGACTTCTGGAATTCGATGGAGGCCGTGGGCGGCGCCTCGACCTGGCGACTCGGCGGGGCGTTCAACTGCGGCAAGGCGCAGCCCGGCCAGGTCGCCCCGGTCAGCCACGGTTGCCCGTCGGCGTTGTTCCGGGGGGTCAACGTGCTCAACACGGTCAGCGAGGGCGGCCGATGATCACCCCGCAGCACGTCGTCAACCTCGTCCTGGAAGAGGCGGCCAAGCTCGGCGGCGCCAGCGAGACCATGGTGCTGGTCACCGACAAGGTCGAGGCGACGTTGCGCTGGGCGGGCAATTCGATGACCACCAACGGGGTGTCGGTGAACCGCAGCCTCACGGTCATTTCGGTGGTGCGCCAGGGGGATAGCGCCCACATCGGGACGGTGGTCTCCGCCGAGGTGGACCCGCGGGTGATACCCGGTCTGGTGGCCGCTTCGCAGCAGGCGGCCCGCTCGGCGCCGGAAGCCGGCGACGCCGCGCCGCTGCTTTCGGGCACGGGTGAGCCCGCCGACTGGGACGCGCCGGTGCCCGGCACGGGGCCCCTGGTGTTCTCCGACGTCGCCGACTCGCTGAGCCGGGGATTCCGCGGCCCCGATCGGCTGTACGGCTTTGCGCACCACAGCGTTTCGACGACGTTCCTGGCGTCGTCGACCGGGCTGCGCCGGCGCTTCACCCAGCCCACCGGCGCGGTGGAGATCAACGCCAAGCGCGGCGACGCCAGCGCCTGGGCGGGCATCGGCACCGCCGATTTCGTTGACGTGCCGACCGATTCGCTGCTCGAGCAGTTGTCGATGCGGCTCGACTGGGCCAAACGCAGCGTCGCGCTGCCCGCCGGCCGGTACGAGACGATCATGCCACCGTCGACGGTGGCCGACATGATGATCTACCTGGCCTGGTCGATGGCCGGCCGCGGCGCGGAGGAGGGCCGCACCGCGCTCTCGGCGCCCGGCGGCGGGACACGGGTGGGGGAGCGGCTCACCGATTTGCCGCTGACGATGTTCTCCGACCCGATGGCGCCGGGGCTGGCGTGCACGCCGTTCGTCGCGGTGAGCAACTCCTCGGAGACGGTGTCGGTGTTCGACAACGGCATGGTGATCGCCCAGGTGGATTGGATCCGCAACGGGGTGATCAACGCGCTGGCCTACCCGCGGGCCACGGCCCACAAATTCGGCGCCGACGTCGCGGTGGCCGCCGACAACCTGGTGATGACGGGCGGGTCGGCCGAGCTGGCCGACATGATCGCGGGCACCGAACGCGGGCTGCTGCTGACGACGCTGTGGTACATCCGCGAGGTCGACCCGACCACGCTGCTGCTCACCGGCCTGACCCGCGACGGGGTCTACCTCATCGAGGACGGCGAGGTGACAGCGGCGGTCAACAACTTCCGGTTCAACGAGAGCCCGCTGGACCTTCTGCGGCGGGCCACCGAGGCCGGGGCCAGCGAAAAGACGCTGCCGCGCGAGTGGGGCGACTGGGCCACCCGGGCGGCGATGCCGTCGCTGCGGATCCCCGACTTCTACATGTCGTCGGTCAGCCAGGCGCAATAGCCGATTGCCTCGCAGGTGGGCGGGCCCTAGCGTGTGGGGAATGCTGACTCAGTTGGTGGCCCTGTCCCCGGGCGACGGGCGTGTTGCGGGATTGGTCCGGCGCGTGTGCGCGCAGACGTTGTCGCTGCCGCCGTTGCCCTCCGCGGTCGAGGTTTCCGGACCGGAGTCGGAGGCCGAGGCCGTCGTCGCCGAGTTCGCCGAGCAGTTCAGCGTCGACGTCTCGGCGATCACCGGCGAGCAGCGGAAGCGGTTGTGGAAGCAGCTGGGGGACAGCACCTTTAGCGTGGTGACGCAGATCTACATCGCCGATTTCGTGCCGCGGGTGCGGGCCGGGCTGGAGGCGCTCGGTGTCGGCTCCGAGTACCTCGACTGGGTGAACGGTTCGGTCGCCTGGGACCACACCACCGAGCCCTCGGACGTGGTGTTCAACGACTTCTTGCCCGCGGTGGCCCGGATGCGGGCGCTGGACCCCGTCACCGCCGAGCTGGTCCGGCTGCGTGGCGCCGCGCAGCACAACTGCCGGCTGTGCAAATCGCTGCGCGAGACCACCGCGCTGGACGCCGGGGGATCGGAGTCGCTGTACGGCGACATCGACCGCTACGAGGACTCAAGTCGGTTAACCCGCCGCGCTAAAGCAGCGCTGCGCTACGCCGATGGGTTAATTTGGACGCCTGCGCACCTCGTCGCCGACGTTGCCGCCGAGGTGCGCTCTGGGTTTTCCGAGGCCGAGGCCGTCGAGCTCACCTTCGATGTCATGCGCAACGCCAGCAACAAGGTCGCCGTGTCGCTGGGCGCCGACGCCCCGCGGGTCGAGGAAGGGACCGAGCGGTACCTGCTCGACGCCGAGGGTCAGACGGTGTTCAGCTGACGGCGGCGTCGCCCACGACCTGACTACGCTTTAGCCATGTCGTTACGACGGTTCAGCCCGTATCGCGGTCGACGTCTGCGGTGGGACGAGGCCATCTTTGAGCGCATGGCCATGACCCGCATTGGCTCCGTTCTGGGGAAGTTTTTGGCGCCGCGTGTCGACAAGGTGTTGATACCTCGAACAAACGGCCACCTCAGCACGATGGGGGTCGACAAGGTCGGGATCGTCACGACCACCGGAGCCAAGTCGGGCCGGGCCCGTCCTCAGCCGCTGGCGTTGATCGACGACGGCGACGGGCTGCTCGCGATCGGGTCGAATTACGGCCGCGAGAAACACCCGGGGTGGAGCGCCAACCTGCTGGCGCACCCCGAATGCACCATCGAGCTCAACGGTCCGCCTGCGCCGTACCGAGCCGAACTACTGGATGGCGACGAGCGTGCCGCGGCCTGGGCGACGGCCGTCGACGTCTACGCCGGATACGAGAGTTATCGCCGGAAGTGCGCGCCCCGGCAGATCCGTATTTTTCGATTCCGCCCGGTCGGCGGTGACCACGGCATCGCCGACGCTGGGAGCTGACGCTAAGGTCGAACCCGTCATCCGCCCGGGGGCGGTAGCTCAGTTGGTTAGAGCCGCGGACTCATAATCCGTTGGTCGCGGGTTCGAGCCCCGCCCGCCCCACCAAGTGTTTGTGCAGCTCAAGGCATATTTTTGGGTTCTGTCATCGTGTGCCGCGTCTGCCTGAAAACGGCTCCGCGTCCACGCTGCGTCCACATTCTGGCCGCGTACTGCCGCGCACGAGCTGTCGGGCGCCTATTCGCACCCAATTCCATTGCCGTCTCGATCGAGGCCGTAGATGTCCTTGCCGATGACTCTCACAGGGCCTTTGACATAGGCGGGTCCATTACCGCCTCCGCCAAGGCAGTCGACGTCACTAGCAATCGGAACGCAGGCACCCGCGTAGTTGGGGTCGCATTGGGGGCTTGGGTTTTGCGGTATGGGCGCTACGGGGCCCAAGGACTGCACAAAGGGCACATCGCGTGGATCGGCATTCGCCGCCGGAGTGAATGTGAGCCCCATGGCGAATCCAATTGTCAGCGCCGTCAACCTGCCCATGGCGCGGAGCGTAACTTAACCATTGCCGACTGCTGGCCGTTATCCATCAAAAGCGACCGTGGGCACCCCGGTCCTCTCACACCCCGCGCGGACACCCCGTGATGGTCCACTGGTGGCAGCTGACGCCGTCGGCTGTACTGTGCAGCGGTGCCGGTTGCATCGGCACCGTGGCGCGGGAAACGGCGCGCGTCTCAAGTAACGGCCTGACGACTCGGCACGCAGTTGAGAACGCAAACAGTCCGGCCTCAAAATGCTGACGGGCTGAGCATCAAGCTGTCCGACGCGTCCCACAACCGCACTGTCGGTGTGCCCAACAGACCAGCGCGGCAACGAGGCCGGTGACCACGAAATCAACGGCATAGAACTAGCCGCTCGTGCGGTAGTGATCACAACAGGGGCGCGTTATCGGACTCTGCCGTTAGCCCGCTGGCACGAGTTTGAAGGTGCCGGAATCTATTACGCAACAACAGAATTAGAAGTTCGACTGGTCGCGCCGAATCCCGTCGCGGTAGTGAGCGGCGCGAATTCGGCCGGTCAAGCCGCGCTGTATCTGGCCGGGGCGGGTAGCCCGGTCGATCTAATCGTGCGCGGCGCCGACATCCACAAAGACATGTCGGCCTATCTGTCTGACCGCATGAGCGCCAACCCGCTGATCACGGTTCACCCCAGCACCGAAGTCAGCGCCCTGCGCGGCCACCATCACCTGAGCGAAATCACCGTCACCGACAACGCCGCCCAGTCCGCCACCACGCTGCCGTGCCGGGCCTTGTTCAACTTCATCGGCGCCGTGCCGGCCACGGACTGGCTCAACGACATATACCTTGACCGTCGGGGGTTTATCTTCACCGATGCCGCGCTGCCCGAGGATGCGTTGACCATCACCTGGCCACACCTCGGGCACCGGCCGCTGCCGTTCGAAACCTCCGTGCCAGGAGTCTTTGCCGTCGGAGATGTACGCGCGGGATGGATGAAACGCGTCGCTGCCGCAGTAGGCGAAGGAGCCAGCGCAGTGCGGTCGGTGCACCAGCGCATGGCCGCGTCCGGCCTGCGGGCCAGGCCGTAACTACTGTCAACACCATCCGTGTTCAGATCGGCTGATCGCGAACTTCACAAAGGCGTGGCGAAGGAGAGCTTCATGGGTCAATTGAATGGCAAGACGGCCCTCGTGACCGGCGGTAGCTCCGGCATTGGTCTGGCGGCCGCGCAGCGCCTGGCGGCCGAGGGTGCTTATGTGTTTTTGACCGGCCGCAAACAGGACACCATCGACGCCGCGGTCTCGTCGATTGGTGCGTCGGCCAGCGGCATTCGTGCCGACGTGTCGAGCTCGGAGGACCTGGCCGGGGTTGCCGAGACTGTGGCGGCCCGGGGACGCGGGCTCGACGTGATCTTTGCCAACGCCGGCGGAGGGGAGTTCGCGCCGCTGGGCGCCATCACCTTTGAGCATTTCGCCACCACCTTCCTGACGAATGTGGGCGGCACGCTGTTCACCGTGCAAACAATGCTGCCGCTTCTCAACAGAGGCGCATCTATCGTGTTGACCGGATCAACCGCTGCCTACAACGGGACACCGGCGTTCAGCGTCTACGCCGCAACCAAAGCGGCAATCCGCTCGTTTGGACGCACCTGGGCGGCGGAGCTCGTCGACCGCGACATCCGGGTGAACACCGTTGTGCCCGGCCCGGTTGAAACGCCCGGGCTGAAGGGCTTGGCCCCGCCAGAGCAGGAGCAGGAACTGCTCGACGGCGAAGCCGCCAAAGTGCCCATGCGCCGCCTGGGAAGGCCTAGCGAGATCGCCGCCGCAGTGCTCTTTTTGGCCTCCGAGCAAAGCAGCTTCATGACTGGAAGCGAACTGTTCGTCGATGGCGGCGCCGAACAGCTATGAACACGCGTTCGTCATGACCCCAGATCATGCGATCCAACGGGTCCTCTTGTGCTGTTTCTGCTGGCCGTGAGCAGCGACAGTAAACGCCCGTTGATCCCAGATCGGTGCTGACGTCCCAATTCATGCGGTCCCGGGCACCAGGGCGCTGATGTCCTCGCCCTGAAGAAGCTTGATCGTCAGATTCAAGTCGAAATAGTCGGTCCACCGAGTGATCCGCCCATCGTCATCGACGACGAAGGCCCCCATTACCGGGATGGCCGGCTTGCTTCCGTCCGGAGCCTGGATGTAGTCGAGCCGTTCGGTGAGCACCACGGAACCCTCGCTGGCGAGGTTGACGATTTCGAAGGCGTAGGCGTCGGGGAACATCGCGAACTGGGCGGCCATGTTCTCCACGATGGCGTCTGGTCCGGTGAAGGCGGGCATTCCCACGTTCTGATAGACGGCCCCTTCGGCGAGCAGGGGACGCAACGCTTCGGCGTCCCGCTGCTCCATTAACGCGCAGAAGTGGCGGACGACATCGGCTGGCGAAGCCATGAGTGGAATCCCTTCTCGGCGATTGGTTGACCTGACGTCTAAAAAACGAGATTCAGTGCTCGTGGATGATCACCCCGCGGATGTTGCGGCCGGCGAGCATGTCGTCGTAGGCCTCGTTGATGTCGTCGAGCTTGTACTCGGTAGTGACCGTTTCGTCCAGCAACAGCTTGCCGCTGCGATACAGGCTGATAAGGCGAGGGATGTCGGCCCGCGGGTTGGCTTCGCCGTACAGGCTGCCCAACAGACGCTTCTGGAACAGAGTGAACAACGTCAGCGGCAGCGTCGGCGTCACGTCGGACATCGATGCCAGGGCGGTGGCCACCACGGCACCACCCTTGCGCACCGCGTTGAGCGCGTCGTTGATCATCGCGCCTTCGAGCACGCCCGGCGTGAGGATGGCCGAGTCGGCCATGACTCCACGCGTAATCTCGCCAACTAACTGGGTTGCTTCCTCCATCGAGGTTGCAAAGTGAGTGGCCCCGAACTGAAACGCCTTGTCGCGCTTGCTCGGCTCGATATCGACCACCACGATCTGCTCCGCCCCTGCCAGGCGCGCGCCCTGAATGGCGCCGCTGCCGATCCCGCCGCAGCCAACCACAACGACCACGTCGCCGGGACTGACGTTGGCGGTATTGACCGCCGAACCCCAGCCGGTGGTCACTCCGCAGCCGAGAAGGCACACGCGCGACAACGGCACATCGTTGTCGATCTTGACCACTGAGGCTTCCGACAACACGCCCCACTGGGCGAAACTGCCGACGCCGGAGAGGGCTCCGATGCCCCGCCCTCTGGCTCGGCGCCGGAAGGTGCCGTCGGCCTGAACTCCCGCGAGGATGATCGCCCCGTAATCACAGAGGTTTTGACGGCCCGTGGCGCACCAGCGGCAGCGACCGCACGCCGGCAGGAAGGATGTGACCACGTGGTCTCCCACCGCCACATCGCGCACTTCGGGACCGACCTCTCGAACGATGCCGGCCCCTTCGTGTCCACCTATCAAGGGAAAGCTCACCCCGAACATGTCCCCGGTGCGGATGTGATGGTCGGAGTGGCATAGGCCGGTGGCTTCGAACTCGACGAGCAGCTCGCCTTCCTGCGGCGGATCGAGTTCGATCTCTTCGACCGACCACTTCTCGTTCAGCCCCCACAGAACTGCGCCCTTGGTCTTCATGGCGACTCCTTAACGATATGTATGGCACGCTCGGGGCAGTTCGCGATTGCGTTATGCGCCCGGTCTTCCCATCCGGGAGGAATATTTTCCACGGTGACGAAGGCGGTCCCCTCGTCGTCGATGTCGAACAATTCGGGATACGCTGCGTAACAACGGCTGTGGCCCTGGCACATTTCTGCGTCGACGCGAAGCTTCACCGGTCAGTCCAATCCGCCCGGTCGGGTCCCGATGACGCCCTGCTCTGTCAGCGCCACGATCGACGAGGCGTCGAGGCCGAGGAGCTCACCGAGGATGCTCCCGTTGTGCTGCCCCAAGGTCGGTGCCGCTGACCGATACCACTTGTCAACGCTGCGGTACTTGAAGGGGAGCCCCGGCACGTGATGTCTCCCGACGACGGGGTGATCGAGACCTTCGAAGAAGCCTCGGGCAGCCAGCTGGGGATGCATCGAACCGACCCTGGCGTCGGCCAAGTCCGCGGCGGGGACGCCGTGGTCGACGAGCAACTGCGCGGCTGTCGAGGAGTCGTGTTGTCGAGCCCATTGCTCCACGTGTTTATCGATCAGATCATGTGACCCCATACGTCCTTCGTGAGTGTCCAATGCGGGGTCATCCGCCCAATCCGGTTTGCCCAGAGCCGACTTCAGCCGTCGCCACTGCTCGTCCGTGGCGACCGAAATGGCCAGCCACCGCTCAGCCCCCGCGCATTGATAGAGCCCTTGCGGGGCGGCGTCGCGGCTGCGATTTCCCAGCCGCGAGATCAGGTTGCCGTTGGCGGTGAATTCGACCACCTGCTCGGCGGCGGCGTTGAGCGCGGCCTCAACCATCGAAACTTCGATGAACGACCCGCAGCCCGTTTCATCCCGTTGCCGGAGGCCGGCGAGCATGGCGAATGCGGAGTGCATTCCGGCCAGCGGGTCGCAGGGACCGCGGGGGATGCGCGGCTGGTCGTATTCGTGGCCGGTCACCCACGCCATCCCGGTCATCTGTTCCATCGTCTGCGCGAAGCCCACGTTGTTGCGCCATGGTCCGTCGAGCCCGAACGCGGGCATTCGAACCATGACTAGTCGAGGGTTGAGCTCACGGGCGGTTTCCCACGTGATGCCGAAGTTGTCGAAGACGCGTGGCGAAAAGTTCTCGACCAGAATGTCCGAGCATTTGACGAGGCCGTACAACAGCTCCCGCCCTCGGGGGGAGGAGAGGTCGAGGGTGAGTCCGCGCTTGTTGGTGTTGGTCGCGAGGAACATCCCGGACCGCTCCCACCAGTCAGGCTGACCGGCGAACGCCCCGGCCGCCATCCGCGCGCCGTCGGGGTGACGGATCGATTCCAGGTGAACAACCTCGGCCCCCAGTGCGGCAAGCACGTGGGTGGAGGAGGGACCCGCCCACCACGCAGTCGCGTCGAGGATCCGTACGCCGTTCAGCGGGAGTCCTCGTGCGCGGTCGTCAGCGGTCGCAGTCCTGTTGTGCCCCGGCACTTCTGATGCTTCGCCGAGCGGGGGAGCGCCGGCGGTGGGAGCGGGTCGCTGACCATTGATCCGGTAGGGCGCGAGCGGGTGGGTGAAGCCGCCGTCGACGTATGTGCCCCACATGCCGCGCGCCGTGAACTGTGGATGGTTCAACACGGTCTGGCCGTTGTTGACTGGTGACACGGGAATGCGCAGATCGGAGGCCAACGCCACGATCTCGTCCGTAGAACGTTGCGTCGTCCATTCCCGCACAATTCGATTCCACTCGTCCCGGCGTTCCCAGCGGGTCGTGGCGAGGGCCCACGCCTGGTCCTCGTCGAGCAGGTCCAGCCGGCCGATCATCGCGAGGAACGACTCGAATTGTTGGCGGGTATTGGTGTTGAAGCCCACCCATCCGTCCGCGGTCGGTTCGATGGAAGGGATCTCAACCTGTCGAGCCGGCGCGGTCAAGGCGGGACGACCGGCCAGTTCGTGATAGAGGTCGGCGAATCCGCTGGCGCTGAGGTGACACGTCTCCAACAACGAGCAGTCAACGATTTCACCTGCTCCGCCGAGTTGAACTCGCCGCAACGCGGCGAGCGCCCCGACGGCGGCATAACTGGCCATCACCCATTCGAAGACTCGACCACCCGCTTGAATGGGCGGTTGGTCCGGACGACCTCGCAACGCCAGGGTTCCGCTCTCGGCCTGGATCGTAAATTCGGTCGAGGGTCGCTCCCGGTACGGCCCGGTCAACCCGTACGGAGACAACGCCACGATCACCAGGTGTGGCGCGCGGCTTAACAGCGCGTCTCGGTCGAGTGCCCCCGGGCCGAGAGAATCGACGAACACATCGGCGGAAGCGATCAGCGGCTCCAGGTCGGGCAACGAAGTGCCAACGACTGAACGCTTGCCGGCGTTCAAGAATTTGAACAGCGCGCCGCCATCGTTTCGACCACCAGATGCCCTGCGACGGAACGGATCCCCGTCTGGGGCTTCGATCTTGATGACCTCTGCTCCGAGGTCGGCGAACAGCTTGGTGCAGTACGGACCGGCGATCTCCGTCGCCCACTCGACGACACGGACCCCACGCAGAGCGTTCATCGCCGTGCGAATTTCCGCGTCAGCGCCTGCGGAAGTGAGTTACTCGCACCGATGAGTGCACACACGCCACTTCCCGTCCTCGCGCTCGTGCCGGATCGCCTGGCTGGCAACGACGCTAGCGACGGGAAAGCTCGCGTGTCAAGTGTGACTCGATAACGATGGCCGCGGGGGAGTTAGTCGGAGCTTTCAGTCGGCCGCGCGCACCTTCGGGGCGCGTCGCGCCCGGCTGCCCCGCTTGACGGGCGGCTTGGTCGTTGACGTGCTTACGCCTTTGGCGAGGATCTGCGAACCCAGTTCGATCTGCGCGCGGATGTCCGACTCGCCCGTCCCAAACCAGCGTGGTCCCAGGCTCGTTGTGAAGATGATGAAGTTAGCCAGCAGCTCGGCGAACAGCTCGGCGTCGACGTCGGCCCTGATCTGCCCCTCGGCTTGGTAGTGGCGAACGCCTTCGGCGATAACGGCCGTACGGCGTGCGTGATTGGGTTGCAGCACGCGCAGCGAGAAGTCCGGATCTGACAACGCCCGACCGGAAATGTCCCAGCCGGGGACACCGCTGTCCCGGTCGTCGATCCGTAGTCGCGCGAAGAAAAGCTGCTCGATATAGTCCTCGAAGCGCGCAGGCAGGTCCGCCACGACTTGCTCTTCGGCCTCGCTGACGAGGTCCGCGATCTGTCGAGAAACGACTTGCTCGAAGATGCCTCGCTTGTCCCCGAAGTAGTGGAACAGCATTGCCTCCGAGCAGTCGGCGCGACGGGCGATCTCCTTCGTCGCCGCGGCCGCGTATCCCGCTTCGGCAAACACCTCGGCCGCCGCTTCAAGGAGGGCTCGTTGTTTGCCGTCCTTGTCGCGAACTCGCCGCCGCGCGCCTGTGGTCATCACACATACTGTAGCGAGCACCCCTGGACTGAGGGGAATCTCGCGCGCGTGCCGCCTCAACCCTCCCCAGGTTTCGCCGGCCCCGCCCCAGGGCCGTCTGGTAGTTATCGAGTGCGACTTGACTCCACGCAGCCGACGACTTACTGTGCTGCCAAAGCAAATTTCGGCGTGTGCGACAAATCCGAGGACCGGCGCAGATGGCACATGGACGGTGGCGTGGTTCCGAGTTCGGCATGCCTGCGTTCGGGCGCGGAGAGGACTGCTCGTGGTGAGCAAATCACCGGAGGAACACGCCCGGAACCTCGATCTTCGTCATCAGGATTTCAACGACCAAGAATTCCTCTACGAGGTGTACGCGGTGATGCGGGAGAACGGCCCGTTCAGCCACCAGGATGTCCCGTTCCTGGGCCCGACCCCGGGCGGCGCGTGGGTCGCCACCCGCTACGACGAGTGTTATGAGATCTTGCGTGATTGGCGCAGCTTCTCCAGCAAGCCCATGGGACTTGAGGGCAACCCGATGTCCTTCGGCGACATCGTGATCACCTTGGATCCGCCACGGCAGCAACAGCTTCGCAAGGTTCTCAACCCCTATTTCTCTCCTGGTCGCATGAAGGACTTGGAGCCCCAGGTGCGCGCGGTTACCGATGGATTGATCGACAACTTCATCGAATTGGGCCGCGGCGATCTCGCCGACGTCGCATGGCAGCAACCCGGGATCGTTTTCTTCCGGTACCTACTCGGCATGCCCGTCGAGGACGTTCCGCTCTACATCGAGACTGCCGACCTCGCGATCAATGGTGAGAGCGAAGAGATCCGAAACGGTTCGATGACGAATCTGTACCTCCGCGTGCGCGAGGAGATCGACAAGCGTCGTGGTGAACCACCGCGTGACGACCTGATCGATGTCTTGCTCGCCGCGGAGATCGACGGCGAAAAGTTGAGCTTCGACGACGTTGTCGCGAATGTCATGCTGCTGGTTCAGGCCGGGCTCGAAACGACCTCAAGTGCAATGTCGTTCGCCTTCTTCTATCTGGGCACCCACGCTTCAGAGCGCGACCGCCTGGTCCGTGATGCCCACCTGATGCCCACGGCGATAGAGGAATTCATCCGTTTCGCAGGTTCGGTCCACGGATTGCATCGTTCAGTCGCGGAAGAGGTTGAACTGAGCGGCCAGAAGTTCTGTCCCGGTGAGACGGTCGTCGTGAACTATGCGGCCGCCAACCGAGACGCGCGCGAGTTCGAGGAGCCGAACAAGTGCATCCTCGACCGACAGGCCAACCGCCACCTCGGGTTTGGCGCCGGCGTCCATCGCTGTCTGGGCTCGAATCTGGCCCGCCTCGAGTTTCGGGTAGGCGTGGAGCAGACCCTGAAGCGGATACCGGACTACGCCATCCCTCCGGGGGCGAAAGTCGATTTCCACGGGAACTCGGTCACCCGCGGCTACCGCGCCTTGCCCGTCGTCTTCACGCCGGGCGCCCGCGTCTGCCAATGAGGAGCCGGCGGGCCATCGCCCATATCATCTCGCAGCCAACGCAATAGCGAAGTCAGGGAGGAACTTGTGGACAAGCAAGATCTGCAATGGATGATCTCGGTTGATGACCACATCATCGAGCCACCGACCTTATGGGTCGACCGCGCATCGGCCGCCGACCGCGATCGGGTGCCACACGTCGAGCGGATCGACGGCGTCGACACTTGGATCTACGATCAAGCCCGCGCGTCGGTGATGGGCATCCTGGTCGCGGCTCACCAAAGGCCGGCTGAGTATTCCCCGCTGCCAGTGAATTACGACGAGATGCCCCGTGCCTACTTCGACCCGGTGGCGCGCATCCCCGACATGGACGAGGATCATGTGATCGCTGGGCTGAACTTTCCGTTCTTCCCCCGGTTCTGCGGTCAGATGTTCGCCCACCTCGGTGACCGCGACCTCGGTCTCAAGTGCGTGCAGGCCTACAACGACTTCGTCATCGATGAGTGGTGCGCGTCCGCGCCCGGTCGCTACATCCCGATGGTCATCGTCCCGCTGTGGGATACCCGACTGGCCGTCGAGGAGACGCTACGGTGCGCGGGCAAGGGCGCCAAAGCCATCGCCTTCTCAGAGAACATGCACCCGCTGGGATTTCCGTCCATTCACTCGGGAGCATGGGATGATTTCTTCGCGGTGGCGAACGAGACGAAGATGCCGCTGTGCACACACATCGGGTCGTCCTCGGTCAGCCCGACCACGTCGCCCGACGCGCCTTTCGGGGTTCAAGCGGTCAACATCAACCTCAATCTGGCGAACTCAACCACGGACTGGCTGTTCTCGGGGAAGCTGCAAAAGTACCCCGATTTGAAGATCGTGCTGGCCGAGGGCGGCATCGGCTGGATTCCCTACCTCATCGAGCGTGCCGAACATGTGGCCGCCGACTACCAATACCTGCGCGCCAACAACTGGGCGGTTGACCCGGCGACGATGCGTTTGACCGCCGTGCCCACCGATCCCGACATTTTCCCGGAGTCTCCGCGCCAACTCTTCCGCGACCACATGTATGGCTGCTTCATCGAAGACGACTTCGGGGCGGCTAATCTCGACCAGATCGGCGTCGACAATGTGATGATCGAAACCGATTACCCGCACACCGACAGCCTCTGGCCCAACTCCCTTCAGGCCGCTCACAAGGCACTCGACGGCCGGTCCGACCTCGACAAGTACAAAGTGCTGCAGGGTAATGCCCGTCGGGTGTTCGACTTTGAGCCCGCCCCGTATCCGTCGCCGAAGTAGTCAGCCCGACGGAATTCGTTTGATGCGGGAGTACCAGAGCTTCATCGACGGTAAGTGGTTGAGCGACAACGCTCTGGGCACCATCGACGTTATCGATCCGTCCAATGAGGAGTTGATCGGCCGAGTCGTCGACGGTGGACCAAAGCAGGCGGCCATGGCGATCGAGGCCGCCCGACGGGCTTTCGACGAAGGGCCTTGGCCGTGGATGTCGGTGCGGGAGCGGGCGAGGATCATCAAGCGGTTCGCAGAGATCCTCGATGAGCGCAAAGCGGAACTTCGAGAGCTGATCGTCGCCGAGATCGGCTCGACCGGCTTCATCACCGACCTGATTCAGGTTGGGGGTGCTATCGAGGCGGCCCACTACTACGGCGAGTTCGTCGAACACGATATGACGTGGGTGGAGACACCGGGCGGGCCCGTGGTTTCGCCGACCGGCCTGGGTGGCGTGACGGTGGTCCGCGAGCCGGTCGGGGTGGTCGGAGTCATCACGCCGTTCAACTTTCCCTTCTCGATCAACATTCAGAAGTGCCTGGCCGCCTTGGCCGTCGGCTGCACGGTGGTACTCAAGCCCCACCCGTGGACCCCCATGAACGCCTTGGAGCTAGCCAAGGTTGGTCAGGAAGCGGGCCTCCCGCCCGGGGTGTTCAACGTGGTCGTGGGCGGCGCGGACGTGGGGGAGGAGCTGTGTACGCACCGCGGCGTCGACATGATCGGATTCACCGGTTCGACGGCGACCGGTCGACGCATCCGCGAACTGTCGGCGGCCACGATGAAACGCGCACAACTGGAACTCGGCGGCAAGAGCGCGCACATCGTTCTGGACGATGTGACCGAAAGTGACGTTGCAGGAATAGGGTTCGGTCAGGTGCTAATGCATGCCGGACAGGCATGCACCGTCACGTCGCGACTTCTGTTGCCCGAGCACCTGCTCGAAGCGTATGTCGAGGGCCTCAAAGCCATGGCTCCGATGATCACGGTCGGGGATCCGCGTGATCCCGCCACTGTCGTCGGTCCGCTCATCAGGGATCAGCAGCGGCAGCGAGTTGAGTCCTTCGTTCAGTCGGGCCTACAGGAAGGCGCGCACCTGGTGGTCGGCGGGAAACGTCCCGAACATCTCGAACGCGGCTTCTACTACGAACCGACGGCATTTGTTGACTGCCGCAGCGACATGCGCTTATGCCAGGAAGAGGTGTTCGGACCCGTGCTGGCGGTGACGACCTATCGCTCCGAAGAGGAAGCGATCCGCATCGCGAACGACTCCATCTATGGTCTGGCAGGTCTGGTGATGACCCGCAACGCCGCAAGGGGATTCAATGTCGCCAGACAGGTCAGAACAGGCACCATCATGGTGCAGACTGTCGCACCCGGTGTCGACCTGGGAACCAATCCGGGTGGCGGGCAGGGTCCCGGCTGGTCTCTACCGGCGCGCGGCATGTTCAACGGCGGGGGGCCGTTCGGCGGCTTCAAGCAAAGTGGACTTGGCCGAGAGCAGGGGCGTTGGGGCTTCGAGGAATACACCGAGCTGAAATCAATCACCATGATGTAGCGCGGAAAGGTCACGTGATGGAACTTCTCAGGGACGTCCGGGTTCTCGAGGTGTCATTGTTCTCCGCGGATGCACTGGGTGGCCACCTGGCAGACCTGGGCGCAGACGTAATTAAGGTCGAACCACCCGGCGGCGGTGGGTTTCGCGGTTCGGCGGTTTCGGGCGGGGAGTTGCAGGACTCGCACTGGAATCGCGGCAAGAAGAGTGTGGCGATAAACCTGAAAACGAACGAGGGTCAAGATGCGTTTCGCCGCCTGGCCGCGACGTCGGCGGTGGTGATCGACGGTCTGCGTTACGGAACCGCGCAGCGGCTCGGCTTCAGCTACGACGACATCGTCGCGGTCAATCCCACCGTTGTCTACTGCGTGCTCAACGGCATGGGCAGCTATGGGCCCTATACCCGGTTAGCCACACACGGGCTGTCCTTCGACTGTTTCGCCGGCTTGAGTCCGCCGATCATCGAAGCGGACGGAACGCCACGCCTTTCGGGGGCGGCGGCAGGGACGACTGGGGTACTGGCGGGACCGCTGTACGCAGCGATGGGCGTACTCGCCGCGCTACACGCCGCCGGGCGCGACGGCCAGCCGCAGTACGTCGAAGTAGCACAGGTCGACGCGGCGATCAATTGGAACTTTCAACACCTCACAGCGCTGGCGAACGGTCAACCGGCCTTCGGCGAGGGAATCCGCGCTTCGCTTCGCTACCAGTACTACCGAACGAGCGACGGCAACTACGTGGTGTTCAACGCCCTGGAGGACAAGTTCTGGCTGAGATTCTGCGAGTCGCTCGACAGGATGGATCTCTACCAACCGGGGTGCCAGAAGCCGGGAGAGGATGTCGAGGCAGAGTCCCGGCTGCGCGAGGAGTTAACCGCAATTTTTGCGAGCCGCACACGCAAGGAATGGACCGACTTCTTCATTGCGACCGATATCGCAGGAGCCCCGGCATTTTTGGGAGCAGACCTGTTCGACGACGACCACGCGAAGGCTCGCCGACTCGTCTACGAGCAGGCCCAGCCGGACGGTACGTCGCAGCGATTGATTGGAACGTGCATCAAGACCAAATCCGACGAAGGTTTTGCACCGCCAGCAGCGCCGCGCGTTGGGCAGCATACGGAAGAGTTACTTACCGCCATGGCAGGCTACGACCCGGCCGGAATTGAGCGCCTGCGTTCGACTGGCGCAATCTGAACACCGCATGCCCACGGAGGCGCAAATACGAGGAAGTTCGGCGTCTCATCGCTACTGTGCACACCGGCGATCGCGCCGCGCGTGGCCACACAACACCCGAGTGGGTGTTGCGCAACGGGTGGGCCGACGCTCCACGTGCGGATGGCGCAGGCAAACATGTTTCGGTCCGCGCTTATTCGGCGAGTATGACCACTGCATGAGGCTGGGTCCTGCCAAACATCGAGCGGACGTTGATACACTAGAACGTATGATCATGGCAGGCCATATGGCTCTTGAACAGGGAATTTATCCCGTCGCATTGACCGACTTAAGACGCTGGTCATACACTCTTGGTATAAATGTCCGTATACCGATGCATATCTAGGCCCAGCGGAAGTTGAGACATCGATGAACGTGAACAGCACCGCCCCGAACGTCTTCGACGCCGGACTCCCGACGTTCAACTACAGCCTCGACGCCGCTCCGCAGGACATCCTCGAGGATGTCCGGGAGGCGCAATCGCGCGCGCCTATCGCCATCGGGCCGGTCGGCCCGGAAATCCTGTCCTACGAGCTGGCCCGAGAAATTTTGCGCGACAACAGGTTCAGGATGCCGCCGGGCATCACGCTGGCGGCACAGGGCATCACCTCAGGCCCGTTGTACGACAAACTGATGAGCAGCCTCCTCGGACTCGACGGACCGCCGCATACCCGCTTACGCAAACTGGTTTCACGAACGTTCACCCCCCGTGCGACGGCGCGTCTTCAGGACACCATCAACGAGGTGGTGAATGGCCTGATCGACCAAGTGATCGACGCCGGACGTTGTGACATCGTGGCCGACATCGCGCGGCCGTATCCGACTCCCATCATGTGCGCGCTGATCGGTGCGCCTCGCGCGGACTGGCAGCTGTTCTCCCAATGGACCGACGAAGTGTTCAAAGCCTTCAGTTTTCAGACTGACGCCAATTTCGATGAGGCCGCGATCTTGAGAGCGTGGAGCGAACTCGATGCGTATGTCGATGGCATGGTCGACGCCCGTCGAAACCATCTGACCGATGACCTGCTCTCCGAACTCATCCGCGCCGAAAGCGACGGCGACCGGCTGAATCTCGATGAACTGCGCATGCTGGTGGCCGGCTTCCTGATGGCGGGAACGGATACGACGCGAAACCAGCTGGCCGCGTCGGTGCAGGTGCTCTCCGAGCATCCGGACCAATGGGCCAAACTGGGCGACCAACCAGAGCTAGCGATGCAGGCGGTCGAGGAAAGTATGCGCCACTCACCGGCCGTCTGTCTCGCACCGCGCGCCGCCACCGAAGACGTCGAATTCGCCGGTTACACATTTCCGGCAGGCACGTTCGTCCTCGTGAATACCTTTGCAGCCAACCGTGATCCAGCGATCTATGACGATGCTGACCGCTTCGACATCGCGCGTCGGGACTTGCCCGCAATTCTCACCTTCGGCGGCGGGGCGCACTATTGCCTGGGCGCCAACCTCGCACGCCGGGAACTGGCAGATGCACTGACAATCCTCACCCGACGTCTTTCTGCGCCCCATCGCGTCGGCTCGGCCCCGTGGAAATCCCTGCTGGGAATGACTGGCCCCACGACACTGACAATCGAGTTCGACGCCGAAAGGCTCGTGGCGGCGGATGCGTAGTCGCGGCTGGGCGGGATCGCTGCCCGCCTCGGACGAGGAGGCGATCGCCCGCATCCTGGATGCGGCGGACGACGTGGTCGCCGAACACGGACCGGCGATTCGCCTTGCCGACGTCGCCCGGAGGCTCGGGGTCACCCGCCAGACGGTGTACCGCTACTTTCCCAACGCTGACGCGCTCCTGATGGCCAGCGCGATGCGTGCGGTCGACGGATTCATCGACCAGGTCGCAGAACACGCCCGGGGACTCAACGACCCGGTTACCGCAGTCGTCGAATGCGTTGTGTTCGCAGTCGAACACCTCACCGGCGATCCGCAGCTGGAGAGCCTGCTGTCGGATCGACAGGCGGGCGAAGCAGTCACCTCGCTGACCTCCGACACGGCTATTGCATTTTGCTTGTCGGTTTTTCACCGCCTCGATGTCGATTGGCAGCTGCACGGCTTCGACACCGCCGCGCTCCACGAGCTTGCCGAAATGACCCTGCGCACTGTGCAATCTCTCCTCACCGATCCCGGGCAGCAGGAGCGTGACCAAATCGCACTACGCCGCTTTGTTGCGCGATGGCTCGGTCCAGCGATCCTCTATCAACGGATGACGGCGCTGTCGGGCGTGCTGTCCTGAGCTACCCGATTAAGGGAGTTGCAGATTCATGGATGTCAAGACTGCGAGTGAGGTGTTCTACGACCCCTACGATGTCGAACTCAACGCCGACCCGTATCCGCTGTTTCGGCGGCTCCGCGAGGAGGCGCCGCTGTCCTACAACGAACAACACAACTTCTACGCGTTGAGTCGATTCGACGACGTGCATGCGGCGCTGAATGGCCATGAGACGTTCAGCTCTGCCCGGGGCAACATTCTCGAGTTGATCAAGGCTGACATGCCGATTCCGCCCGGACTGTTCCTCATGGAGGACCCGCCCCTTCACGACATCTATCGGAAGAGCCTTTCTCGCCTGTTCACACCGCGCAAGATGCGCGAGGTCGAGGCCACCGCACGGCAATTCTGCGCCGAGAGTCTAGATCCGTTTATTGGTACCGGGGGCTTTGATTTCATCGCCAATTTGGGTGCCGAGATGCCGGTGAGAGTCGTGTGCAGGCTGCTGGGAATTCCCGATGAGATGCGGCAGGAGGTCATCGACCTCGCCGAAGGTCACGTCAACACCGAGGCCGGCGGGGAAATGAAAGCCGCGTCCTCGGGGCTGGAAACAGGACAGTTATTCGCCGAGTACCTCGATTGGCGCGCTGAACATCCCTCCGACGACGTCGTCACCGACTTGCTCAGCGTCGAATTCACCGACCTCGATGGCACGATACGGGGATTGACCCGTGAGGAAATACTGATTTGCATCACGCTGGTGGCTGCGGGCGGCGCCGAGACGACGACCCGGCTAATCGGATGGGCGGGCAAGGTTTTAGCCGAGCATCCCGCGCAGCGGCGGGATCTGGTCGCCGATCGCAGCCTGATTGCCGGCACAATCGAGGAGCTGCTGCGTTTCGAACCTCCCGCGCCACACATCGCGCGCACCGTCACACGCGATCTGCAGTACTACGGACAACCGGTGCCGGCCGGCAGCATCATGATGTTGCTCGCCGGTGCTGCAAACCGTGACCATCGGCAATTCCCACCCGATGGCGACGTCTTCGACATTCACCGCAAAGCCGGAGCCCATGTCGGCTTTGGTGTGGGCGTGCACTACTGCCTGGGAGCGTCATTGGCCCGGATGGAGGGACGCGTGGCGCTCGACGAGGTGCTCAACCGCTTTCCGAAGTGGAACATCGATATGTCTGGGGCCCGCATGACCACGACATCGACAGTCCGCGGCTGGGAAACTTTGCCAGCCGTCCTAGCATGAACACGCCGTCCGACCCGATGCCCGTAACCAATCGCGGCGCACCGACTTAACATCGGCCTTGATCACATCCACGGTGTAGCGAGGGCTCGCCGAGAGCGATTCGGGACAATCGGCAATCACTGCACTGGCCGCCCGTTCGGCTGCTCGCGCGGAACGCCGCAGTCAGTGCCCGGCGACGGCCTGCACCAGCATGGTCGCGGAAGGGCTTGACAACAACCAGTTTCCGTTTTGATTGACGAACATGAGGGGTTTCGTCACCGGTGCCGTCAGCTTGGGCCCAGAGACCGCCACGTCGGACATGACCGTAGTGGGACCGTTCTGTTGGATGTTGGAGACGCCAAACGACAACGGGAGCTGACCGTTCCGGTAGGCCACTCTCAGCTCGTGATCCATCTCATGGCCCTCGCCCGAACCGATGCCGCCTTCGACGAGACCATCTTTGGTCCTGTATGACACGCCCGGATTGGAGAGGTTGTTGAGGATGTCGGTTAGCTGGTCAGGGGTTGGCAGGGGCAGTGTCGACGCGGGTTGCGGCGGGTCCTGTGGCAGCGGAGCACCGACCGAGGCCAGTTGCACACGGGGCAGGCCCGCGGGCGCAATGCCCGATGCGCTGGATGCCAGCCCGGCGGCGCCACCGCCAACGACGGCCAGTGCAGCCGCGCTGACGGCAATGGATTTCATGGATTTCATGGTTCTCCCACTTTTGCGCACGGACGTGCGGGGCTGTTCCCCGCCTCTTGATGCCGGCACTTTGTCCTGGGCACATACTGCCTCAATGTGTGGGCCCAAAACCGCTGTGCATCAATCGCAATCAACCTGTTAGGAAACCGTAGTGCCGGTCGAAAGCCTGATCCTCGCCCAGCGTCGGCAGTGTCCTCTTGCCTGCAGCGTCGCCCGAACCGCCCGTTAGCCGGCCGCGTTGGGAAGAAGTGGCGGGCAGTTGCCCGTCGAGTCCGTCGCCAACTCGAAGTGCCACAGCTCGTTGGCGTAAATCCGGCACAGCCCGAAGCGGGACCCGTGGGAGATGAGCCATTCGTCGGCGCCCGCACCGCCGACGTCGACCGCCTCGCCGGTGACGTGCTTGGACATCGCCGGGGTCTGCACGTATTGCCGCGCCGCGGCCAGGCTGCCGTAGGTCCGCACGGCGTTGTCCAGCAGCCGCTGCTGAAACTCCGGCGACCGCCAGCCCGAGGTGATGGTCATGGTTATGCCGTCTGCGGCGGCCGCGGTGGCGGCACCCTGAATCGCTTTCAACAACGCCGGGTCGAGGCGCGCGATTGCGGAGTATTGGACGTCGAACGGCGTCAGTTGCCCCCCGTTTGGCAGGGAGCCGTCGCCGGGGTCGGCAGGGGGATCCAAAGGGACGGTGTGATCGGCAAGCCTTGCGGGCGGCGCCGGCGGATCTGACGGCGCGAGGAAGCCGAGGGCCACTGCAATGGCGGCGGCCAACGCTGCTGATCGCATGTTCCATCTCCTGGCTGTTTCCTGGCACTCTACCGGTGGGGCAGTTGCGCAAGCGCTGATACAAGCGGCACACTGAACCAAGTTCTGCGACAACGAGTTCCGCATCTACCCTAGCGCGAGCGGATTAGCGATCCTGGGGCCCGCATCGTCAAACCTGGTTGATGAGAAACGGCTGGATTGCCGAGATGCCAAGCTAGGTATCGGTGTCGTGTCTTTGGTTAGTTTGCGGCACGTCGCATGGTCGTCGGTGCGCGTTCCCGGCCCCGATTGGCAAACGGGGCGCGCTTTCCGTGTGATTTTCTTATGTCAGCTCGCCGCGAGTGCTACGTTTCGATTACCGCACGGTTCGGCGATCACCTGAGCTGGGCGACCGCTGGGCCGTGGGGTTGCTCCACGGAGGTGCGGAATGTCTTTTCTCTACCTAATACCGGATGAAATAGACACGGCCGCAACGGATTTAGCCATTCTCGGCTCGTCACTCAACGCCGCGAGCGCTACCGCCGCGGCGCCGACCACCAGCATCCCGGCCGCGGCGGCGGACGAAGTGTCGGAAGCGATCGCGGCCCTGTTCTCCGGCCATGCCCAGGACTACCAGGCGCTGAGCGCCCGGGCGGCCGAGTTTCATCAACAGTTGGTGCAGACCCTGAGCGCGAGCGCGGCCAGCTATGCCGGCGCCGAGGCGGCCAACGCCGCGGCGGCGGCCAATCCGTGGCAGGCCGTGCAGCAGCAGATACTCGGCGCGATCAACGCTCCCACCGAGCTGTTGCTGCAGCGCCCGCTCATCGGCAACGGCGCCAACGGAGCGGCGGGTACCGGGCAGGACGGCGGGGCCGGCGGGATTCTGTGGGGTAACGGCGGCAACGGTGGTTCCGGCGCGGCAGGCAAAAACGGCGGTAACGGCGGGGCCGCGGGTCTGATCGGAAACGGCGGCGCCGGCGGCTCCGGCGGCAAGGGCAACGTTGCCGGTGGCACCGGTGGCACCGGCGGTACCGGTGGCGCCGGCGGCCTGCTGTTCGGTAGTGGCGGCGTGGGGGGCATGGGCGGGGTGAACGATTTCCTCGACGGCACGGGCGGCACCGGCGGCGCCGGCGGCAATGCCATCGGGTTGTTCGGCAACGGCGGGGCCGGTGGTGGTGGCGGGTCAGCCAACATCGGCGCGAACGTTGCCGGCGGGGCCGGTGGCGCCGGCGGCAACGGCGGCCTGATATACGGCATCGGGGGCCACGGCGGCAACGCCGGATTCGCCACCACGGGCAACGTGGGTGGTGCCGGCGGCGCGGGCGGCCTGTTGTTCGGCGATGGCGGCGACGGCGGCGACGGCTCGTTGGGCGGCAACGGAGGCAGCGGCGGGGGCGCCCGGCTGATCGGAGACGGCGGGGCGGGAGGATCCGGCGGCGACCAATTCACCGTCATCGGAGCCGGCGGAGCCGGCGGCGCGGCCGGCAACGGCGGGCCGCTGTTCGGCACCGGCGGTCACGGCGGGAGGGGAGGGGACGCCATCTTCGGTAATGGTGGCGCTGGCGGTGCCGGCGGCAACGCGGTGGGGCTGATCGGCAACGGCGGCGACGGCGGCGAAGGCGGCACCAGCGCGGCCGGCGGTGCCGGCGGCAACGGTGGTGGTGGCGGCGCCGGCGGACTGCTACTGGGGATCAACGGGGACAGCGGGCCGAAAGGCACGCCCTGACTTGACCGCTGGGGTGTAGGACCGCGGCTGCCGGGTCGGCGATTACTTCCAGAACTCGTTCATCGGTTGGGCGTACTTGTCGTTGGCGGTCAGCGGTCCCAGATCTCCTGGCGAAGGACTCAAGGCGTCTTCGATGGTGGCCATCAGGCTGTACTGGTCGTAGTGGCCGGTGGCGATGAAGTGGCCGGACTGCATCGGCGTAGTCAAGGAGTTCACGGCGGCCGCGTTCGGGATGACGATCATCGGAACGTTGTTGCCCTGGTTACCGATGCCCAGCGAGAGGTTGTTGTAGTCCTCGTCCCAGGTAAGGATGATGACGTCCTTTTGCGTCGGGTCGGTCCACGTCGTCGAGCCCTGAATGGTGGACACCTGTTGCTGCACGAACTGGTCACCGGCCGCGATGTTGTACTGGTGCGTCGTCAGCTGGCTGCCAAGGAAATGGGCAGCGCCGGTGGGGAAGTCGACCGGGCCTTCCATGTTGTTGGCCTCGTTGGCAGCGATCCACGTGAAGTTCGGGAAGTTCGGGTTGTTCAGATTGTCGCCTAATTTCGACAGCGGGATCAGGTGTGTCGACAGGTAGGCCGGGTCGGGGTTGGCGTAGACATAGTTGAACATGGCGAACGGCAATTGGTCGACGGCGTAGTCGCCCGAGTTGTTGATGGCACCGGCGTAGGGCATGCTCTGCGCGTAACCGGCCCAGGTGACGCCCGCAGTATCCATTTTTGCCATCAGATTGTTGGTGCCGGGGATGACGTTCGGCGGCGGGTTGACGTCGATGCCGTAGTCCGTTCCGCCGAGGATCCGGAAGTAGTTGGGGTCGCTGGGGTGGCCGAGCGCGTAGTAGTTGTCGGCGTATCCGTAGCTATTGATCAGGGAGTTGATGTACGGCGCGTTGGGGCTGCCGAGGATGTCGCCGACGCCGTGGTTCTCCATGTAGATCAGGAACACGTGATCGAGGTGGCCCACGTTGGACGTTGGTGTGGTGAGCGCCGGCTGGGCGAGGTTCGGATCGCCGACGGTGAACGACACGTTGTCGGCGAAGGCGTTGTTGTAGTTGCCGAGGACCGGGTTGTGGTCGGCGAAGGTCGCGGTCACCACGGCTTTGGTGGTGCCCACCGGGATCGTCCCGGAGATGTCTCGTGCCTGGAAACCGGTGATTCCCAAGCGATCCAGCGACGTGACCGAGCTGGTCGAGCCGGTGCCCAGAACGACCCCGTTGGCATTGAGGAACGTGACCTGCAGCGAGGAAGAGGACGGGTCGCCCAGGTAGCCGCCGAGCATTCCGCTCAGCGTGTAAGGCGTTGTGCCGGTGTTGATCTTCCCGACCGCGGCGGAGAGGTTGACGACCTGGCTGATGGTGGACGTGGCCACGGGTCCGCCGCCGGCGAAATTGCTGCCGCCGCCCGGGGGGGCGGTACCGGGGAAGCCCAGCAAGCCGGGCAGGGCCGGGATGGAGAAGGGTCCCGGGTAACCGCGCGGGGTGCCGTAGGCGATGATCGTCGGGGTGCCGGTCACCGTCCAGCCCGGAATGGTCACGCCGCTGTAGCCCGACCCGGACGGGTCGGCCGTCTCGAAGCCGGGGTTGACGAGCAGGTTCGGGCTCATCGGTAACCCGGGAATCCCGTTGCGGCCGAGCAATATTCCGCCGGCGCCCACGGTGCCGGGGCCGCCCAACAGCCCGGCGCCGGCGTTGCCGCCGTTGCCGCCGTTGCCGCCGACGCCGACCAGGAAGGAACTGCCGCCGCTCCCGCCGCCTCCGCCGCTGGAAGTCGACGTCGGGGCGACGTCCGCGCCGCCCCCGCCGGGACCGCCGTTGCCCACCAGCGACCCGCCATTGCCGCCATGGCCGCCGTTGCCGCCGGGGCCCGCTGCGGCGAATCCGCCGGGCCCGCCGGCGCCGCCGGAGCCCACCAAGCCGGCGCCGCCGCCGGATCCGCCCTGGCCGCCGCCAACCGAACCGACGGTTGCTCCCGACGTGCCGCCGGCGCCACCGGCACCGCCGGACCCGACCCAGCCGGCGGTGGCGCCGGCTCCTCCGGGGCCACCCGCGCCGTCAACGCTGGAGCCGCCGGCCCCGCCGGACCCGCC
>LQPB01000094.1 GCA_002102225.1 Mycobacterium interjectum
CCTTCGGGGGCGGCTCCGTGGTGGGGATGGTGACCGGCTTGCGCGGCGCCGCGGGCGGGGTGGCCGCGCCGTTGGCCGGGGCCGCGCCGATCATCGACGCCACGATGGTGCCGTGCGCGTCGCAGTCCGACAGCCCGTCGCCGGACATGATGTAGTCGCCGCCGGGGATCAAGTGCGGAAACCGCGGGTGTGGCGTCACACCGGTGTCGATGACCGCGACCTTCTGCCCCGCGCCGCGCCCAAACTGCCACGCCTCCTGCAGGTTGAGCATGTCCATGTACTTCGGCTGCAACCGGAAGTCGGTGCCGGGCAGCACCCCCACCTCGGTGCAGTACGAGTTCTGTTTCATCGGCGCCGGCGGTCCCGGCGGACCGTCCGGCGGCACCGCGCCCGGATCAACCGTCGGCGGAGAGATCGCCGACGCGGGCGGCAAACCGGCTAGTGAACCTGAAGTCAGCAGGAGGGCGGCGACGGTCGCGCGCGCTGCGCGACCGCGCCACCCCTTGCTTTTAGCGGTAACGGATCGCCGCATAAACATTCATCAGCCAGAATGCCAACGGGAAGATGGGCATCAGGCACAGGTACTCGACGTATTCCACCAACTTACGGAACAGCGGGCTGTAGATGGTGTTGGGCACGACCGCCGCGGCCGTCATGCCCAGCGCCGGCAGCACAACGAGGATCGCCACGCAGATCGACACCGCCAGCGGCGACTGCAGACCCAGGGCGTAGCGCACCACCACCGCGGCGACGATGAGCACCGCCGTCCCGGCAAGGGTGATGGCCTGCCAGCGGTCGACGTACGAACGGCCGCGCAGCATCAGGAAACCGGCGCTGAACCCGGCCAGCAGCAGCGGCAGCCAGCGCTGGAAGGTGTGCGGATCCGACAGGGAGGTCAGCGACACCACCATCAGCACGCCCAGCCCCAGCAGCAGACCCGTCAGGAATGACCGGGCACGCTCGGCCTGCAGCACCACATCCCGCACGGACGCGGGACCCTCCAGGACGGGGGCGCCGCCGTCGGGCCGCACCACCGTGGTGGGCAGGTCCGGTCGCGCCTCGAACACCCACCGGCTGGTGGCCGACGGGAACACCGGCAGCCGAATGCCGGCCAACCGGCGCGACAGGGCCGGCGCGGCCTGGTAGGTCAGCACGCAGACCAGCACCACGCAGGTGAAGTTCGTGACCGCGCTGGTATTTGCGACCATCCGCGCCAGGCTGGCGATGGCCGCCACTGCGCTGATGGTGACGATCGCGGTGTAAATGCCCAGCCGGCGACCGGTGAAGCGCAGGGTGAGCGCCGCCGCGATCGCGAGCACGCCGAAGCCCAACACCGCTTGCGGGGAACCGACGCCGCCCGGCGGCGCCGACGCCGCGGCCACCGTCAGCGGCGCGAGGCCGCTCAGCAGCAGGATGTCGGCGACCAAACGGTCGGAGTGCGTCTTCGCCCGCATCGCCAGCATGACGGCGACCGTCAACACGACCGCGGCGATGACCGCGGAGTAGACCGTGGGCAGCCATGAGTTGTGGTGCCAACGCCACCACCCGAGCAAACCGGCCGCCGCGGTCACGCCGATCGCGACCATCGACGCGCCGACCTGAACGGCGACGACCGGGTCGATCGCGGCGAAGCGCTTGCTCAGGTTTGCCGAGACCGCGGTCGAGATGTGCTCGATGACCTGCGACCGGTGCTCGGTGTCCGGCAGGAATCGGATCCACAACCGGTCACCGTCGTAGACGTCTTGCTCGGTCAGGGACTGCGTGGACCGCAGCGGGGTGCCGTCGACCAGGCACAGCGCCCACCGCCCGCGGCCGGTGGCCTCCAGCGGGGTCTCGCCGAGTTCCCTGAGGCGGCTGTTGACCACCTTCAGCAGCGGGTCGGTCATCACCGAGACCGGGGCGTTGGCGTCCAGCAGAACGCCGATTTGAACGCCCTCGCCGGCCATGATGCCGACCACTACCGCGCGAGGCTGCGCGATGCCCTCGATTTCCGCCTGTAAGGCGTCAGATACTCCTGCGGATGTCATCGCCCAGCACCCCCTGCCATCGTGAATGCGTAACCCCGTGTCGCCAGGCGCGCGTGAGCCCCGGTGGCTTCACTCGCCGCGGCGCTGCCGCTCCCTGACAGGTACAGCTCGACCAATTCGAATTTCATCTGCCTCGCCTTGCGCTAAGGAGTTGTGGTGACAGTGCTTTGGAGATTTGCTGATGATTCTAGAGAAGTATGCCGTCTTCGCACCCCGGCCGCATGTCGTCGGCAAAAGCGTTGGTAAAGTTTGTGTTTCACGCGGATGTCAAACCCTGCTGTGCGTTTTCCACTCGCCATAGGGCAGGGTGTCCAGCACCGTTTTGATGCCCACCTGCACCAGTTGCGGGGTGGCCGGGCAGATCGCCAGCCACGCCTCCCCCGAGCCCGCCGTCCGCGCCTGCTGGTAGAGCGCGATGCGGCCACCCGAGCCATCCTTCAGCGACAGCACCGAGGCGCTCGGTCCCTTGGCGTCGTCCCGGTACTGGCGCGCGTACACCGCGACCTCGGCGGCCGGGTCCGACAGGGCCTGGCCCAGGGCGGCAACCGTGGCGGCGCTGATGCCCATCCGCCGCAGATCACCGCCGGAAAACACGTTGAACCCGGACTCCTGCCACGACTTCGTCGCTTCCAGCATCTCTTCCAGCGGGACGTTGACCGCGTTGATTGCCGCCGGTTCCGCGTGGTGAATCGACTCCAGGCCGTCCAAGACCAGCGACGCGATCGAGGCGCTGTCCGCGACGGCGACGTCGTCGACGGTGATGTCGCTGCCGACCCGCACCGCCGACACCCAGTGCTGGCCACGGCGGGCCAGCACCACCCGGAACTCGTTGTCCGGGATGTCGCGCGAACCGGGCGGCTGGTTCTCGTCGTCCACGACGCCATAGAGCAGCTTGCCCCGCGACAGCAGGGCGACGACCTCGAGGTCGGGGGCCGCGAGGACCCGCATCCGAGCGGCGACCTGCTCCTGCACCTCGTCGCCGACGACGATGCCCTGCTCGCGCATCACCGCCATGCCCGGATGTTCGTTGAGCCAGTCGCTCGAGTCGGTGGACACATACGGCCGGCACCGCAATTCGGGCGCAACGTGCCGGATGTCGAGCAACGCCTGAAGCATCCAGAAGCCGTCGACGTTGACGGTGATGTCGGTGCGGGTGCTCTGTTGATCCATCAATAGCCTCAGAGGTCGAAGTGGTCGAAGTTTACTGAAACCGCAGGACGCGGCAGCACACCGATGTGTGGTGTGCTGCCGCGCCCGAAGTTGCGAGTTAGGCCCAGCTGGACCCGACGGCGCTGTCGGTGCTGGCCATGTTGCTGCCGGCGCTTTGCACCTTCTGGCCGTGGGAGTTGGCCTGCTCGTA
>LQPB01000095.1 GCA_002102225.1 Mycobacterium interjectum
GCTTCTGTGCAGCGTCGCTGTGTGCCATCGTCTACCTCCTGCGCGCGTCAGAGGTCGAGGAATGTCACGGCGCCGGTGTCGGTGGCGGCGACGCCGTAGAGGGTGAAGCCGCGGTCGGTGCCTCCGGGGATCGTGATGACCTGGCCGGGGGCTAAGGACAGGCTGTTGTCGGGGGCTACTGACTGGTTCCCGAGGAACACTGGTACGTCGCCGGAGTTTTGGACGATTGCGCCGCAGGTTCCGTAGCTGATCGCGCAGATGAGCGTGGGGGTGGTGCCGATGGTGACGGTGGTTGCGTTCATTGGCTTGCTCCTCTTTCTTGTCTGGTTAGAGTCCCGGCCGGTCGCGTCGGAGTCTGTTTCTCCGGCGGCGCCGAATATCGGGTAGGGCAGTTCTTTTCAGCTGCCTGTGCGGGATGTCTGGGGCAGTTCACATGGTGATTTCGTCGAATTCTTCGTCCAGGTCGGGTTTGGAGGCTTTGCGTTGTTTGACGGCGGCGGCGACGACGTCGTTGGCGAACCGGTGGCCGGCGTCGCGGAGGGCCTGGCGCGCGGTCGGGTCGCCGGCCGCGACTCTGATTCCCAGATTGTCGAGCGCCACAACGCAATTCGCGACCGTTTCGGCGGCCGGCATTGTCGGCACGTCAGGGCTTTCCTCGATTCGCTCGACGAGGTTGTGGGTCACGAAGTGCGCGGCCTGCTCGTCGCTGAGCCAGCCGAGCAGCGAATCGCGGTAGCAGTGGCGAAGGCGCCCTTGCTGATCGTGGGCGATGACGAGTGCCGCGGTGACCCGGAATCTTGGCTTCCAGTCTCCGGTGATGCCCATCGGCTCGTTTGTCGGCGCATTTGCGAGCATCGACTGTGCTCCTCCTAGTCCCAGTTGTGCGGGCGGTAGTCGGGTTTTTCACGCCAACCGCCGGTGCCGTCGGCGTTTTGGACAAACTCGCAGTGATCGTTGGGGCTGGGGTGGTACCAGCCGTCGGCCGGCGGCGGCGGTTGGGTGCCCGGGTGGAACGCCGGCCCGAGTTGCCGTTGGAACCAGTCGGCCTGCTGCTGCGGTGTCCACTGCTCGACCGGGGTGCCCTGCCGGATGCGCACCGGCTGCGATGCCTGCGGGATCGGCAGACCGAGGTCGTCGACGGGCGCCGGGGCGGCGGGTGCTTGAGTGGCGGAAGCCTGCACTGCTGGTCGCGGTGTGCGCCGTGTTGGCGGCGGGGTGCCGCGTAGGAAGCCCATGACCGCGTTGTGCGCATCGGTAACGCCGACACCGCCTGCTGAAGCGTCGGTGCCAGAGCGACGTTCCTCAGCCATCTCATGCACCAAGTCCTTGCCCGGAATCGGTGTCAAGGCGGCCAGCATCCCGCGCGCCTGGACGCGGTCGGCCCTCATGGCTAGCACCCAGTTCGGTGCGTTGGCGGCGCTGATGCGGCCGTCCTCTATCGCGGCTGCGACCAGCCGCACGTCGAGGTCTTCTTGGAGTTGTCGTTGCGTATCAGTCATTTTCGGCATTTCAGGACACTCCCTGAGTCTGCTGCTTGTACATTGCAATCTCCTGATCGCTGATCAGCCAGCGGTCGCCGACTTTCCTGCCGAGCCGACCTGCCCGGCAGGCCCAGCGGACACCACTAGGGCTGATCCCGAGGGCCTCAGCTGCAGCGGTGGTGTCCTTCTCGAAGGCTAGGACAGCTCGGGCCGTCACCTCGTTGGTGCTGACGTCGGCGTTAGCGGCGGCGCGAGCAACGCAGTCCGTCAAGTCGTTTCGCATCGCCTGCAATCTCGGTGAAAGGGGCTGACCGTTCTGCCGGGCCAGCAGTTTCTCGGCCAGGCCGATCACTTCGACCATGACGGCTGCTGCGGCGACGCTGATCGTGATGCCGTCGCCGTAGCGGATGTCAGCGGCCACTAGGCACCTCGCGGGCGCCGCGGAGTGTGTCGATCGCGTCGACGAGCTCGCTGGCCAGCTGGAAAGCCTCGTCCGGTGTGGCGGTGATCCGTATGGTGCCCAGTCGAATCCGGACATGACCCCTGAAGGGCCACGCCGCCCAGCCCGCGCGGTCGTCGGCGTCGAGCTCACGACCGCATTGATGACAGCTCAGCTTCATGACGTCAGCCCGTCAGACCGGGGACACACCACGTCGGACGGCGGCATGGGCCCGATTGTCCGGCCGCAGTCTGGACAGTTGCGCACGATGACTGGTCGCGGCGCGTCGATTCCGATGGTTTGTGATTCGGGTAGCGGCGACTCGGTGATTGGGAGCTTCCGGTGGCTGCTCATAGCTGTCTCTCGCTAGCTGCGAGCACGGCGGCGTCCAGCTCGGTGCTGACCGCGTCGATCGCGGCCTCCTGGCTCCCGTACTTGTTGGTGTAGGCCTCGGCGGCATGCGCGGTCAAGAACCCGATCACGGCCGCTGTCACCTTCTCGCCGGCCGCGATGATCCGCCCGGTTTCGACACCGACGCGCGCGCCGTCACCGGTGAGGCCGGCAAGCAGCAGCCCGAGCGCGGCCGCCCGGAGGGCCGACAATTGCTGTGCCTCAGCCGGTTCGGCTGGGGGTGGGCCTGACCTGTTGCGCAGTCGGCGCCTCGGCTTGGTCATGATCGGGGCTCCCCAAGCTCTTCGTAGTGCTCGACGATGCCAGCGAGGATCTGCACGACGCGGTCTCGAGCTCGGGCTTTCCCTTGGTGTTCGATCAGCGCCATGATCCAGTTGCGGACCAGTGCATAGATCAGCTCAGGGCCCCGGCCGAGCGCGTCGGCCACGGCAGCGTCGTATCTGTCTCCGTCGCCGTCGAGCACCGCCAAGGCGAGGCGCGCAGCGCGGGCCTGATCAGCGAGGCCGAGAGTCGTTGGTGGCATCGTGGTCATGGCGTTCCTTCCGTGGTTCGGGGTTCGTCGAAGTTATGTGGGTGGCCCTGGTCTGTCGCGCCGGCCGCGGCGAGGCGCGCGACGCAGGGGATCCGCTTGGGCATCCCGTCGTCGCGGGTGCACCACTGGCCGGGCTCGGCGCGACAGTTACTGCAGGCGACGTCGAGCGCGGTTTCGTAGGCGGTGCGCACGGGTCGCGGCGTCCTCACGAAGTCACCTCCGCCGCGGCCTGGGTCTGACGAGGCCGGCCGACGGGTCGCGGCGTGTTGACGCGGCCGGCGACGACGCCGAGGGGGCGTTGCCGCGCCGGCAGCGTGCTGAACCAGGCGCGGCAGCGGTCAGCGGCCGGACACCGGGAGCACAGCCCCAGCGCCTGATTGTGGCGCTGCTCGACGGCTTCGGGGTCCTCACCGGGCCCGGCGTCATCGAAGAGGTGATGCCGGCCGCGGCAGCGTGCGCCGGGTAGTGCGGGTGCGCCGCCGC
>LQPB01000096.1 GCA_002102225.1 Mycobacterium interjectum
GCTCCGATTCCCGAGGCCCCCGCTCCAGCACCGGTCCCGATACCAGCGGCCCCGGCTCCCGCGCCGCCGCCGGTGGCGATTCCAGTGCCGATCCCGTTGCCCATCCCGGGCATCGGCGGCCCGCCCCGGGGCGGGTTCGGCGGTCCGCACGGCGGCGGCGGGTTCCCCGGGTTCCCCGGTGGCGGGGGAGGCCACGGTGGCGGCGGCTTCGGCGGCGGTCACGGCGGATTCGGCGGTCACCACTAGCCGTTTCGCGGCCACCTGTCATCTGCCGTTTGCCTCCCGCTCAGCGGCGCGATGCAGTTAGCTCATCGCGGCCACCTACACCGGTGGTATGCGATGCACCGTCTTTGGCACCGGCTACCTGGGCGCCACGCACGCGGCAGGGATGGCGGCACTGGGGCACGACGTGATCGGCGTCGACATCGATGCGGGCAAGATCGCCAAGTTGGCCGGCGGTGACATCCCCTTCTACGAGCCCGGACTGCGAAAGTTGTTGAGGGACAACCTGGCCGCCGGTCGGCTGCAATTCACCACCGACTACGACATGGCGGCCGATTTCGCCGACGTTCACTTCCTGGGCGTCGGCACACCGCAAAAGAAGGGCGAATACGGCGCCGACCTGTGCCACGTGCACGCCGTCATCGACGCGCTGGTGCCCCGGTTGACCAGGCCGTCGGTGCTCGTCGGCAAGTCGACGGTCCCGGTGGGCACCGCGGCCGAGCTGAACCAGCGCGCCGCCGCGCTGGCGCCGCCCGGGGTCGACGTCGAAATCGCCTGGAACCCTGAGTTTTTGCGCGAGGGCTACGCGGTGCACGACACCTTGCACCCGGATCGCATCGTGCTTGGCATCCAACAGGATTCGCTCCGCGCGGAAGCGGCCGTTCGCGAGCTGTACGGTCCGCTGCTCGAGGCGGGGGTCCCGTTCCTGGTGACGGACCTGCAGACCGCGGAGTTGGTGAAGGTGTCCGCCAACGCCTTTCTGGCGACCAAGATCTCGTTCATCAACGCCATTTCCGAGGTGTGCGAGGCCGCGGGCGCCGACGTCAGCCTGCTGGCCGACGCGCTCGGGTACGACTCCCGCATCGGTCGCCAATTCCTCAACGCCGGACTGGGTTTCGGCGGTGGCTGCCTGCCCAAGGACATCCGTGCGTTCATGGCTCGCGCGGGTGAGCTGGGGGCAGACCAGGCGCTGACGTTCCTGCGCGAGGTCGACAGCATCAACATGCGCCGACGCACCCGGATGGTTGAACTGGCCACCGCGGCGTGCGGCGGTTCGCTGCTGGGTGCCAACATCGCCGTGCTGGGTGCGGCGTTCAAACCCGAATCCGACGACGTGCGCGACTCGCCCGCGCTCAACGTCGCGGGGCAGCTGCAGCTCAACGGCGCCGCGGTCAACGTGTACGACCCCAAGGCGCTGGACAACGCGCAGCGGCTGTTCCCGACGCTGAACTACGCGGTGTCGGTCGAAGAGGCCTGCGAGCGCGCGGATGCGGTGCTGGTGCTCACCGAGTGGCGGCAGTTCGTCGACCTCGACCCCGACGACCTGGCTGACCGGGTGCGGGCGCGCGTCATCGTCGACGGGCGCAATTGCCTGGACTTCGCCCGCTGGCAGCGGGCGGGGTGGAGAGTGTTTCGCCTCGGGGCGCCGCGGCCCTAGCGGCGGGTCTACGCCAGCCCGTCGTTGCCGCGGGAGCCGATGAGCCCGCCCGCGCCACCGGTGCCGACGTTGCCCTCCGGCGTGCCGATCCCGGCGTTGCCGCCGGTACCGCCGTTGCCGACCAGCACCGCGCCGCCGCCGTTCCCGCCGTCACCCCCGTGCCCCGTGACACCCTGCCCGCCGGGTCCGCCGTCGCCGCCGTAGCCGACGAGCGCCGCGTTGCCGCCGTCACCGCCGTTCCCGCCGGTGGTAGCGCCGGCTCCGCCGGCCCCTCCGGCGCCGCCGCTGCCGGACAGCCCGCCGGCGTTGCCGCCGCTGCCGCCGTCACCGCCGGCGCCACCGCCGCCGGTGCCGCCGTTGCCGCCGCGGCCGGCAGTGCCCTGGAGGGGGCCGGAGTTGCCGCCGTGGCCGCCGGCCCCTCCGCCGCCGGCGACGCCGCTACCGCCGGCGCCGCCGTCGCCGCCGTTGCCGGAGATGCCCCTGGTGAAGCCGCCGGCGCCGCCCGCCCCGCCGTTGATGGAGCCGGTCCCGCCGTCACCGCCGGCGCCCGCTGAGCCTTCGAACATGCCCCCGGCGCCGCCGTGGCCGCCGGCGCCGCCGTCACCGACGGAGCCATCGCCACCGCGGCCGCCGGCGCCGCCGTTCCCCCACACCGTGCCGTTGCCACCGTTGCCGCCGTCGCCGCCACCCCCGCCGAGGCCGGCACCGCCCGCGCCGCCGACCCCGCCGGCGCCGAGGAGCCCGCCGTTGCCGCCGGCTCCGCCGTTCCCGCCGTCGGTGCCGCCCGCCCCCCCGGCTCCGCCGGCGCCCCCGGTCGGCTGTGTCGGTCCGCCGATCCCGCCGTTGCTGGCGATGCTGAACAGCCCGCCGTTCCCGCCGGCTCTGCAGTG
>LQPB01000097.1 GCA_002102225.1 Mycobacterium interjectum
TGGCGCATGAACCACATCTTCCGCAACGAAAAGTGTTCGGGCGGCAGGTGGGGGAAGCACTGATGACAACGAACGGAACTCGCTTGCGAGCACAGCGATTGATCGCTCAGTCGCACCATGTATCCGTTCGCGTCGCAGATGCTGAGAAATTCATGAAACGTGTAGACAAGGCGCGCATTGGGCAGAACTCGCCTAGTCAAGCTGAGAAAATCAATGCCGTAAGTCAGGAAATGATGAAAATGAACGATATCGGGCCGAACGGTGGTAAGAAATTCGCAGTAGGCCTCGACCAGACGGACTGAGGATGTCCGATGCCAGGTACCGTTATATTCGGCCGGTAGGAACAGGAATTCGTTCGGCCGCTGGTCGAAGCCAGTGATGCAGGCTCCGGCTTTATACAATGCCGGATACGCGCTATCGGCCGGATACGCGCTATCGGTCGAAGCCAGAAGCACCGGCTCGATGCCTGGTTCGTTCTGCAATCCCTGGAATAGTTCATAGGCGATCCGCTGCGCACCGCCCCGCATCAATTCGGGATGGTGGAGAGTGACAATGAGAACTTTGGCGTTGCCCTGTGTTTCGGTCATTTCCCTCCTCCTTCTTGTTCCCGGTGCGCGCTCAGCGGTGAGCCGGAGTCGAGAAAGTTTGCCGGTTGACCATTTCGACAGATCCCAAGTTCGGTGGGTTCGGCAAGCCCAAGTGCCTTTCGCGGGTGGCGCCGCTGGAATCGATCGCCCGATACCAACCACCGGCGGTGTTGAGCACCTCGACCCCGGCGGGGACCGGCGCGTCGATGACCGCCCCCACAGAAAACCCCGCCCTTGCGCTGCGGCAGGTGACCGCAAACCCATAGACGACGCCAGCCGAATCCGAGCGGATCAACACCTTCGGGGGGTGATCGGCTATGACAAGCACCGCTGGGCGCCCCGGCTCCGCGGAGCGGCCGGATTCATCACCCTCAGCATCGACTTGACCCCGACGCCGATCGCAGCGGCCCGGCGCACCTGCTTGACCTGCTGCCCGGGCCTTCAGCGACCGCGCTGGCCTCGTGGCCGGCCCCTCAACCCGCTCAGACGAACACTTCTTATTCAACTCAGTCTGTCGATCCCAGAGTAGGGGGCCTGAAACTGCTTTATGATCTGGGATTCCTCCATGAATCGCAAATTATAAAGGTGTACCGGCCCAGTCGTGCCACTGCCTTTTGCCAGCATCGTCAGGCAGTCGAGTGGGATCTTGCCCGGGCCCCAATCAATCACTTCCTGGATGATGACCCGTCCACCACTTTCTACAACGAGATCTTCAATATTCTGCCGAGAGACAGAAATGGCCCGTGCGTCCGCGCCGGCGGTATTTGCAAACGCGGTTCCGAGCGCGCCCATGTTCGAGTGATGGAGGAACGCTATGCCTCCTTTGTTCAATTTCTGGATAATTTGAGGGATATAGTTCTTGAACACATCGAATTCAGCGTGCACGAGCGAATCAAAAGAAAATACGAGGTCAAAGGCATGGTCTTCAACTTCGCTCAACGAGTAACCATCATTTTGCACGAATCGGGCATGATGCGCGTCAGCAAATTTCTTCTGGCATCCGTGAACGCACTCAAGCGAGATATCGACACCAACGTAGTTGCGACAAAGCGGAAGTAGAAACTTTGTCCACCGCCCCATACCCGGCGCTATTTCAAGAATGCTGCTTGCAGGGAGAGCGCGGTGCAAGCGAGGATATATCGCACCGAACCACTGTGGCTCACTGCCACCCCAACCAACGCTCCACTCCTCCCCCTCGGCGGCCCAGTCGTAACCTCCGTCCCAAAGTTGTCGGTTCCAATTTGTGTCCTGCATTTTGCCGCCCAAAGGTATTGTGCTTAGTAGTTGCTACAAAAGATCGTTATCGCGAATTCGATAGCCGCGCCGGTCGGCGGGACGGTCTCTGCGCTTTCATTGGTGCATCAGTTCTTTTTGCGACCTTTCTCCGGCTGACCGATCGCCTGACTGATGAGCCGTTTCGCTTTTGTTTAAGGCCATAAACGTCGAGGAATCCCGCTACCA
>LQPB01000098.1 GCA_002102225.1 Mycobacterium interjectum
GGTCACGTCCCGTGGAGTGGTGTAAGAGCGGTCGCGTGTCCGCGTGTGGCTCTGTGGTAGCCACTATGCCGTGAGAGCGGCTGTGGGGGCAATGGTTTCGGCACTTTGGTCACTGACGTCGAGCAGAGCGAGGCTGGTCTCGGAGAGGTAGCGCTTGTCGGCGACCTGCCATTCGTCGTGGGCCTCAACGAGTACCGAGCCGGCCAGCCGTAACAGCGCGGCGGGGTTGGGGAACACGCCGACGACGTCGGTGCGGCGTTTGATTTCCTTGTTCAATCGCTCCAGTGGGTTGGTTGACCAGATCTTTTTCCAGTGGGCCACCGGGAAGTCGGCGAAGGCGGTGATGTCGGCGGCGGCCTCGCGCAACATGGTTTCGACCTTGGGGAACTGGCGGCCGAGCATGCCGGCGATGGTGTCGAGTTGTTCGCGCACGTGCTCGGCGTCTGGCTGGGCGAAGACGGTGCGGATCGCGGCGGCGACCATCTCTGCGGAGCCCTTGGGCACTTGGGCGAGCACGTTGCGCAGGAAGTGCACTCGACACCGCTGCCAGGCGGCCCCGATCAGCACGGCGTCAATGGCACTGCGCAGTCCGGCATGGGCATCGGAGATGACCAGTTGGACTCCGGCCAGACCGCGGGATTTCAACGACCGCAAAAACGCGGTCCAGAACGCCCCGTCCTCGGAGTCTCCGACCTCAAAGCCCAGTACCTCGCGGCGCCCGTCAGCGGCCACCCCGGTGGCGATGACCACCGCCTGCGACACCACCCGATGATTCACCCGGGCCTTGCAGTAGGTGGCGTCGAGGAAGACATACGGAAAGCGCTGATCACCCAACGGCCGGTCCCGGAAGGCCGCGACCTCGGTGTCGAGGTCTTTGCAGATCCGGCTGACCTCGCTTTTGGAGATCCCGGTATCGGTACCCAGTGCCTTGACCAGATCGTCGACCTTGCGGGTGGAGGTGCCGTGCAGGTAGGCCTCCATCACCACCGCGAACAAGCACTGATCGACCCGGCGACGCCGCTCCAACAACGCCGGGAAAAATGACCCGGTGCGCAGCTTGGGAATCCGCAGTTCCAGGTCCCCTGCGACCGTGGACAGCGTGCGCGGACGCGAGCCGTTGCGCTGATTGGAGCGGGTCTCGGTGCGCTCATGGGGAGAAGCCCCGATGAACGCGGTCAACTCCGCGTCGATCAAGGCTTGGTAGATCGTTTCGGCGGCTTGAGTGATCCGCTCACCGGCATCGGCGGTGCGCAGTGCGTCGAGCACCTCCAGCAAGGCAGACTGGTCCAGGGCCATCGCGATGTTCCTCTCGGTAGTGATTCTTGGTCGTTTCACCACAGAGACTCACGCGATGGCCCTCTTACGTCAGGGACCGACACGCCGCCATCACTTACACCACTCCCCGGGACGCTCCC
>LQPB01000099.1 GCA_002102225.1 Mycobacterium interjectum
GGTCTGCGCGTGGACCTCAAAACGGCCCGCCATCGCCCGCATCTCGTGCGGGTCGGTCATAAAACGTGTTGCCATGTTGCCTTTCTCCTTCTGGATTTAACTTCCTGGATTTCTCATTCAGATTGGTCTTGGATCACGCGCGAAACCTCAGCCCGCCGCCGGCGAGGTCGGTACCACGCTGGTTGTGCGCGGCAGGTCGAAGCGAGGTTCCGCCTCGCCTTGCCACTCACCCCATTCGGCCCATTCGTTCCACTCGTCCATGCCCTCGCCGGCCGCCTCGGGGTTGACCCCGTCGACCGCCTGCGCGGTGGCATCGGCGCCTTCTTGCGGCTCCGGTGCCCAATGGTCGTAGTCATCCGGGGGAACAGCCACCCCCCACTTCAGCGGAACCGATAAGCCGCCGAGCATCCCCGACTCGCCTCGCTTTGCCGACACCGCATCGTCCGGCAGCGGGGAACCAAGAGGCAAAAGCACGGTGCCCCCTTCCACAGCCGTTTCGTTCATCTTCGAACCCGGCGGCGAATGGATCGCCACCAGGCACTTCGCATCGTAAGTCAATTCTGAGGACAATATCCGGGATTCACCGATTTCGCCTCTTTTGGAAACAACGCATGAACCCGGGCGAGAACCGATGACGGAATCCGGGTGAGAGCGGCACGCTCCGCTTGATGCCACCGCAATATGGCCACCGACCCGGGCCCCGGGGCCGCCGACTCGCGGCCCGGCTTATCACCTGCCCTTTCCGGCGACCTATCCGACCCCGGTCCGCGGCACCACGCTGGGCCGCGACTGCACGACATGGGTGGGACTGGCCCCGCCACGGCCCATCATTCCGCCGGGCATGCCCGCCCCGGCACCCATGCCACCCATCGGCATCGGCATCATCGGCATGCCGCCGCCCATCGGCGCCCCGGCAGCCGCCGCGCCGGCCGGCATCTCGCCCATGCCCGACATCGCCGCGCTGACCATCCGGGACGGCGCCGATCCCTGCCAGGTCGGGGGCACCGACATCGCGCCGACCAGCCGAGCCTTGCCCAGACCGGCCTCGGCGCCACCCAGGCCGCCGACGCCGCCGCCAAGCCCCTTCGGAACCGCGCTGCTGACGAACTTGGCCGGATCGACCGCGCCCGCGGCACCCGTCGCACCGGCGAGCGCCGCCGAATTCGACGCGCCCATTCCCGCTTGGGCCGCCATCATGATCGGCGACATCATCATGCTCACCGGCATCATTCCGACCTGAGCGACCGTCGACAGCGAAGAAATCGGCGCCGCCGAAGCCAGGGACGCCGCCTGCGACACCGCACTCCCGGCCACCGCCGTGATGCTCGACAACCCGCCCACGCCCGCCACCGACGTCGCCAACCCGGCGACCTGCGAGCCCACGCCGGTCAGCGGCGCCGCCAACAGCCCGGTCAAGCCGGCCAGGTTCAGCGGGGGCAGGCTGAACGCCGGCAACGCCGCGGCCACCCCCATGGCCCCGCCGTGGTAGCCGACCATCGCGGCCACGTCCTGCGCCCACATCTCCATGTACTCGAACTCGGTCATGAAGATCGCCGGGGTGTTCTGGCCCAGGATGTTCGTCGCGATCAACGCCATCAGCTGGGCGCGGTTCGCCGTGATCGCCGGCGTGGGCACTGTCGCGGCCAGCGCGGACTCGAACGCCGTCGCGGCGGTGCGCGCCTGCAGGCCCGCGGCCTCAGCCTGCCCCGCGGCCGCGCTCAACCAGCCCACGTAGGGCGTCGCCGCTGCCGCCATGGACATCGACGCCGGACCCGCCCAGGGCCCGTCGGTCAACCCCGAGACCACCGATTGGAACGACGCCGCCGCACCCGACAGGTCCGTCGCCAGGGAGTCCCAGGCCGACGCGGCCATGAACAAGGGCCCTGAACCCGCCCCGGCGAACATCAACGCCGAGTTGATCTCCGGCGGGAAGAACGTAAAAGCGGGAACCATCACACCCCCAAGCCAGCCAGCCGCATCAACGGCACAGTCCAACGATCAACAGACACCACGAGCCGATCCTAAAGCCTTCGCCCCTGAAAAATCAGGGGTTTCACCAAACCGTCCAACCCATCGTGGCATTGAATTCGCGTCGGGGACCGGTTCTCGTCACCCGCGGGGGCGTACCGGCGTCTTCGAGCGCCTCGGGCGCGGGTAACACCGAGGTGCTACCCGCGCCCTCGGAGGCGGGTCAGGCCCAGCTGGAGCCGACCGCGCTGTCGGTGCTGGCCATGTTGCTGCCGGCGCTTTGCACCTTCTGGCCGTGGGAGTTGGCCTGCTCGTAGATCACCTGGAAGTTGCGACCCAACTGGGTGATGAACTCCTGGCAGGCCACCGAACCGGCGCCACCCCAGAAGTCACCAGCGGCAAGCACATCGCGAACGATGGCCTGGTGCTCGGCCTCCAACGACGCCGCCTGGGCGCGAATCGTCGCGCCATGCGCGTCCACGTCGCCAAACTGGTAGTTAATTGTCATCGCACAAATCTCCTAACGCCTCAAGGCCACTAACTGCTCAAAATCTGCTGCGAAGCCTGCTCTTGCTGCTCGTAGTTATTGGCGTCGCGGATCAGCCCGTCGCGAACGCTGTGCAGCATGTTCACAATGTTGTTGAACGCCTGGTTCATCTGGCCCATCGTGTTGTAGGACGTCGCCGAAGCCGCCCCACTCCAGCCGGCGCCGGAAATGTTCTGCGAGGACGCCCACATCCGGCGCGCCTCGTCCGAAACCGTCTGCGCGTGCACGTCGAAACGACCTGCCATCGCCCGCATCGCATGCGGATCGGTCATAAACCGAGTAGCCATTACCCCACTCCTTCCGTGACAAAAAATTGAAGTTAGGCGCCACTGCGGCGCCCAACGCGCAGCCCCGACCTATCACCCCCGCCCTATCCGACTCCGATGCGCGGCACCACGCTGGGCCGCGACTGCACGACATTCGGGCTGGCCCCGCCGCGGCCCATCATCCCGCCGGCCATGCCCGCCCCGGCGCCCATGCCACCCATCGGCATCGGCATGAACGGCATGCCGCCGCCCATCGGCGCCCCGGCAGCCGCCGCGCCGGCCGGCATCTCGCCCATGCCCGACATCGCCGCACTGACCATCCGGGACGGCGTTGACCCCTGCCACGTCGGCGGCACCGACATCGCACCGACGAGCCGCGCCCCGCCCAAATTCGCGGACGCGCCGCCCAGGCCGCCCAGGCCGCCCGCGCGCCCACCGCCAAGCCCCAACCCCGCGGGACCAGCGGTGCTGACGAACTTCGTCGCATCGAGGGCGCCGGCCGCACCCGTCTTTCCGGCCAGCGCCGCCGAATTCGCCCCCATGCCGGCTTGGGCCGCCATCATGATCGGCGACATCATCATGCTCGCCGGCGTCATCACGACCTGGGCCACCGTCGACAAACTGGACAGCGGCAGCGCCGACGCCAGGCCCGACACCTGCGATACTGCGGGCCCGACCACCGCCGTCACCGGCGCCAGCGGGGCGGCAATCGCACCCCCCACCGACGTCAGCAAGCCTGTCAGGCCCGCCAGGCTCACCGGGGGGAGGCTGAACGCCGGCAACGCCGCGGCCACCCCCATGGCCCCGCCGTGATAGCCGACCATCGCGGCCACGTCCTGCGCCCACATCTCCATGTACTCGAACTCGGTCATGAAGATCGCCGGGGTGTTCTGGCCCAGGATGTTCGCCGCGATCAACGCCATCAGCTGGGCGCGGTTCGCCGCGATCGCCGGCGTCGGCACCGTCGCCGCCAGCGCGGACTCGAACGCCGTCGCCGCCGCGCGGGCCTGAGCCGCTGCGGCCCCGGCCTGCACCGCCGCCGAGTTCAACCACCCCACGTACGGCGCCGCGGCCTCTGCCATGGCGGCCGCCGACGGGCCTGTCCACGACCCATTGGTCAGACCGCTCACCACCGAGTTGAACGACGACGCCGCCCCCGACAGGTCCGACGCCAAGCCGTCCCAGGCCGCCGCCGCCGTGAACAACGGGCCCGAACCCGCGCCGGCGAAGATTCGCGCCGAATTGATCTCCGGCGGCAACCAGGAAAAATCGAGAACCATCAGGAGCTCCGCGCGGCGGACCGTGCCAGAGCCCTCGTTGCCCCCCGGAAATCAACACACATCACGGCCGGATCGTAAGGCAGATATCGTGGAAAAGCGCCATTTTTTCCCAAACTTGAATCGATCGAGAACGCAAACTTGACCGGATCAATAACGCAAACTTGATTCAATCCGAAAAGTGCACAACCATCGGCCCGCGAGCCGGAGACCGGGCCGACGCGCACCACGCGTCAAGACGCCCGGAGCAGCGCTGATTCCCCGGGATACGGTCGGAAGCGCGGGTTGCGCGGCAGAATTTACGGTGGCAAATGCGATCGCACGCAATTTGATTATTCGGCGCATTCTGCCAATGGCGCCGATAAGGCGGCGACGAATGGCAATCTTGTGCGGCGCGGGGCCCTAGCAGCCCTTCAGCCGCGCCGCCAGGTAGTCGGCGACGGAGCCGATCGCGACGCGATCCTGAGTCATGGCGTCGCGCTCGCGCACGGTCACGGCGTCGTCCTCGAGCGAGTCGAAGTCGACCGTCACGCAGAACGGCGTGCCGACCTCGTCCTGGCGCCGGTACCGGCGTCCGATGGCTCCGGCATCGTCGAACTCGATGTTCCAGCACTTGCGCAGTTCGGCGGCCAGGTCGCGGGCCTTGGGGCTCAGGTCGGCGTGCCGGGACAGCGGCAGCACCGCCGCCTTGACCGGGGCCAGCCGCGGGTCGAGCCGAAGCACCGTCCGCTTTTCCATGGCGCCCTTGGCGTTGGGGGCTTCGTCCTCGCTGTAGGCATCGACGAGAAACGCCATGAACGAGCGCGTCAGCCCGGCGGCCGGTTCGATGACGTAGGGCGTGTAGCGGGAGTCGGTGACCTGGTCGTAGAACGACAGGTCGGCCCCGGAATGCTTTGCGTGCGTTGACAGGTCGAAGTCCGTGCGGTTGGCGACGCCTTCCAGCTCGCCCCACGGATTGCCGGCGAAACCGAACTTGTACTCGATGTCGACGGTGCGGTCCGAGTAGTGCGACAGCTTTTCCTGGGGATGCTCATACAGGCGCAGGTTCTGCGGGTCGATGCCCAGGTCGACGTACCACTGCAGGCGGGTGTCGATCCAATACTGATGCCATTCCTTCGCCGTCGAGGGCTCCACGAAGAACTCCATCTCCATCTGCTCGAACTCTCGGGTCCGGAAGATGAAGTTGCCGGGGGTGATCTCGTTGCGGAAGCTCTTGCCGATCTGCCCGATTCCGAACGGCGGCTTGCGGCGCGCGGTCATCACCACGTTGGCGAAGTTGACGAAGATGCCCTGCGCGGTCTCCGGACGCAGGTAGTGCAGCCCCTCCTCGGTCTCGATCGGTCCGAGGTAGGTCTTGAGCATCATGTTGAATTCGCGGGGTTCGGTCCACTGACCCTTGGTGCCGCAGTCCGGACAGGCGATCTCGCTCATCGGGACCGAATCGGGGTCGGCGATCCCCTTCTTCGCCGCATAGGCCTCCTGCATGTGGTCCTGGCGATGCCGGTGGTGGCAGTTCAGGCACTCGACCAGCGGGTCGTGGAAGACCTCGACGTGGCCGGAGGCCACCCACACCTGGCGCGGCAGGATGATCGACGAGTCGAGCCCGACCACGTCGTCGCGGCCGGTGACCACCGCGCGCCACCACTGGCGCTTGATGTTCTCCTTGAGCTCAACACCCAGCGGGCCGTAGTCCCACGCCGATTTGGTGCCCCCGTAGATCTCGCCCGAGGGAAAGACGAAGCCCCGCCGTTTGGCCAGGTTGACTACGGTGTCGATGACGGACGCCACGGGGCTGTGCACTCCCTTTCGAAAATCCAGGTGGACGGGGCGGCGGCGGAGCGCCGCTCGCAAAACATCAGTCATGGTATCGACCGGCGCCGCGATCTTTGACATGCGTCATCACGCATGTGACAGTGGAAAGCGGCCGATCGCGATTTCCGCGACGGGCCCCTCCACTACCCGCCAATTCTCGAGGTGATCACTTTCCCATGGCGACGTCCTCAACGTCTTCGGCGCCGGCCACCGCCGGCGGCGACGTGGGATCGGAGCTGACCGTGCCTGCCCACGACCATGGCAGGGCGAGTCCGCGCCGGCACGCGGAGTTTCCCGAGTACCCCATCCCACCGACGCGGGAGATCCTCGACGCCGCGGGCGAGCTGTTGCGCGCACTGGCCGCACCCGTGCGGATCGCCATCGTGCTGCAGTTGCGCGAATCGCACCGCTGCGTGCACGAACTGGTCGACGCGCTAGGCGTACCGCAGCCGCTGGTCAGCCAGCACCTGAAGATCCTCAAGGCGGCGGGCGTGGTGGCCGGCGAAAGGTCCGGCCGGGAAGTGCTGTATCGGCTCGCCGACCACCACCTCGCGCACATTGTCGTCGACGCCGTCGCCCACGCGAGCGAGGACACAGCGTGACGGGCGCCAGCGTGCGCTCCACCCGTCAGCGCGCCGCGATCGCCACGCTGCTGGAGACCTTGGACGAATTCCGCTCGGCCCAGGAGCTGCACGACGAGCTGCGCCGCCGCGGCGAGAACATCGGCCTGACCACCGTGTACCGCACGCTGCAGTCGATGGCGGCGGCGGGCCTGGTCGACACGCTGCGCACCGACACCGGCGAGTCGGTGTACCGCAGTTGCTCGGAACATCACCACCACCATCTGGTGTGCCGATGCTGCGGCTCCACCGTCGAGGTCGGCGACCACGAGGTCGAGGAGTGGGCGGAGCAAGTGGCCGCCAAGCACGGCTACTCCGACGTCAGCCACACCATCGAAATCTTCGGAACCTGCGCCCAGTGCCGCTCCTAGGCTGACCCCCGCACGCGGACCGGCCGCGGAAAGTTTCTGAAAAAAGTGTCCGACACGCGCTTGCCGCGTGCTCCTACCCATGAGTGGCCCACGGGCCGAGACACCACCTCAAGGGAAGTGAGCACGCGATGCGCAAGGAACTATCGCCCCACCTGCGGCCGGTCCGCGAGGTCGAGGCCCCGGCACTGCAGTTCCGCACGATCCACGGGTACCGGCGCGCGTTTCGGATCGCCGGGTCGGGACCCGCTCTGCTGCTGATCCACGGCGTCGGCGACAACTCCAAGTCCTGGGAAACGGTGCATGCCCAACTGGCGCAACGGTTCACGGTGATCGCGCCGGATCTGCTGGGCCACGGCGAGTCGGACAAACCCCACGCCGACTACTCCTTGCCGGCGTTCGCGAACGGCATGCGCGACCTGCTCGCCGTGCTCGGCATCGAGCGGGTCACCGTCGTCGGGCATTCGTTCGGGGGCGGCGTCGCGATGCAATTGGCCTATCAGTACCCCCAGTTGGTGGAGCGCATCGTGCTGGTGAGCGCCGGCGGCGTCGCGCAGGACGTGAGCCTGGCGTTGCGGTTGGCGGCGATGCCGCTGGGCGCCGAGGCGCTGGGCGTGCTGCGCGCGCCCGGAGTGATGCCCACGATCCGGCGAGTCGGCCGCGCGGTGCAGACCATGCTGGGTTCCACCCGGTTCGGGCGCGACGCCGCCGAGGTCGTCGCTCTGCTGGAAGGCTTCCTGGACCGCGACGGGCTCGCGGCGTTCGCGAGCACCCTGCGGTCGGTGGTGGACGCGCGCGGCCAATACGTCACCATGCTGGACCGCAGCTATCTCATGAAATCTGTTCCGGTGCAGATTATTTGGGGTGAAGACGACCTGATCATCCCGGTGGACCACGCGCATACCGCGCACGCCGCGATGCCCGGTTCGCGCATGGAGATCTTCGAGGGCTCGGGGCACATGCCGTTCCACGACCACCCCGACCGCTTCGTCGAGGTCGTCGAACGGTTCGTCGACTCGACCCGAGCCGCCGATTACGACCCGGACACGTTGCCCGCGCTGCTGCGGACCGGTGGCCGCGATGACCTGGCCGCCGACCCGATCGAAGCGGCGGTGTCCTAGCCCGTCAGCGAAAGACGTATCTGGGCGCCCGTGTCGAGCACCAGCAGGACCAGGGTGCGCAGCGCGTCGTCGGTAAGGCCGCCGCCGGGAAAGTTGTAGCGCAGCATCACGTCCCCGGTTTTGGCCGCGCCCTTTCCGGAATTGCGTTGCACCGCGGCCTGATTCGACTTCTCGATCAGCGTCACGCTGCCGAAGTTGCTCTCGCGCGCCTGCTTGGCGATCTGATCGCTGATCTTCTTGGTCAGCGGCAGATCCCAGGCCAGGATCTGGGTCAGCGACACCAAATCGAGGCCCTCGGCGATGTTGACCACCCGCAGCGAGGCCAGCGTGCCGTTGTGGCGCAAGGTCAGCGCGCCGTCGGGCTCCTCGTCGACCGCAAGGGCGTCGCGCAGTATCGAGGCCAGCCGCTCCTGCAGTGAGGGCATCAGGCGCTCCCGAAGCGTCGATTGCGGTCCGCGTATTCCTCGCACGCGGCCCAAAGGTCGCGGCGGTCGTAGTCGGGCCACAGCTTGTCCTGAAATATGTACTCGGCGTAGGCCGCCTGCCACAACATGAAATTGCTGGACCGCTGCTCCCCCGACGTCCGCAGGAACAGGTCCACGTCGGGGATGTCGGGCCGTTGCATGTGACGGGCGATCGTCGACTCACTGATCCGGTCGGGCTTCAGTCTGCCCGCCTGCACCAAACGGGCGATCTCCCTTGCGGATTCGGTGATCTCGGCGCGGCCGCCGTAGTTCACGCAGTAATTGACGGTGATGACGTCGTTGTCGTCCGTCATCGCCTCGGCGATCGCCAACTCGTTGATCACGCTGCGCCACAGGCGGGGCCGGGAACCCACCCACCGGATTCGGACTCCGATCGTGTTGAGGTTCACCCGGCGCATGCGCACCACGTCGCGGTTGAAGCCCATCAGGAAGCGGACCTCCTCGGGCGAACGCTTCCAGTTCTCGGTGGAAAACGCGTAGAGACTCAGCCATTTGATTCCGATTTCGATTGCGCCGCATACGATGTCGATGACGACCGCCTCACCCGCCCGGTGGCCGTCGGTCCGGCTCAGACCGCGCTGGGTGGCCCAGCGGCCGTTGCCGTCCATCACGATGGCCACATGGTTGGGCAATCGGTCGGCCGGAATCCGGGGCGCGGCCGCTTTGGAGGTGTGCTGCGGGGGGCGGCGCGGGCCGCCGCCGGCGGACGGCGGCAGCTCCGGGAACGGGACCGGCCAGGTCGATTTGTCGGGAAAGACCGGGTAGTCGTCGGGCGCGGGGGGCAGCTGCGGGAAGTCGGTCGCCTTCGGCTTGCGCTCAGCCACAGGCAGTATCCTGCCCGATCAGCGCTGCGCGCCGTTCGGCGATGGTGCGGTCGACCTGGTACGTCCGCTCCACCAGCGGCAACGTTTTGAGCTGCCGTTCCAGATGCCATTGCAGGTGCGCGGCCACCAGCCCGCTGACGTAGCCGCGGTGCGATTGCGGCGACGCCTCGGCGGCCTCCCAGTCCCCGTCGTGCAGCGCGGCCATCAGATCCAGCACCCCCGGCGGCGGGGTGGTCGAGCCGGCCGGGCGGCAATGCGGGCAGACGCTGCCCCCGGCGGCGACGTGAAACGCCCGATGCGGGCCGGGTGTGGCGCACCGGGCGCACTCGGTGAGCGCCGGCGCCCACCCGGCGATGCCCATGGCGCGCAGCAGATAGGCGTCCAGCAACAGGTCGCGAGGCCGGCGCCCGTCGGCCACCGCGCGCAGCGCGCCCACCGTGAGCCGGTGCAGCGCCGGGGCGGGCGCCCGTTCCTCGCCGGCGAGCCGTTCGGCGGTTTCTAGCATCGCGCACCCGCAGGTGTACCGGCCGTAGTCGCTGACGATGTCGGTGGCGAACGCGTCGATGGAGACGACCTGGGTGACGATGTCGAGATTGCGGCCGGGGTGCAGTTGCGCGTCGACGTGGGCAAACGGCTCCAGCCGCGCGCCGAATTTGCTGCGGGTGCGGCGCACGCCCTTGGCCACCGCGCGGACCAGGCCATGGTCGCGGGTCAGCAGGGTGACGATCCGGTCGGCTTCGCCGAGCTTGTGCTGGCGCAACACCACAGCTCGGTCTCGATATAGCCGCATCACCATAGTTTTGCACCCCGCCGCGACAATGCGGGTATCCGCGCCGTTAGTCTCGTACCCCGTGATCGGCGCTTCCGGGGCGGGCACCGGGTCCATCTCCGGATCCGGCGGCCAGCGCCTGCCCACACTGACTGACCTGCTGTATCAGCTGGCCAGCCGCTCAGTGACGTCCACCACACTGGTGAGCCGTTCGCTGCACGCCATCCATTCCAGCCAGCCGACGCTCAACGCCTTCCGGGTGGTGCTGACCGAGTCGGCGCTGGCCGACGCGGCGCGGGCCGACCGGCGACGCGCGGCCGGGGACACCGCGCCGCTGCTGGGCATCCCGATCGCGGTCAAAGACGACGTCGACGTCGCCGGCGTGCCCACCGCCTTCGGCACCGAGGGGTATGTCGCGCCGGCGACCCAGGACGCCGAGGTGGTGCGCCGCCTGAAGGCCGCCGGCGCCGTGATCGTCGGCAAGACGAACACCTGCGAGCTGGGCCAATGGCCGTTCACCAGCGGACCCGGCTTCGGCCACACCCGCAATCCCTGGTCGCGCCGGCACACCCCGGGCGGGTCGTCGGGGGGTAGCGCGGCCGCCGTGGCCGCGGGCCTGGTGACCGCCGCCATCGGCTCCGACGGCGCCGGCAGCGTCCGCATCCCCGCGGCGTGGACGCACCTGGTGGGCATCAAACCGCAGCGCGGCCGCATCTCGACCTGGCCGCTGCCCGAGGCGTTCAACGGCATCACGGTCAACGGCGTGCTGGCCCGCACCGTGGCCGATGCGGCGCTGGTGCTCGACGCCGCGTCGGGCAACGTCGAGGGCGACCGGCACAAGCCGCCCCCGATCACGGCGTCCGACTATGTCGGCAAGGCGCCCGGCCCGCTGAACATCGCGCTGTCGACCCGGTTCCCGTACACAGGTTTTCGCGCCAAGCTGCACCCCGAGATCCTGGCCGCGACGCGGGCCGTCGGCAGGCAGCTCGAGCTGCTCGGCCACAGGGTCGTGCCCGGCAACCCCGACTACGGCCTGCGGTTGTCATGGAATTTCCTGGCCCGGTCCACCGCGGGCCTGCGGGATTGGGAGGAGCGGCTGGGCGACGGCGTGATCCTGGACCCCCGCACGGTGGCCAACCTGCGCATGGGCCAGGTGCTGGGGCAGGCGATTCTGCGCAGCGCGCGCCGCCACGAGGCGGCCGACCAGCGGCGGGTGGGCTCGATCTTCGACATCGTCGACGTGGTGCTCGCCCCGACGACCGCCCAACCGCCGCCGTTGGCGCGCTCGTTCGACCGGTTGAGCAGCTTCGGCACCGACCGCGCCATGATCGCCGCGTGCCCGTTGACCTGGCCATGGAACCTGTTGGGGTGGCCGTCCATCAACGTGCCGGCCGGATTTACCTCCGACGGTTTGCCGATCGGCGTGCAGCTGATGGGCCCAGCAAACAGCGAGGGCCTGCTGATCTCGCTGGCCGCCGAGCTGGAGGCCGTCTGCGGCTGGTCCACCAAACAGCCGCCCATGTGGTGGCACGCCGGTGCCGACACCCCGCCCGCCGGGGCGCCGCCCTCGCGTAGGTGAGTCGACGGCGGGGTGAAGGCCGCGGCTAAAAGCCAAGCCGACCAAGTTGTTTGGGGTCGCTCTGCCAGTTCTTGGCGACCTTGACGCGCAGCTCGAGGTAGACCTTGGTGCCCAGCAGCTTTTCGATCTGGGCGCGCGCGGCGGTGCCGACTTGCCGCAGCCGGGCGCCGCCCTTGCCGATGACGATGCCCTTCTGGCTGTCCCGCTCGACGTAGAGGATCGCGTGCACGTCGATCAGATCGTCGCGGTCTTCCCGCGAATTGACCTCGTCGATCACCACGGCCAACGAATGCGGCAGCTCGTCGCGGACTCCCTCCAGCGCGGCCTCGCGGATGAGCTCGGCCATCAGGACTTCCTCGGGCTCGTCGGTCAGCTCGCCGTCGGGGTAGTACGCGGGGCCGGGCGGCAGCGCCGCGGCCAGGACCTCGATCAACACGTCGACCTGCGCACCCGTCACCGCCGACACCGGGACGATTTCGGCCGAGCCGCCGACCAACTCGCTGGCGGCGACCAGCTGCGCGGCCACCCGGTCCTTGGGCACCTTGTCGATCTTGGTGACGACGGCCACGAGCGCGGTCTTGGGGGCGACCGCACGAATCTGGTCGACGATCCACCGGTCGCCCGGCCCGATCGCCTCGTCGGCCGGGATGCACAGCCCGATCACGTCGACCTCGGCGTAGGTGTCGCGGACCAGGTCGTTGAGCCGCTTGCCCAGCAGCGTGCGCGGCCGGTGCAAGCCAGGGGTGTCGACGAGGATGATCTGAAAGTCGTCCCGGTGCACGATCCCGCGAATGGTGTGCCGGGTGGTCTGCGGCCGCGTCGAGGTGATCGCCACCTTGGCGCCGACCAGCGCGTTGGTCAGCGTCGACTTGCCGGTGTTCGGTCGGCCCACCAAACACACGAAACCCGAACGGAATTCAGTCATGACAGTCCATCGCCGAGCGTGCAACCAGTGCGATTTTTTCCGCAATTTTCCGCCTTGAGTGCACGTTCGGCGCGGCAGTGACCGCCTCAGTCATGGTGTATGGCCTCCCCGTCGGTCGAGCCGTCGGGTTCGGCCGGGCTCAGCAGGACGGTGTTGATCCGTACCCGCCCACGATGATCGGGGCCGCCCTCGGCGCGCAGACGCAGGCCGTGCGAGACCACCTCGGCGCCGGGCAGCGGCACCCGGCCCAATTCCAGAGCCACCAGGCCGCCGACGGTGTCGACGTCGAGGTCGTCGTCGAATTCGACGTCGTACAGTTCGCCGACGTCCTCGATCGGCAGTCGCGCCGACACCCGAAATCGCTTGTCGCCCAGATCTTCTATCGGCGCCGTCTCCGCCTGGTCGTACTCGTCGGCGATCTCCCCGACGATTTCCTCCAGCACGTCCTCGATGCTGACCAGCCCGGCTATCGCGCCGTACTCGTCGACGAGCAGGGCCATGTGGTTGCGGTCGCGTTGCATCTCGCGCAGCAGCGCGTCCAGCGGCTTGGAGTCCGGCACGAAGACCGCCGGCCGCATGACTTGCGACACCTTGGTGTCCCGGCCCCCGTCGGGCGAGGAGAACATCTGCTGGACAAGGTCTTTCAGGTACACCACGCCGACGACGTCGTCGACGTTCTCGCCGATCACCGGAATGCGGGAGTGCCCGCTGCGTACGGCCAGGTTGGTCGCCTGGCTGGCGGTCTTGTCGCTTTCGATCCAGATCATCTCGGTGCGCGGCACCATCACCTCGCGGGCCGGGGTGTCACCGAGTTCGAAGACCGACTCGATCATCCGCCGCTCGTCGGCGGCCACCACGCCGCGCTGCTGGGCCAGGTCGACGACTTCGCGCAGTTCGATCTCGGAGGCGAACGGCCCGTTCCGTAGCCCCCGGCCGGGGGTGAGCGCGTTGCCCAGCACCACCAGCAACCGGCTCAGCGGCATCAACAACCACGAAATCACGCGCAGCGGAAGGGCGGTCACCAGCGAGATGGAATAGGCGTGCTGGCGGCCGAGGGTGCGGGGCCCGACCCCGATGACGACGAAACTCGTCACCACCATGATGGTGGCCGCCCCGAACAACGCCCACCTCATGCCGAAGTTGTCGTAGAGGAACACCACCAACAGGACGGTCGCGGTGATCTCGCAGATGATGCGCAGCAGCACCACCAGGTTGATGTAGCGCGGACGCTCGCTCATCACCTTGAACAGCGACACCGCGCCGGGCCGCTCCTCGCGCACCAGTTCCTGCACCCGCGCCAACGACACCGTGCTCATGGCGGCGTCGATCGCCGCAAAAAGGCCGCCCAGGGCGATCAGGGCGATCGCGCCCAGCAGCTGGGAAACGCCGGTCAATTGTCGAAATACCTTGACTTGTCCAGCAACCGGCGGTCGCGCTCCTCCTGGCGATCTTGGTGGTAGGCCTCGACCTGCTCGGCGACCCATTCTTCGAGCAGCCGGTTTTGCAGGGCGAACATCTCTTTCTCCTCGGCCGGCTCGCCATGGTCGTAGCCGAGCAGATGCAGCACGCCGTGAATCGTCAACAGCGCCAACTCGTGTCCCAGGGTGTGACCCGCCGCGGCCGCCTGGTCGGCGGCGAATTCCGGGCACAGCACGATGTCGCCCAGCATCGCCGGCCCCGGCTCGGGCGCGTCGGGGCGCCCGCCGGGTTCGAGCTCGTCCATCGGGAAGCTCATCACGTCCGTCGGCCCCGGCAGGTCCATCCAGCGCATGTGCAGGTCGGCCATCGCCGCGGTGTCCAGCAGCACCATCGACAGTTCGGCGCTGGGGTTGACGTCCATCCGCGCGATCACGAACTTCGCGACGCTGACCAGCTCCACCTCGGACACGTCGATGCCCGACTCGTTGGAAACCTCGATGCTCATCGGCGACCGCGGGCACCCGAGGCCCGCCGGGCCGCCCGGTTCATCCCCGAGCCGGGCTCCTCGTAGCGGGCGTAGGCGTCGACGATCTCCGAAACCAGCCGGTGGCGCACCACATCCACACTGGTCAGCTCCGCTATGTGGATATCGTCGACGTTGTCGAGGATCTCGACCGCCGACCGCAGCCCGGACCGGGCCCCGCCGGGAAGGTCGATCTGGGTCATGTCGCCGGTGACGACGATCTTCGACCCGAAGCCGAGCCGGGTGAGGAACATCTTCATCTGTTCGGCGGTGGTGTTCTGCGCCTCGTCGAGCACGATGAACGCGTCATTCAGCGTGCGGCCACGCATGTACCCCAGCGGCGCGACCTCGATGACGCCCGCCGACATCAGCTTGGGGATCAGCTCGGCGTCCATCATGTCGTAGAGCGCGTCGTACAGCGGCCGCAGGTAGGGATCAATCTTCTCGCTCAGCGTGCCGGGCAAAAAGCCAAGGCGCTCACCGGCTTCCACGGCGGGCCGGGTCAGGATGATCCGGCTGACCTGCTTGCTCTGCAGCGCGTGCACGGCCTTGGCCATGGCCAGGTACGTCTTGCCGGTGCCGGCCGGGCCGACCCCGAACACGATGGTGTTGGCGTCGATGGCGTCGACGTAGCGCTTCTGGTTGAGCGTCTTGGGCCGGATCGTGTTGCCGCGGCGCGACAAGATATCCAGGGTGAGGACCTCGGCCGGCGATTCGTTGCCGGTGCCGATCAGCATGGCGACGCTGTGGCGCACCACCTCGGGCGTCAACGGCTGGCCGCCGGCCACGATCGCGACCAGTTCGGAGACCGCCCGCTCGGCCAGGGCGACGTCGGCCGGCTCGCCGGAGATCGTGACCTCATTGCCGCGCACGTGCAGGTCGGCGTTCAGGGTGCGTTCGAGGGCGCGCAGGTTTTCGTCTGCGGAACCAAGCAGGCCCACGACGAGATCGGGCGGAACGTTGATGCTGCTGCGAACGTGAGAGGTCGATGCCGTGTCAGCAGCGCTGGTCTCGCGGGGCGTCACGTGGTTTTCGATGCCTGCCTTGTCGGGTCTGACGTGGTGAAATCCTGGCTTGCCAGTCTACCGCTGGTCAGGAGCCTGTCCCAATGGTTCGTTTGCCGCCCCGTCTGAATCCGCAGGTCGGTCCCATCGCGGCGTGAGCACGCCCAGCGCGCCCAACGCCACCGCGGCCGCGGTCGACGTCCGCAGCACCTGCGGGCCCAGCCGGACCGCCGCCGCGCCCGCCGCGGTCAACGCGACGATCTCGTCCGGCGCGATGCCGCCCTCGGGCCCGATCACCAGCAACACCGAATCCGCTTGGCGGACATGCTGATCCGCGAGCCGATCGGTTGCCGACTCGTGCAGGGCGAGCACCGCCGACCCGGCCGCAACCTCGTCGCGAACCCGCTCGATCAACGCCGCGGTGGACAGCACGCCCTCGACGGGCGGGATGTGCGCCCGGCGGGACTGCCGGGCCGCCGAACGGGCGACCGCCCGCCACCGGCGCAGCCCCTTGTCGACCCGGGCGCCCTCCCAGCTGGCCACGCAGCGGGCGGCCTGCCAGGCCAGGAACCCGTCGGCGCCCGCTTCGGTGGCCAACTCGATCGCCAGCTCCGAGCGATCGGACTTCGGCAGCGCCTGCACCACCGTCACCGCCGGGCGACCGGCCTCGACGCTCCAGCGCCCCAGCACCCGCGCCCGCAGCCCATCGCGCCCGGCGTGCTCGACCTCGCACCGGGCGAGGCCGCCCGCGCCGTCGCCGAGCACCAGTTGTTCGCCGGGCCGGATCCGGCGCACCGTGGCGGCGTGGAAACCCTCGTCGCCGTCCACGACCGCCACCGCGCCGGTGTCGGGCAGTGCGTCAACGTAGAACAGCGTCGCCACCATGTGCGGGGCCCCGGCGACTTAGCGCCCGGTGAAAGTCTCGCGCAGCCGGCTGAACAGCCCGCCGCCGGCGTGGGTGGAGCGCACCTCGGCCACGTCGCGGCTGCGGCGGTTCTTCAGCTCGCGCAGCAGTTCGCTGTCGTGGTGGTCCAGGCGGGTGGGCACCACCACCTCGACGTGGACGTGCAGGTTGCCCCGGGCCCCCGAACGCAGGTGCGGCATCCCGTGGCCGCGCAGCGTGATGATCGAACCCGGCTGCGTGCCAGGCGGAATGGTGATCTCGCTCTGACCGTCCAGGATGGCGTCGACGGTGACGGTCACGCCCAGCGCGGCGTCGACCATCGGCACCGAAACCGTGCAATGCAGGTCGTCGCCCTCGCGGACGAAGATGTCGTGGGCCTGTTCGTGCACCTCGACGTAGAGGTCACCGGCCGGCCCGCCCCCGGGCCCGACCTCGCCCTGGGCGGCCAGTCGGACGCGCATGCCCTCGCCGACGCCGGCGGGGATCTTGACGCTGATCTCGCGGCGGGCCCGCACCCGCCCGTCCCCCATGCACTGGTGACACGGGTCGGGGATGACGACCCCGACGCCGCGGCAGGTGGGACACGGCCGTGACGTCATGACCTGGCCCAGCAGCGAGCGCTGCACCGTCTGCACCTCCCCGCGACCGCCGCAGGTGTCGCAGGGCACGGGCACCGAATCGCCGTTGGTGCCCTTGCCCTGGCAGCGGTCGCACAGCACCGCGGTGTCGACGGTGACCTGCTTGGTGACGCCGGTCGCGCACTCCTCGAGGTCCAGCCGCATCCGCAGCAACGAGTCCGACCCGGGCCGGACCCGGCCGATGGGACCGCGGGAGGCCGAGCCCCCGCTGAAGCCGCCACCGAAGAAGGCCTCGAACACGTCGCCCAGGTTCCCGAAGCCGCCGAACCCGGCGCCGCCCGCGGCGGCGTTTTCCAGTGGATCCCCGCCCAGGTCGACGATCCGGCGTTTCTCCGGGTCGCTCAGCACCTCGTACGCGACGCTGATTTCCTTGAACTTCGCCTGCGCGGCCTCATCGGGGTTGACGTCGGGATGCAGCTCGCGCGCCAACTTGCGGTACGCGCGCTTGATCTCCGCATCGCTGGCGTTTCTGCTCACGCCGAGCAGCCCGTAATAATCGCGTGCCACGCCTGACCTTCCTTGTGCCGCCGTTAGCGGCCGTCAACAAACACCGGGGTGCGCGGTCATCGGGCACCCAGAACTTCGCCGATATAGAGAGCAACCGCTGCCACGCTGGCGATAGTTCCCGGATAGTCCATCCGGGTGGGGCCCAGCACACCCATACCGCCGTACACGGTATCGGAGGTGCCGTAGGCGGTGGTCACCATCGACGTGCCCGCCATCTGCTCGACGGCGGTCTCGTGCCCGATACGCACCGTCACCTTGCCGGCCTCCTGCTGGGCCGCCAGCAACCGCAGCACCACCACCTGCTCCTCGAGGGCCTCCAGGATGGAGCGCAGCGACCCGCCGAAATCCGCGGCGTTGCGGGTCAGATTGGCGGTGCCGCCCATCAGCAGGCGCTCCTCGGTGTGCTCCACCAACGACTCCAGCAACACCGTCGCGGAGCGGCCCACGGCGTCGCTGAGGTTGTTGGCCAGCCCGCTGCGCCCGTGCAGCTCGCCGGCCAGGTCGGCGACCGCGGTCGACGCCGCGGCGAGCCTCTTGCCCACCAGGGCCTGGCCCAGCATCTCGCGCAACTGGGACAGCTGATGGTCGTCGATGACGTCGCCGAGCTCGACGATGCGCTGGTCCACCCGGCCGGAGTCGGTGATGACCACCATCAGCAGCCGGGCCGGCGTCAGGCCGATCACCTCCAGATGGCGAACGGTCGACGTCGACAGCGTCGGGTACTGCACCACCGCCACCTGGCGGGTCAGTTGCGCCAGCAGCCGCACCGCGCGGCGCAGCACGTCGTCGAGGTCGACGCCGGATTCCAGAAAGCTCAAAATGGCGGTCCGCTCGGCCGACGACAGCGGCTTGACGTCGGCCAGCCGGTCCACGAACTCGCGGTAGCCCTTTTCGGTGGGCACCCGTCCGGAGCTGGTGTGCGGCTGGGTGATGTAGCCCTCGGCCTCCAGCACCGCCATGTCGTTGCGAACCGTGGCGGACGACACGCCCAGGTTGTGGCGCTCCACCAACGACTTGGAACCGATGGGCTCCTGGGTGGAGACGAAGTCGGCGACGATGGCGCGCAGTACCTCGAAGCGACGCTCGTCGGCACTTCCCATCGGCTCCCACCTCCTTGATCGCGTCCATTTTACGGTGCCACGAGGTGGTGACCGCCATTCGCGGCGTCTGGCGGCGATCGCGGGCAGCCACCAGCCGGGTTAGCCTGTCCCCCATGTACTCGTCGGGCCCGGGGGATGCGTCAGAGACGATCCGCCAATGATTTTCAAGGGCGTGCGCGACGGCAAGCCGTACCCCGAGCACGGGCTGTCCTACAAGGACTGGTCCCAGATACCGCCGCAGCAGATCCGCCTGGACGAATTGGTCACCACGACAACGGTGCTGGCGTTGGACCGGCTGCTGTCCGAGGACTCCACCTTCTACGGCGATCTTTTCCCGCACGCGGTGCGGTGGCGGGGCATCACCTACCTCGAGGACGGCCTGCACCGCGCGGTGCGCGCCGCGCTGCGCAACCGCACCGTGCTGCACGCCCGGGTGTTCGACATGGACATGCGCTGAGCCAGCAGACGTAGCTCTTTTGGCGCGGTCACATTTCTGCGTCGCCGGGTGTCGACGTAGAAAGGACCACGTTCAAGGAGGACCGCCATGCCTCGGCTTCAGGGAGTCTCCGACCGCGACGCCGGCCTGGGCGCCAAGATCGCCTTCTTCTTCACCAAGCGCAAGCTGGCGCAGATGACCGGGCTCGAGACCGCCGGGATGCTCGAACCGCTGCGGATGTACGCGCACATCCCCCGGCTGCTCAGCGCCTACGGCAAGCTCGAGCAGGCCGAGTCGAAGCTGGACATCCTCAGCCCACGCCACCGCGCGCTGGCCGAGCTGAAGTCGGCGACCACGGTGCGCTGCGAGTACTGCATCGACCTGGGTTCGCAGATCGCGCGCCGGTGGGGACTCACCGACGAGGAGCTGCTGGCCCTGTCGAATTACCGCGACGCCCCCTGCTTCTCCGAGCTGGACAAGCTCATCCTGGAGTACGCCACCGCGATGAGCCGCACCCCGGTCGAGGTGACTGACCAGCTCTTCGACGCGCTGCGCGCCCACTTCGACACCGCCCAGCTCGTCGGGCTCACCCACGTCATCACGCTGGGCAACATGCGCGCCCGGTTCAACATCGCGCTCGGGATCGGATCGTCGGGCTTCTCCGGCGACCGGGTGTGCGCGCTGCCCGAGCAGGGCCGCGCGTGACGAGGCCGGACAAGCCGGAGGCCGCGCTGGCCGCGCGTTTCGAGGCGGCGCGGCCGCGGCTGGGCGCCATCGCCTATCGCATGCTGGGCTCGATCGACGACGCCCAAGACGCCGTGCAGGAGGCGTGGCTGCGGCTCAGCGGCGCCGACCGGGACATCGCCAACATCGACGCCTGGCTGACGACGGTGGTGGCCCGCATCTGCCTGAACACTTTGCGGGACCGGCACGGACGCGGGCGCGAGGAGCTCGGTCACCTGCCGGATCCGATCGTCGACGCCGACGGGGAGTTCGATCCCGAACACCGGGCGATGCTCGCCGACGCGGTGGGGCTGGCGCTGTTCGTGGTGCTGGACACGCTGCCGCCGGCCGAGCGGCTGGCGTTCGTGCTGCACGACGTGTTCGCCGTCCCGTTCGACGAGATCGCGCCCATCGTGGAGCGGACCCCGGAGGCGACGCGCAAGCTGGCCAGCCGGGCGCGCCGGCGCATCGAGCGGGCCGACCCCGCGCCCGACGCGGGCGTCGCCGCCCAGCGCGAGGCCGTCGACGCCTTCTTCGCCGCGGGACGCGCGGGCGACTTCGACCGGCTGGTGTCGGTCCTGCACCCCGACGTCGTGCTGCGGGGCGACTTCGGCCGCGGCGCCGCGGGATTCCGCGCCGAGGGTGCGGCCTCGGTGGCCAAACTCGCCCGCGGCTACGCGGGGCCGGAACGCGAGGTGCGCCCCGCCATCGTCAACGGCGCCGCCGGCGCGGTCGTGTTCGTCGGCGGGCGACCCACGGCGATCATGGGATTCGTGGTGCGCGACGGGCTGGTGGCGGCCATCGATGTGCTGGCCGACCCGGACCGGATCGCCAAGCTAGACCTGCGCGGCGTGCGCGCCGGTCACTGACCGGCGGCTTGCAGCAACTCCATCGCCGAGGCGCGTGACAGCACCCAGCCGCCCTGGTTCACGAACGTGACGTTCTGGGTGACCGGCGACGTGAGCTTGGGACCCGAGACCGCCACGTCGGCCGTCGCGGACCCGGCCGCGGCCGGTTGGACGTTGGTGACGTTGAACGCCAGCGGCAGGTCGCCGTTCTTGGCCGCCTTCTGCAGCTTCTTGTCGGCGACGTGAGCTTCGAGCCCGCTGATCCCGCCTTCGACCAGATTGCTCTTGTTGGAGAACGGGACGCTGGGGTCGGCGAGGCTGGTCAGCAGGCCGGTCAACTGATCGGCGGTCGGCACGTTCACCGCCTGCGGCGGGTCCTGCGGCAACGGCGCGCCGACGGAGATCAGCCGCACCGAGGCCGGCTCGCCCGGCGCCGCGATGGACGTGATGCCGGCGGCCGCTCCCCCGATGACGGCCAGCGCTGCCGCGCCGCCGGCGAAGAATTTCATGGTTTTCATGGTCCCCCCTCAGGTGGGCACGCGTCGACGGACGGTGCCGGTGTGCGTCTTTCGACTGTTGTTTCGTGTTTGCGCACCGTGACGTTACGACCACACCATGAGAGCGGCCTGTGCGCCCCCTGTGGAGTGCACAGGCTGCTCGGCACCGCTAGTTCGTCGCCGTCGCGGCCTGGATGAGGGCGATCGCGGCGTCGTGCTGCAGGATCCAGTTGCCGCCCTGGTTGACGAACACCAGGTGCTTCTCGACCGGCCCGGCGAACCTCGGGCCCGAGATGGCGACGTCGGCCTGGGCCATGTTCGGTCCGGCCGGCGCAATGTTCGTCACCGCGAACGTCTCGGGGAAGTTTCCGTTCCGGTAGGCCTTCCTCAGGTCGTGGTCGGCCACGTGGCCCTCGTCCGGAGCGATGCCGTTTTCGACCAGGTTGGTTTTCGTCGTGTACGAGACGCCCGGATCGGTGGCCTGGGTGCACAGGGTCGACAGCTGCTCCGGGCTCGGCAGCCCCGGCGCCGGCGGCGGATCCTGCGGTAGTGGCGCGGCGGATGCCACGCCGATGCCGGCCACGCCCATCGCGGCCAGGGCTGCCCCGCCGGCAGCCAAGGATTTCATTCTCATGCTCAAGTCCTCCCCCTAATGAGTACGAGTTGTGATTCTGCCCCCGGAGCCTGCTGTTCTTGGTCTCGGGCGGGTCACGGTACGGGCACGACGGGTGCTCAGCCGGCCGCCATCGCCTCGCGCAGGCTCTTCGGCCGCAAGTCGGCCCAGTTGCGCTCGACGTAGTCCAGGCACGCCGACCGGCTGGCCTCCCCGTGCGCGACGCGCCAGCCGCCCGGCACCTCGGCGAACGCCGGCCACAGGCTGTGCTGCTCCTCGTCGTTGATCAGCACGTAGAACGCGCCGCCGTCGTCATCGAAGGGGTTGGTGCTCATCGCTTCTCCTCATCGTTCGGTGTTTGGCCGATCCCGCCGTGGCGCCCAGCACCCGGTCTGACAGCAGGCCGAGGCAGCTCAGGTTGGGGAACCCGGGGCCCTGGGTGAGCCCGGACAGGTTGGGCAGGAACAGCTTTGGGGCGACGTCGGTGACGGCCAGGTCGTAGCCGATGGCCTCCTGCAGGCCGTCGGCGGTGAGCGGGCCGCCCAGCCCGAGCTCGAGCAGGTCGAGCGCGTCCTGGCTGAACAGCGACGTGAACCACAGCGGGTCGGCGCCGGAGCCGTCGATGACCAGGTCGAAACCGTGCACCGTCTCCAGGTTTTCGCTGCCGCGGTTGGTGGACAGGGTCAGCCGGATCTGCCCGTCGCGGCCCACCGCGTGGGCGACCCGGCCGCGCAGGTGGCGGATGCGGTCATCGGACAGCAGCGCCTCCTGCACGTTGGCCGAGAACACCCCGCGGTCGGTGCGCGCCAGCGCGTCGCGGCGTTCGTCGAGCGTCAGCGCCGTCCAGTCGGTCGGATCGGAGAACAACGAGTTCTCGAAGAAGCCCTCGCCGCGGGTGAACAGCGTCACCTGCGGCGAGATGACGGTGATCGTCGAAACCCGGTGCCGGAACAGCTCGTTGAGCATCGAAGCCGCCGTCTCGCCGCCGCCGATCACCGCCACCCGCTCGGCGCTGATCCGGTCGTCGCCCGCGGCGCGGTCCCAGAACTGGGCGATCGACAGCATCCGCGGGTTGCCGGGCAGCAGCGACTTCTCCGCCTGGCCGGGGCCGGTGATCATCAAAGCCTCGGCGTGCACGGTGGTTTCGTGGGTCCGCAGCGCCCAGCGGTCGCCGTCGACGGCCAGCCGTTCGACCTCGCCGTGCAGCACGTTCAGGCCGACCTGATCGGCGACCCAGCCCAGGTACTGGCTCCACCGGCGATGGGTGGGCGCCGGCCTGCCGCGGTCGATCCATTCGGCGAACGACGCGGTGGCGATGAGGTATGACTGCCAGCTGTAGCGGGTCATCCGCTCGTCGAGTTCGGCGTTGCGCCGCGGCACCAGCGCCGAGCGATAGGGAAACCCGACGTCCTTTTCCGGGCTGGTGCCCAGTCGGTGCGCCCCGTCGGTCCAGCCGCCGCTGGCCTGCCAGTTGCCGCCGACGCCGATGCGTTCGACGGCGACCACATCGGGGACCTCGACGCCCATGTCGCGCAGCACCGATGCCTTGGCCGCCACGGCGACCGCCTTGGCCCCGGCGCCCAGGATCGCAAGCGTGCTCATGTCGCCACCTCCCTGAGGTTGTCTGTCCAGAGTTGTTGCAGCGCGGCCAGATCCGCGTCGTCGAGAATGTCGGGCAGCGCGCGCCACTGCGTGGCCAGCATCCGCTGCTCCCCGACGGTGAGCACGACGGCGAGGATGGTGAGCTCGTGGCGCACCGCGAGGTCGGGCTCGGGCACCGGTGACACATCGGTGATTAACTCGCGTTCGAGGCGCAGCGCGGTGCCGCCACCGGTGTGGGCGGCGCCGAGATAGTTCAGCAGTAGCTGCGGCCCCGGGAAGCCGGCGAGCTGCTCGGCGGTGTCGGCGCGCAGGTAACGCAGCAGCCCGTAGTCGATGCCGTCACCGGGGATCTCGGCGAGCTGTTCGGAGACGGACCGGGTCGGGTCGACCCGCATCGGGTAGATCGAGCTGAGCAGCCCGACCGTGTCGCCGGTGTCCATCACGCGCGCGCCCGGCTCGTCCAGCAGCGCATCGGCGCGGCCGTGGGTTTCCAGCGCCAGCAGCGGCACCGGCGTGGCCTGGCCCCGTGCCCGCCGCCAGCCGGCCACCATCGCCGCGGTGGCGGCGACGAGTAAATCAAACAGGGGCGCTTCGGATTTCAGCAGGCGGAGGCTCACGTCGGGGTCGATCAGGGCGGTCCGGACGACCAGATCGCGGGCCACGTCCCGGCCCGGCCGGATGCGCCGGGCGCCGATGTCGGGATCGTCGCCCTGCAGCTGGGCGCGCCAGAAGCCGACGGTGTCGAGCCGGTGGGCCCGTTCGGTGAGAGCCGCGGCCCAGCGCCGGTAGCTGGTGTGCTCGCGCACCGGTGCGGGGGGGCGGCCGGCGGCCAAAGCCCTTAGCGCGGCGTCCAATTCGCCGAGCACCACCCGCCATGACGCCGGGTCCATCGCCAGCACGTGGGCGGCCAGCAGCAGGACGCTGCCGCCGACCGGCGGGCGAAGCCATACCGCGGACAGCAGGGTTGCCCGCTCGGGGTCGAGTCGCTCGACGGCGGCGGCCGCCTGCGCGGTGACCGCCGCGTGCAGGTCCTCGACGTCGAGTTCGGTGAGGAAGTCCGCGACGGCGCGGGGGGCCGGGCTTTCCACCAGCGTCATGGCGGCCCGATCCAGGCGGGCGCGCAGCACCTCGTGGCCGTCGAGGATGCCGGCCAGCGCGGCGTGCAGGTGTTCGCGGGTGACGGTGTCGGGCAGCCGGATGGCTTCGGTCTGCGCGAGCCGGCGCGGGTCGCCGTACTCGTAGAGCCAATGGGCGTTGGGCAGCAACGGAATTGGGCCGCTTGCCTCGGCGGGCACGACCCGTTCGGCATCGTCGTCGATGGCCGCGGCGAGCTCGCGAATGGTGTCGCACTCCATCATCAGCCGGGCCCGGAGCGCGACGCCGTGCCGGCGGGCGGCCTGCACGACCGAGAGGGCCGCGATGCTGTCCAGGCCCACGTCCAGGAAGCCGGCGGTGACGTCGATGTCGGCGATTTCCAAGACGTCGGCGAAGGCCTCGGCCAGCGCCGCCTCGGTGGGCGTCTCGGGCGGGACGGCCCGGTCGGCCGCGATACCGGTTGCCGCCAAGGCCTTTTCGTCGACCTTGCCGTGCGGTGTCAGCGGCAACTCGTCGAGCACGACGATGTGGTGGGGCACCAGGTAGCGCGGCAGCCGCTGGAGCAGCATCGAACGCAGTTCGGCCACCGCCGGCGGGTGGGGACCGCCGGCCACGTACGCCGTGAGCCGCGGCCCGTTGGCATGGTTGCGGGCCGTCACGTGGGCGGCGCGCACCCCGTCGTGCCCGTTGAGCGCCGCGACGATCTCGCCCGGCTCGACGCGGAAACCACGGATCTTGAGCTGATCGTCACTGCGCCCCAGGAACTCCAGGCCGCCGTCGGGCATGCGGCGCACCACGTCTCCGGTGCGATACATCCGGCCGCCGCCGCCGTGCGGGTCGGCGACGAACCGTGCGGCGGTCTCGGCCGCTCGCCCGAGATAGCCGCGGGTCAGCTGATCGCCGGCCAGGTACAGCTCCCCGGCGGCGCCGTCCGGCACGGGCCGCAGCCAGGAGTCCATCACGTAGGCGCGGGTGGTCCGGGTCGGACGGCCGATGGACGGTCGCACGTGCTCGTCGATGGCGGCGACGACGGCCTCGACCGTGGTTTCGGTGGGTCCGTAGCAGTTGAAGGCGGTCATGGCCGTGCGGGCGCAGTCCCGTTGGATCGCCTGCCACGCCGCGCCGCCCAGCGCCTCGCCGCCGAGCGCGAGCACCGCCAGGGGCACCCGGCGCAGCAGCCCCGCGGTGTGTAGCTGGGCGAACATCGATGGCGTGGTGTCGATCATGTCCAGGCCGAACCGGTCGATCGCCGCGACCAACGCTTCGGCGTCGCGCCGCCCCGCGTCGTCGATGATGTGCACCGCGTGCCCGTCGAGCAACGCGGCCAACGGCTGCCACGCGGCGTCGAAGGTGAAGGACCACGCGTGCGCGACACGCAGCGGTCGCCCGAGTCGCGCGGCGGCGGGCCGCAGCACGCGCTCGATGTGGTCGTCGGCGTAGGCCGACAGCGCCCGGTGGGTGCCGATGACGCCCTTCGGTGCTCCGGTGGTGCCCGAGGTGAAGACCGCGTAGGCGGCGTGATCCGGGGGCACGGTGGCCGCCAGGAAGTCGGCGGGCGCGGCGGTTTCGGTGAAAGCGGTGAAGGATTCTTCGTCGATCACGATCGGCGCCGACGTCTGGCGCAGGATCTCGGCCACCCTGTCCGCGGGCATCGCAGGATCCAGCGGCACGATCGTGCCGCCGGCCTTGAGGATGGCCAGCATCGCGGCCACGTAGCTCGGGCCCCGGGGCAGCGTGACCGCGACCGGGGTCTCCCCGGCCACGCCGTGGCGACCCAGCGCCGCGGCCAGCCGGTCGGTGAGCGCGTCGAGTTCGCCGTAGGTCAGCCGCCCGTCGGCCCAGCCGATCGCCACCGAATCGGGTTGCGAAGCGGCAGTTTCGGCGAACCTGGTGTGCACCGCGACCGGGTCCGCGCGCGCCAGCGGCGGGGTCGGGCGGCGCTCGGCGGCCAGCAGGATGTCGACCTCGCGCAGGGGACGGTCCCATTTGTCCACCAAGCGCTGCAGCGTCGCCAGCAGCCGCCCGCCGAGGCCGTCGGGCGTCAGCGTGCCCAGCGCGCCGTCGAGCACCTCCACCAGCACGGTGAGCTCGCCCGCGCTCAGGTGCGCGGCAATGGTCACCGGGAAGTGCGACACGCTCTCCAGCGTCGCCGGGCGAAACGTCGCGCCGTTGGCCGCGAATTCGGTGGCGCCGACCACGGCGCCGGGAGGGAAGTTTTCGTACACCAGCAGGGTGTCGAACATCTCTCCGATGCCGGCGAGGGAGCGCAACTCGGCGTGCCCCAGGTAGCTGTGGTCGCGCAGTGCGGCGGATTCCCGCTGCAGGGCGGCGCATTGCGCCCCGACGGTGTTGCGTGGGTCCAGCCGCACCCGCAGCGGCACGGTGTTGATGAACAAGCCGACCATCGTCTCCACGCCGGACAGTTCGTCGGGCCTGCCGGACACGGTCACCCCGAAGGTCACGTCGGTGCGGTCGGTCAGGATCGAAAGTATTGCCGCCCAGGCCATTTGAACCAGGGTGTTGAGGGTGACGCCGCGCGCGCGGGCGGCCTCGGCCAGCGCGGTGGTGGCGTCGCGGTCGAGTCGCAGGGTGGTGCGCCGCGGGATACCCGCCTGCGGCGGGGCGGCGGTCAGCGCCGGGGAGAGGAGGGTCGGCCCGTCGAGGCCGGCCAGGTGCTGGGCCCACAGCGCCCGGCTACCCGCCTGGTCCCGGCCGGCCAACCAGCCGATGTAGTCGCGATAGGGCCGCGGCGACGGCGGCAGCGCGGCGCTGGCGCCGCCGGCGCGGTACAAGGCGAGCAGTTCGGAGACGAAGAGCGGCAGCGACCACCCGTCGATCACCAGGTGATGCGCGACGATGACCAGATGCCAGCGCAGGTCCGGTAATTCGATGAGCAGGAACCGGATCAGCGGCCCGCGGCCCAGGTCGAAGCGGCGTCGGCGCTCCTCGGCCGCCAGGGTCTCGACCTCGTCGGGCGCGGCCCGGACCTGCCGCCAGGGCACCTCGACGGCGCTCGGAATGACCTGCACGGGGTGGCTGAGATTGCCGTGCACGAAGCTCGCCCGCAGGTTCGGGTGCCGGGTCAGCATCGTCGCGGCGCAGTCGCGCAGCAGAGTGACGTCGAGCGACCCGACCACCTCGGCGGCCATCGCGATCACATACGGGTCGTTGGCAACGGGATCGGTCAAGGTCGTCATCGCGAACAGCCCCTGCTGCAGCGGGCTCAGCGCCATCACGTCCTCGATGGCGGGTCGCTGGTCGGCTCGGGTCACGGCTGGCCATCCCATGACGAGGTCAGCGCCGCCAGTTCATCGGCCGAGAGTCCCGAGGTGCTCATCGGCGCGTGATGGGTGTCGTGCGAGCCGGTTTCGGCGTCCGACTTGGCGTCGAGCGCGGCCGCGAGCTCGTGCAGCACGGGATGTTCGAACACCATGCGCGGGGTCAGCGGCAGCCCGGCGTCGCGGGCCCGCGCGGCCACCCGCACCGCGAGGATGCTGTCGCCGCCGAGGTTGAAGAATTCGTCGTGGCGCCCGACCTGCTCGGCGTCGAGCACGTCGGTGAGGATGGCCGCCAGCGCGCGCTCGGTGGCGGTGGCCGGCGGTTCCGCCGGGCCGCCCACCGGCGCGGCCGGTGCCGGTGGTGTCACCACGCCGGCGACCAGCTCCAGTTGGCCGTCGTCGCTCCACACGCCGCGCTCACCGGTGCGGTAAAGCCGCGAACCCGGTTGCGCGGCAAACGGATCGGCGACCAAGCGGGTCGCGGTCAGCGACGGGCTGGCCAACCGGGCGACGACGGCCGGGCCGCCGCCGTAGTAGACGTCGCCCAGCACGCCGGCCGGGACCGGGTTCAGCCATGCGTCCAGCAGGTACACCCGCGCCGTGCCGTTGCCGGCGTTGGACCGGTCCAGAATGCGTTGTCGCTCTTGCGCCCCGGCGATCTCGACCTGGCGCAGCCGTCGATCGGGATGATGGGCGAACTCCTCGACGACGCGGACCAGCCACTCGGCGAACCGGCTCGCGGTGCCGCGCCGATAGAGCTCGGGGCGGAAGATGATGTGCCCGCGGTAACCCTGCTCGGAGGCGAAGAAGTTGACCGACATGTCGGCGTGTGCGACGTCGAACGTCGGCTCCAGCGCAGTGAACGTGGTGTCACCCGCCGGGCCGCTGTCGATGACGTTGTCTTGCGGCAATCGGTCGCGAACGTGCACCACCACGTCGAACAGCGGGTTGCGCGACAGCGACCGGGCCGGGCTGACCGCTTCGACCACCCGGTCGAACGGCAGGTCCTGGTGCGAGTACGCGGCCAGCGCCATCTCCCGGGTCCGCAGCAGCACCTCGCGCAGGGTTGGATCTCCGCCCAGGTCGTTGCGCAGCACCAGGATATTGATGAAGAACCCGATCAGCCGATCGAGCCCGGCCTCATCGCGACCGGCCACCGGGGTGCCGATCGGGATGTCCGGGCTTCCGCCGGCCTTGTGCAGCACGACCGCGACGGCGGCCTGCAGCACCATGAACTCGGTGATGCCGAGGTCGCGGCCCAGGGCGGTCAGCTTGTCGCGGGCCTGAGACCCGACGCTGAACTCGACGGCGTCGCCGGCACCGCTGAGCGAGGCCGGGCGCGGGAAGTCCGGGCGCAGACCGGTTTCGGCCGGCAACCCCTCGAGTTGGCGGACCCAATAGTCGCGCTGCGGCCCGACGATGCCGGCGCTGTCGTCCAACAGTGCCGCCTGCCACCTGCCGTAGTCCGCGTACTGCACGGGCAGCGGTTCCCATGACGGCCGCTCCCCGCCGCGGCGGGCCCGGTAGGCGGTCAGCAGGTCGGTGAACAGCACCCCCGCGGACCAGTGGTCACCGGCGATGTGGTGCACCACCAACGACAAGACGTGCTGGCCCGGAACGCCGAGCACCGCGGCCCGGATCGGCAGGTCGCGCTCCAGATCGAAGACGTAACGCCGCTCGTCGTCCAGTTCGGCCCGCAGCCAGCGCTCGTCGGGCCCGCCGGCGCGGCGCACCGCCACCTCGGCGGGCGGGTGGATGATCTGGTATGGGACACCGTCGATTTCGCGATAGGTGGTGCGCAAGATCTCGTGCCGCGCGACGACGTCGGTGATGGCCGCCGCCAGCGCATCGGTGTCGCATGGGCCGCGCAATGCCGCGGCGAACGGGATGTTGTTGACGGCGTTGGGCCCGTCGAATCGATAGGTGGCCCAGCTTCGCAGCTGCGACGACGACAGCGGCACCGGACCGTCGTGCGGTGCGGGCAGCAGACGCGGCCTCGCCGAATCCCGGTCCCGCGTGTCGATCTGCTCGGCGATCTTGGCCACCGTTGCCAGCTCGAAGATCTCGCGCACGCCGAGGTCGACTCCGAACGTGTTGCGCACCGCGGCAACCAGTTTGGTGGCGAGCAGGGAATGCCCGCCCAGGTCGAAGAACGAGTCGTCGGCGCCGACCCGCTCCCGGCCGAGCAGCTCGGCGAACAGCCCGGCGACGCCGCGTTCGGTGGCCGTGTCCGGCTCGCGGAACGCACCGCCCGAACCCACCTCCGGTTCGGGGAGCGCGGCGCGGTCGATTTTGCCGTGCGCGGTGATCGGGATCTCCTCGAGCACAACGTATGCCGCCGGCACCATGTATTCGGGCAGCGCCGCCGCCACCCGAGCCCGGATGCGGTCGAGGTCGACCCCGGACTTCCCGTCGTCACCGGCCGCCGGGGTCACGTAACCCACCAGGCTCTTGCCCACCCGCGGCAGGTCGCTGACCACCACGACGGCCTGTCCGACCGTGGGGTCGACCGAGATGGCGGCGGCGACGTCGCCCAGCTCGATCCGGAAACCGCGGATCTTGACCTGTTCGTCGGCGCGGCCCACGAACTCGACGTCGCCGTCGGCGTTGCGGCGGGCCAGGTCCCCCGATCGATACATCCGGGCCCCCGGATTGAACGGGTCAGCGACGAACCGCTCGGCGGTCAGCCGCGCACGCCGATGATATCCGTGCGCCAGATGCGTTCCACCGAGGTAGATCTCGCCGATCACGCCCACCGGGACCGGCTGCAGCGAATCGTCGAGCAGGTACATCGTGGTATTGATCTTGGGCCGGCCGATGGGCACGATGCGGGTGCCCTGTGGACCCTCCACCATGTAGCGGCTGGCATTGATCACGGTTTCGGTGGGGCCGTAGAAGTTGTGCAACAGCGCGTCGAAGGTGGCGTGGAACTTGTCGGCCACCTCGCCCGGCAGCGGTTCGCCGCCGATCGGCACGCGCCGCAACGTCCGCCACTGGTTGACGCCCGGCAGTGACAGGAACAGCCCCAGCAGGGACGGCACGAAATGCATTGCCGTGATGCCCTCGTCGCGCAGCAGGGCGGTGAGATAACCGATGTCGCTGAGTCCCCCGGGGCGCGGGATCACCATCCGCGCCCCGCAGGCCAGCGTGCCGAAGATCTCGGCGATCGACACGTCAAAGCTCGGGGAGGCGACCTGCAGCAGCCGGTCGGTGTGGTCGACCCCGTACTCTCCCTTGAACCAGACGAAGTATTCGGCGACGGGGCGATGCGGCACCGCGACGCCCTTGGGCAATCCGGTGGTGCCCGACGTGTAGATCAGGTAGGCGGTGTTGTCCGGCCGCAGCGGCCGCACCCGATCGGCGTCCGCCGGATCGTCGGCGCGGTAGCCGGCCAAGTCGCCCACCGGGTCGCGCAGCACCAGTTTCGCGTCGCAGTCATCGAGGATGAATTCCAGTCGTTCCCGCGGGTAGCCGGGGTCGACGGGCACATACACCGCGCCGGACTTGGCGACGCCCAGCGCGGTGACGACCAGTTCCGGCGACTTGTCCAGCAGCACGGCGATCCGGTCCTCGCTGCCGATGCCCCGCTCGATCAGCCAGTGCGCCAGGCGGTTTGCCGCCTCGTTGATGGCACGGTAGGTGAGCCGGCGGCCCTCGTAGACCACCGCGACGGCGTCGGGGGTGCGCGCGGCCTGCTCGGACACCAGCTCGGCGAGGGTCTTCGGCGCGGTGTCGAAGACCTCGCCACGCGACACCTCGCGCAGCCAGTCGGCGTCGGCGCCGTCCAGCAGCGCCAGAGCGGCCAACGGCTTGTCCGGTTGGGCCAGGGCGTCATCGAGCAGCACGGCGAAGTGCTCCAGCATCTGACGCGCCAGCGCGGGGTCCAAGATCTCCAGCAAGTGTTCGGCCTCGACCAGCGCGCCGGTGCTTTCGAATTCGACCATGAATCCCAGGGGTAGCTGGGTGAGGTTGCTGCGCAGGTCGTAGCGCTCGCATGCGACGCCGCGCGGGCGGAACCCGCCGCCGTCGGGCTCGCGGAAACCGAAGGACAGGCGGGTCATCCGTTCCGCGCCGTGCCGGCGATCGGGATTCAATTCGCGCACCACGCGGTCCAGGTTGACCCGCTGATGGGCGAACGCGCCGGTGGCGATGTCCCGCGTCGACGCCAGCAGCTCGCGGAAGCTCATCGTCGGGCGCGGACGCAGTCGCATCGCCACCGTGTTGCCGAAATAGCCGATGACATCGTCGGTTCCGGCGCCCCGATTGAGCACCGGCGCGGCGACGAGGAAGTCGTCGCAGTGGGTGTAGCGGTGCACCAGCGCGCCGAAGGCGGCCAGTAGCACCATGTATGGGGTACAGCCGGTGTCCCGCGCCGTCGCCGTCACCCGCTCGGTGGTGGCGGCGGACAGCCGCAGCGTGGTGCGGGCGGCGCGCCAGGTGGTCGGCACGCTGGTTCCGGCCGGGCCGGGAAGTTCCAGCGGCTCCGGCGGATCGGCCATGACGGCGCGCCAATAGTCCAGGTCGGCCTCGCTGGTATCCGGTCCGGACGCGGCAGGCGAAAAGTGCGGCTCGAGAGGGGCGCCCTCGTAGGCCCTGGTGAGATCGGAGAAGAACACCCTCCAGGAGCCGTCGTCCCACGCGATATGGTGGGCCACCAACAGCAGCACGTGTTCGGCGGCCGCCGTGCGCACGACCGTGATCCGCAACGGTGCGTCCGCGGAAAGGTCGAAGGGAGCGCCGAATTCGCGCTGGGCCAACACTTCGAGGCGAAGCCGGCGTGCGTGCTCCGACAGGCCGGTCAGGTCGTGTTCGGCCCACCCCGGGCGCAGGTTGTCGTGCACCACCGGCCGTGGGTCGCCTTGGTCGCTGAGGGCATAGGTGGTGCGCAGGATGCGATGGCGTCGTGAGACGGCGTCGACGGCCTCACGCAGCCGGGCGGGTTCGAGCTCGCCGGTGATCCGGTAGGAGACGCAGACGTTGAGCAGCGCGCCGCTGGGGTCGGCCGACTGCACGAACCACATGCGCGCCTGGCCGTCGGAGAGCTGGTCATCGGCGGCGGGACGAGGTTCCTCGGCGGCGCCGGCGAGACCGCGCTCGGCGAGCCTGCGCCGAAGCAGTTCCAGCCTGGCCGCATCGACCCGGGCGCCGGTGTCGGCGATGTCAGTCACGCGAAATGTCCACTTTCTGTGCTGTTTCGAGGCGTTCGACGGTGCCCCCGAGCCGTTCGACGAGTTCGTCGCCGGTGATTTCGCCCATCAGCGTCGCCAGGGAAACCGTCCGGCCGATCATCCGGTTGAGACGTTTGCGCAGATCGAGCGCCAGCATCGAGTCGACGCCCAGATCGAACAGCGATTCGGTGAGGTTCACCTCGGCGGACCGCTCGATGCCCAGCACGGCCGCCAGCTGGCTGCGCACCGCATCGGCCACCGACACCTGGTCCTGATCGGGCGCGACGGCTTCCGTCGTCGGCGGCCCGGACCGGATGCCGTCCAGGAACATCCGCAACCGAGGCGTGTCCGCCGCGAACACGAGCGGGTCCTCGCGCCAGTCGCGCAGGCTCGCCTCGATCGCCTCGACCGGCGCCATCGGGCGCAGCCCGGACCGCTCGATGTCGCCGATCCCGGCCGAATCCGCGATGCTCCGGCCCGATTCGGTCGGGCCCTGCCACAGGCCCCATCGCACCGCGACGCAGTGCCTGCCCGCGTCGCGCAGCCGGGCGGCGGTCACGTCCAACAGGCGGTTGGCCGCCGAGTACGCCGCGTGTCCGCGGCCGCCCCACAACCCGGACACCGACGAGCACAACAGCATTCGCGCGTCGGCGCGCACGGGCCACACCTCGGCTAGGTGGGCAAGACCGCGGACCTTGGCGGCAAAGGTGTCCGCGACCGCGTCGACCGCGAGCTCGCCTACCGCGCCGAACGTGGCCGCGCCCGCGGCGTGGACGATGAGCGACGCGCCGGCGCCGCCGTATTGCGCCGCGACGAGCGACAATTGGACTGGATCGGTGATGTCGCAGGGCGGCGACACGAGCTCGGCACCGGAGCGCGCCGTCAAGGTCTTCAGTAGTTCGGGATCCGCGGGGCGGCGGCTCAGCAGGACGATGCGCCGCGCGCCGCGCTCGGCGAGATAGCGGGCGTAATGCACGCCGACGGCCCCGGTCCCGCCGGTGATCACCACGTTGTCGAGCACGCCAGAATCCAGCGGCCACTGCGCGGGGGCGGGCGCATCGCAAAACGAGCGCTCGAACAACACGTAACCGCTTTCGGATTCGCGCAGCGCGGTTTCACCGGAACCGGACAACAGTGCTTCGACGGCGGCGCGACCGGCGGCCGGCGTCAGCTCCCCCGACGCCAGGTCCAGGCGGCTGAAACTCTGCTCGGGATGATCGAATCCGATGCTGCGATGCAGCGCGGCCAGTGCCGCCTGGCCGGGTGACGGCGGCGCATCGCGATCGCCTACCCGCTCGGCGCCTACGGTGACCAAACAGACGGTGTGGCAGCGGGGGCCGAGCGCGCGCGCATAGTCCGGCCGGCCGGACCCGATCAGTTCCGTGAGGCTCTGGGGGGCCGCGGCGGCGTCGGCGCCGCCGAGCGGTGGAGCGATCGCCACGAGAACCTCGGCGTCTCGCGGCGCGGCGAGGGCCGCCGCCGGGTGGGACTCGATCGCCGCGCGCAAAGACCGGGCCAGTGGGCCTTGATCGATGTCACCGCCGGGGTCGACCACCGCGAGGCGCGCGGGCGGGCCCGCGACCGGTGTGGACCGCGCCGCGCGCTCCCAGCGCTCGACCGCAACGTTGAGCCGGCCCGACCCGGCCGATGTCTCCAGCGGTTCCGGGTGCGCCCACATCGGTATGGCGCGCATGGGCGCGTTGGGGAACCCGCGCGGACCCATGTCGGCGCCGTCCAGATAGTCGCCCCAGCCGTGGCCGGGGTCGGCGACCGCCGCGGTGACGATATTCGCCGACAGCGCCTCGACCAATGGCTCGTTCCGGTGAGCCGACCCGACCAGCACCGCCGGGTCCTCGCGGGACTCGAAGATCTGGCCGATCGAGAACAACAGCGCGGGATGGGCCGACAACTCGATGAACGAGGCCGCGCCACAACGGATTGCCGACTCGAAGGCGCGGTCCAGCCGCACCGTGTTGCGCAGGTTCGCATACCAGTAGGCGCCGAACCGCGCATCCGAAGCCACCACGTCGCCGGTGGTGCCGCCGATGAATTGCACCGGGCTTTCGGCGAATTCCGACGCGGGCAGCCGCCGTTGGAATTCGTCGCGCAGCCGCTCGAGCAGGCTGGTGTGCCCCGGAAAACCCGCGGCGATCTCGCGGGCGAACCCGCCGTTGGCGCGCACGGCGTCGGCGACGGCAAGCACCGCGTCGCGATCTCCCGAGACGGCCACGGTCGAGGCGGAGTAGACCACCGACAGCTCCACCCAACCGTCGGCGGCCGCGATCAGCGGCCCCGCCTCCCGGGCCCCGATGCCCAGGGTTGCCATCGCGTAGCGACCCGGTAGGTGGTCGACCACGCCGGCGCGCGCCGCGACCACCGCGACCGCGTCCGGCAACGTGACGCTGCCGGCGACGACGGCCGCCGCGACCTCACCGAGGCTCTGGCCGATGGTGAGGTCGGGAACCACGCCGCACCAGCGCCACACCTCGGCCAGGGCCACGGCGTGCACGAATTGCGCGCCCTGGACCTCGATCTCGGAAAAGGCTTCCGAGTCGTCCCCCGCGGTCAGGTAGCGCAGCGGCGATTCGACGCCGGCGGCCTCGAACGCCGCGACGCAGCGATCGGCGGCGGCACGGTAGCTGCCGAGCGCCCGGTACGCCGCGGCGCCCATGCCCGGCCAGTGACCGCCCTGGCCGGGAAAGACGAACGCCTGTCGGGGCGCCGCGGTCAGCGCCGACCTGCCGACCAGCGGATGCTCCCGCTCGGCGGCCAGCGCGCGCAACCCGTCGACGAGCTCGGCCCGGTTCGCAGCGCGGACGACCGCGCGATACCGGCGGACCCGCCGGGTTCCGCGCAGCCGCCGGGCCACCTGCGCCACAGTCGTTTCCGGAAAGCGGTCGAGATGGTCGGCGATCGCCCGGGCGTCGGCGGCGATGAGTTCGTCGGCGTGGGCGCTGAGCAGTACCGGGATCCGACCGTCGGGCAGGCGTCTGACGACCATCAGGCCACCCCGCGCCCGGCCGCGTCGGGCATCGAGACGATCACGTGGGTGTTGGTGCCGCTCATCCCGAACGCGGAGACCGCCGCGGTGCGCCATCCATCGACGGCCTGCCACGGCGTCAGCTTGTCCGCCAGGCGCAGACCCTGTTTTTCCCAATCTATTTCGCGGCTGGGCTCGTCGACGTGCAGGGTCGGGGGCACCGCGGCGTGTTCGGCGGACAGGATCACCTTGGCCAGACCCAACGCGCCCGCCGCGGCCTGCGCATGCCCGATGTTGGACTTGACCGATCCCAGGAGCGGTCCCCGCCCCGGCGGCGCGGTGCCGTAACTGGCCGCCATGGACAACAGCTCGGTCCGGTCGCCGAGCCGGGTTCCGGTGGCGTGGCCTTCGATCATCCCGACGTCGGCGGGCCCGATCCCGGCCTGGGCAAGGGCCCGCCGGAACAGCCGCAGCTGCGCGTCGCCGCTGGGGGCCATCAGCCCGGCGCTGCGCCCGTCGGAATTCAGGCAGCTGGCCCGCACTTCGGCGAGGATGTGCCGCCCGTCGGCCACCGCCCTGGACCGGCGCTGCAGCACGAACATGGCCGCACCCTCGGCCCAGACGGTCCCGCTGGCGAGCGCGCTGTAGGGCCGGCAGCGGCCGTCGTCGGACAGCGCGTGCTTCTTGGAGAACTCGACGAAATAGCCGGGGCTGCCCATCACGCACACGGCGCCGGCGATCGCGAGGTCGCAGTCGCCGGCCCGGATCGCCTGCACCGCGGTGTGAAACGCCGCCAGTGCCGAGGAGCATGCGGTGTCGATCGTCAGCGCGGGACCCGCGAGGTCCAGCGTGTAGGCGATGCGCCCGGAAATGACTCCCAGCGACGTCCCGGTGATCAAATGCCCGCTGTGGTGGGAGAACTCGGACAGCGGCGGGCCGTACTCGAGGGTGGAGGCGCCGACGTAGCAGCCCGCGTCGTGACCAGCCAGGTCGTCGGGGTTGATTCCGGCGTTCTCGATGCTGCGCCACGCCACCCGCAGCCCCACCCGCTGCTGGGGGTCCATGGCCGTCGCTTCCCGCCGTGAGATGCCGAAGAATTCTGGATCGAATGTCGTTGCGCTACCTAGGAATCCACCGAGATTGTGGATCGGCTTGAACCCGTCGCGTCGCGACCCGTCAAACAGCTCGCGCAGCGCCCAGCCCCGATCGGTGGGGAACGGTCCCAGCGCCTCGCGCTGCTCGGACAGCAGCGCCCAGAAGTCGTCCGGGGTTTCGATGCCGCCGGGCGCTTCCACCGCGAACCCGACGACCACGACCGGGTCGCTATCGGGCATCGGCGCTCACCAGCCGGGCCACCGCGTCGAGGTGATCGTTGAGGTAGAAGTGACCGCCCTCGAATTCGGACACCGTGAACCGGCCGGACGTGTGGGTCTCCCAGCCGGCCAGGGTTTCCCGGCTGATCCGGTGGTCACGGTCACCGCCCAACGCATGGATGTCGGCGCCGATGCGCACGTCCGGACCGCAGGAGTAGGCGTTCAGGGCACGGTAGTCGGCCTGTACCGCCATCACCAGGAGTTCGACGAATTCCTCGTCCTCCAGGAGCACCGGATCGGTCCCACCTAGGTCGACCATGTCCGCCAGCACGCCACTTTCGGTGGTCGGTAGCGGCCCGTACGCGGCGACCGTCGACGGGGCCTGCCCGGCCGAAGCCCACAGCACCCGCACCGGCACCCCATTGCTTTCGGCGACGCGGGCGAACTCGAAGGCCACCACCGCCCCCATGCAGTGCCCGAACAGGCTCAGCGGAGCCGCCGAAGCCCAGTCGCCCGCCTCGAAAAGCTCGCGCGCCAGCGCACCGACGCTGTCCGCCGCGGGATCGTTGCGCCGGTCGGCCCGCTGCGGGTACTGCACCACGAAGGCGTCAACGTCGTTGGCCGACAGCGCTTTGGCCAGCGCGCGGTACGCCGCGGCCGCGCCGCCGGCGTGCGGGAAAACCACCACCGAGCCGCGCGCGGCGGCGGCGGTGAACCGCTTGACCCAGGGCTTGAACTTCCGCGGGGCGGTGGCGGTCGGCTTCTCCGGTTGATCGAGGGCGGACAGCACGTCGACACTCGACATCTCCGCGATTTCCAGGTACACCTCGGCCACCTGCTCGAGCCGACCGCCGTCGGCCTCCCGCCCGACGAGTAACTGGGCCAGGGTGGCGACCGTCCGGGCCGCGAAGATGTCGGCGACCATCAGGCTGGGCGAATCGAGCCACTGCCGGATGCCGGCGACGGCCTGCGTCGCGAGCACGGAATCGCCACCGAGGGAGAAGAAATCGTCGTGCACGCCCACGGCGTCGACGTCGCGGTTCAACAGCTCCGCCACGATGTGGCACAGCGCGCGTTGCAGCCGCGTGGCCGGCGCCTGGTAGGGCGCCGCCGTCTCGCGCGACTGCTCGGCCACCGCCGCGGTCAGTAGCCCGGCGACGGCGCGCCGGTCGATCTTGCCGCCGTCGGTGAACGGGATGCGCTCGACCACCGAGATGTGCGCCGGAATCATATGGGCGGGAACGAGATCGGCGAGGCAGTCACGAATCCGCGGGATGTCCGGCGCGACGTCATCGAGGCAGACCTGTGCGGCCAGCACCTCGGCGCCGCCGGGTGCGGGCACCAGGGCCGCCACGGCCGCGCGCACCCCGGGCACCCGCCGCAGCGCGGCCTCGATCTCGCCGAGCTCGACGCGATACCCGCTGACCTTGATCCGGTGATCGGCGCGGCCGACGAATTCGAGGGTGCCATCCGGCCAGTAACGGGCCAGGTCGCCGGTGCGGTACCAGATGCGGCCCTGGTGGGCGACGAAGCGCTGCGCGGTCAGCTCGGCCCGCCCGCGGTAGCCGCGGGCGATGCCGCGCCCGGACACCCAGAGTTCACCGGCCACCCAGTCGGGGCAGTCCGCGCCGCCATCGCCGACCACCCGGCAGGCGATGTTGGGGAACGGCTTGCCGTAGGGCACCGCGGTCCACCGGTCGGGCACGTCTTCGGTGACCTCGAAAATGGTTGCGTGGACGGCCGTTTCGGTGGCGCCGCCCAGACCGGCGAAGCGCACGCCGGGCGCCTGCGCACGCAGCCGGCGGGCCAGGCCGGGGCGCACCCAGTCGCCGCCGGTGGGCACCACCCGCAGCGACGACAGCCTCCCCTGGCCGACCTCGGCCAGCATCTCCAGCCAGCCGGGCAGGAAGTTCAGCACGGTGACCCGGTGGGCGTCGATCAGCCGGGCCCAGGCGTCGGGATCGCGGCGCTGCGCCTCGTCGACCACCACGATCGCCCCGCCGGCGCGCAGCGTGGCGAAGACGTCCAGCACCGACATGTCGCATTCCAGCGTGGACAGCGCCAGGCACCGGTCGGCGGCGCCGATCTCGAAGTGGCGGGTGATGAATTCGACCGTGTTCATGGCGCCGTCGTGCGTCATCTCGACGCCCTTGGGTTCGCCCGTCGACCCGGAGGTGAACAGCACGTAAGCCAGCGCGCCGGGATCCGTTGCGGCGGGCCGGGTGTCGGGCGGCGCGTCGCGCGGCAGGTCGGCGATCACCAACGTGGGCACCGGCGCCGAAAGCGGCCGGCCACCGCACACCAGCGCGACGCTCACCCCGCCGGTTTTCAGGATGCGCTCCGCGCGCTCGCGTGGCTGGTCGACGCCGATCGGCAGGTACACCCCGCCGGCCGCCAGGATCCCGAGCAGCGCGGGCACCTGTTCGGCGGTCTTCGGGCCCATCACCGCCACGGTGTCGCCGGCGCCGATCCCGGCCGCCCGCAGCGCGGCGGCCACGGCCAGCGCCCGATCGCGCAGCTGGGCGTAGGTGAGGTCACCGGAACCGGCGAAGACCGCGGGCGCGTCGGGTTGCCGCTCGGCCCGGGCGAAGAACCCGTCGTGCAGCGCCTCGCCGCTGGGCTCGGCGGTGCGGCCGTTGGCCGCGTCGCGCACCGCGCGCTGGGTCTGCGGCAGCGCCGGGGGGCCGGGCGCGTCCCAGACGTCGTCGGCGGCGGCCAGCCGGAGCAGTTCGTCGATGTGGTGGTCGAACATGGCGTCGATGACGCCGGGCGCAAAGACCCCGTCACGCACGTCCCAGTTCACCAGCACGCCGCCGTCGAACTCGGTGACCTGCGCGTCGAGCAGCACCTGCGGGCCCTGGGAAATGATCCAGGCGGGCGTGCCGAATTGCGTTGTGACGTCGGCACCGAACAGTTCCCCGAGGCCGAGCGCGCTGGTGAAGACCACCGGCGCCAGCACCTGGGTGCCGCGGTGGCGGCTGAGGTCGCGCAGCACCGACAGCCCGGGGTAGGCGGAATGGGCGGCGGCGGTCCGCATGGCGTCCTGCACCGCGTGCGCCCGCGCGGCCGGGGTGTCCGCCCCGACCAAATCAACGTCGAGCAGCAGGGACGAGGTGAAGTCGCCGACCAGGAGGTCGACGTCGGGATGCAGCTCCTGGCGCCCGAACAGGGGGACGTTCAGCAGGAACCGCGCGGTGGACCAGCGGGCCAGCGCGCTGGCGAACGCGGCGCCCAGCGCCATCGCCGGGGTGACGCCGCGGGCGCGGGCGCGCGCGAACAGCGCGTCGCGGGTGGCCGGGTCCAGCCAGTGCCAGCGCCGGGTGGAGGTGCGCGAGCCCCGGCCGCCGGTCGATGGCGGCGCCGGGGGGTCCGGCAGCTGCGGGATGCGTTGTGCCCACCAAGCCCGGTCGGCGTCGCGATCCGGCCGCGGTTGGGCCTCCTGCCGGGCGATCGCCTCGCGGTATTCCCGGTAGCTGTAGCCCAATTCGGGTAGGTCGCGGCCCAGGTAGAGGGCGGCCAGGTCGGCCATCAGGGTGCGGTAGCTCATCGCGTCGGCGGCCTGCATGTCCAGATCGACGTGCAGCCGGGAGCGATCGCCGGGCAGCAGCGTCAGCGTCAGTTCGAACACCGCGCCATCGAGCTGCTGGTGCGACTTGACGTCCCGCAGGGACGCCAGCCGCGCCTCGATGACATCGGGGGCGTCGGCGCGCAGGTCGACCACCGCGACGGGCAAGTCGCCGCATTCATCGAGCGGGACGCGCTGCGTGCCGTCGGGCAGAAACCGCACCCGCAGCATGGGGTGGCGCCGCGCGAGCCGGGTCGCGGCGGCGCGCAGGCGATCCGGGTCGACCGGGCCGCCGTCAAACTCCACGTACAGATGCCCGGCCACCCCGCCGAACTGCTGGTGATCCTGGCGCCCGACCCACATCGCGTGCTGCATCGGGGCGAGAGGGAAGGGGTCACCGGCGCGCCCGGCCGCGTCCGCCACCGGGGCCGGCTCGTCGGCGGCGGGCGCCGGAGCCCCGACGGTGACCAGCTCGGACCACGCCTCGATGGTCGGCGCCGCGGCCAGCGTGGCGAAATCGACGGCGATGCCGTCGCGGCGCCAGCGACCGGCCAGCGTCATCATCCGGATGGAGTCCAGGCCCTGGCCGATCAGGTTGCCACCCGGGTCGATGGCGTCGGGGTTGACGCCGAGCAGCTCGGCCACCTCCGCGCGGATGTCCTCCGCGCACGCCGGGGCACGCACCACGAAGATCCTCCCAGAATTAGCAAAGGCTGCCCTAAGTTGTTGGTTACCCTATCCTCGATACCTGCGTCGCCGCTACCACCCCCCGAGCAAGGAGTCCGATGGCCCCGAACATGCCGCGGCGTCCGGGCCCGGAGGGCTTCGTGCCGTTCCCGGCCGACCGGGCCGCGTCCTACCGGGCGGCGGGCTATTGGGCGGGCCGGACGCTGGACACGCTCCTGACCGACGCGGCACTCCGCTGGCCCGACCGGATCGCGGTCGTCGACGCGCTGTCGGACGGCGGGTTGAGCTACGCCGAACTCGACGCGCGGGCCGACCGCGTCGCGGCCGGGCTGGGGCGGCTGGGCATCGCGCCGGGCGACCGGGTGCTGTTGCAGCTGCCGAACGGTTGCCCGTTCGCGGTGGCGCTGTTCGGATTGCTGCGGGCGGGCGCCATCCCGGTGATGTGCCTGCCCGGCCACCGGTCCGCCGAACTGGCCCACTTCGCCGCGGTCAGCGACGCGACGGGTCTGATAATCCCCGACACCGCAAGCGGTTTCGACTACCGCGCGATGGCGCGCCGCCTGGTCGACGATCACCCCGCGCTGCGGCGCGTCATCGTCGACGGCGATCCCGGGGAATTCACCCGCTGGACGCAACTGTGCGAGGGCGACGCCGACCGGACCGCCGTGCCACCGGCGGATCCGGAAACCCCTGCGCTGCTACTGGTTTCGGGGGGCACCACCGGTACCCCCAAACTGATCCCCCGGACGCACGAGGACTACCTGTTCAACGCGACCGCCAGCGCCGAGGTCTGCGGTCTGCGCGCCGACGACGTCTACCTGGCGGTGCTGCCCGCGGGCCACAACTTTCCCCTCGCGTGCCCCGGCCTGCTCGGGGCGATGGCGGTGGGAGCGACGACGGTGTTCGGCGCGGACCCCAGCCCGGAGGCCGCGTTCGCCGCGATCGCCCGCCACGGCGTCACGGTCACCGCCCTGGTGCCGGCCCTGGCCAAGCTGTGGGCGCAGGCCTGCGACTGGGAGCCGGTGACGCCGAAGTCGTTGCGGCTGCTGCAGGTTGGCGGCGCGCGGCTGGAGCCCGCGGACGCCCGGCTGGTGCGCACCGCGCTGACCCCGGGGCTGCAGCAGGTGTTCGGGATGGCCGAGGGCCTGCTGAACTACACCCGCCCGGACGATCCGCCGGAGGTCGTCGAGAACACCCAGGGGCGGCCGCTGTGCGCCGACGACGAACTGCGCATCGTCGACGCGGCGGGCGAGCCGGTGGCACCCGGCGACGAGGGCGAGCTGTTGGTGCGCGGCCCGTACACGCTCAACGGCTACTTCCGCGCCGAGCGCGACAACGCCCGCTGCTTCGACCCGGACGGCTTCTACCGCAGCGGCGACCTGGTCCGCCGCCGGGACGACGGCAATCTGGTGGTCACCGGCCGGGTCAAGGACGTCATCTGCCGCGGTGGTGAAACCGTCGCGGCGGCGGAACTCGAGGAGCACATGCTCAGCCATTCCGCGATCGCTTCGGCGGCCGCGGTCGGGCTTCCCGATCCCTATCTGGGTGAGAAGATCTGTGCGGCAGTCGTTTTCGCCGGGAAACCCGTCGACCTCGCCGAGCTGAACGCGCACCTCGACGAGCGCGGCGTGGCCGCCCACGCTCGGCCCGACATGCTGGTCGCGATGGCGGCGCTGCCCACCACGCCGATCGGCAAGGTCGACAAGAAGGCGCTCGCCCGCCGGCTCGGCGGCGCATAGCAGGAATTCAGTGCTGCACACGCACGGCGAGGTAGTAGTCGTGCTGCCGGGTGTGGTCGACGGTGTAGCTCACCGCGTTCGCCGCGGCCTCGTGGTCGGAGGCCAGCCAGCGCTCGGTGTGCTGGCGTTCGAACTCGGCCCACGACGCCACGGTGAACCTCTCCAGCATGATTTGGGGACTCTTGGTGCTGCGGTACAGCCGCCAACTGTGGCCGCCGGTACGCAGGCGCGATCGCCGGACCGCGCTCATCGCCTCGATGAAGCCTTTGAGGTTCTCGGCCGACACTCGATATTGGACGGTCACCAGCACCGGCCCATCGCTCGGAAGCGGCTCGAACACCAGCATGGGTGACGTCCAACACGGGGAGATGTCGCGGCTCAGCAGCCCGGTGGCCGCCCGCAGCGGCAGCACCGCGACGCTGAGCGCGGCCACCCCCAGCAGCACCGCCGAGCACGTCAGCGCGAGCTCCAGCCCCGCCCGCGTGGCGATGAGGCCCCAGCAGTACGAGCCGATCGCCATCGAACCCGTAAAGACCAGCAGGTACACCGACAACCCGCGCGCCCGAACCCATTGCGGCAGGTGCAGCTGCGCCGCGGCGTTCAACGTCGACAAGGTGATCAGCCAGGCCATCCCGGCCAGCACCAAGAACGGCATCGCCGCCGCGAACGGCAGCCACGCCACCGCGGCCGGCGCGAGACCGTAGACCGCCGCGCACACCGCCAGGAGCACGTTGGCCGACACCTTCCGGCGCAGCGGTGTGGCGACCGCGACGGCGAGCGTCGCGCCAAGGCCGATGGCCCCCAATGTCAATCCATACCCGCTGGCGCCCAGGTGCCAGCGGTGGTCGGCGGCCACGGGCAACAGGGCCAACAGCGCCGACGCCGGGAACAGGAAAAGGCCCGCGCGCACCAGGATTCTGCGAAAAATCGGGCTGTGGACGACGTACTGCAGTCCGGTGCCGATCGCCTGGCCGACGCGTTCCCGCTCGATCGGCGCGATTTGCTTGGGTCGTTTCCAGCCCCGCAGGACAACGATGATCCCGGCGAACGAGACTGCGTTGATCGCGAAGACGGCGGCGGGGCCGGCCAGCGCCACCGCGACGCCGCCGATCGCGGGTCCCACCGCCTGGCCGACGTTCGCCGAGACGCTGGACAAGGTGGCGGCGGCGGGTATCTGCTCGCGCGGGACGAGCTCAGGCTGAATCGCCTGCCAGGCCGGTGCGGTCAGCGCCGAGGCGCAGCCGATCGCCACGGTGAACAGCAACAGCGAGGTCGGGGTGAGGTGACCCGCGTAGGTCAGCGCCGCCAAGGCCAGCGCCACCAGCACCGCGTACGACTGCAGAAAGATCAGCAGCCGCCGCCGGTCGAACAGATCGGCCAGGACTCCGGCGAACAGTCCCAGCAGCAGCGTCGGCCCCAGGCTGGCCGTCTGGACCAGCGACACGATGGTGGCGCTGCCGTGCTCCTCGACCAAGAACCATTGGGCCGCCACGCTTTGCATCCACGTCCCGACGTTGGAGATGAACTGCGCGATGAACAGGCCGCGATACAGGCGATTGCGCAACGGCGTGGGCGCCGGCTGCCCGCCGTCGGCGCGCTCGGCGACCTGGGTCACCGCCGAACCGATGGACGACGGCCCGTCGCTTCACGGGCAACGCCTTGCGCCGCGTGCACGGCTGAAAAGTCTAGGACACGTGTCCCGCCCGCGCAGCGCTCGAGCGGGTGGCTAGAAAGTAAGCCCGGAGAACATGACCCGACCGGGGTCGTACTTCTGCCGCACGGCGCTCAGCCGGGACAGGTTCGGGCCGAAGTAGCGCGAGGGAGGCTGGCCCGCCTCGATGTAGTTCACGTAGCCGCCGACCGAATACGGTTGCACCGCTTGATGTGCGGTGTTGAGCCAGTTGGCGGCCGCAGCCGGGTCACCGGTTTCGACGTACCACTGCACCAGCGACGACTGCTGGCGCCACGGAAAAGCCGTGGCCCCCGGCGCCACGGTCGCGAGGGCACCGTCGAGGGCGTGCATGATCGCCAGCATGCGCCCCGCGCTGCGGGGGAAGGCGTTGACCGCGGAGGCGATCCCCTGGGCCGCGGCCGGGGTGAGCGTCGTGAACACGTCGGAGCCGCCGACGTACCCGAGCGGCGCCGGGTTGAGGTTCCCGACGGCCAGATACCGCACCAGATCCAGGTAATTGAACGTGTGGTTCTCGGTCCCGGTCGGTTGCAGTCCGACGGCCGAGGTGATCGCGTTCGCGACGCTCCCGCCGGAGCCCGCGGGGCAGGTCGCCATGATCCGGCAGTGCGTTCCCATCGCGTCGACCGTGGCGTCGGCCAGTGCCCAGCTGTTCCGGTCGGCGGCGCGCAGCCAACCCTGCCAACCGAGCAAGACCTGCGCGAACGACTGCGGCGGGAAATTGAGGTTGACCACGTCGACGTCACCGGTCGGAAACGTCGCGAAGGTCAGCGAGGTGGTCACGCCGAAGTTGCCGCCACCGCCGCCGCGCAGCGCCCAGAACAGGTCGGGGTTGCTGGCCGCGGACGCCGTGACCGCCTGGCCGCCGGGCAGCACCACCGACGCCGACGTCAATTGGTCGCACAGCATGCCCGCGTGCCGGGATTGGGCGCCCAGCCCACCGCCCAGGGCGTGGCCCGCGGCGCCGACCGAGGGGCACGTGCCCGTCGGAATGCCCCGGCCGGCCGCGGCCAGGGCCTGGTGCATCGCATAGAGACTCGTCGCCGGCGTCACCGTGACCTGGCCGCTGGCCGCGTCGTAATTGATTTCTCCCGGCAGCTGACGCAGGTCGAAAACCATGGCCCCATTGGCCGTGGACGCGCCGATGTAGGAGTGCCCACCGCTGCGCGGCGCGACCTTGAGGTTGTTGGCGGCCGCAAACGCCATCGCCTTTTGCACGTCCGCTACCGACGTCGGGGTGACGATGGCCGCCGGCGTGAAGCCGTTGTAGTTGGTGTTGAAAACCTGTTTGGCCGAACCGAATTGGGGGCTGCCTGGCAACAGCACCTTGCCGCCGAGGGCGGTGGACAGGCCGTCCCAGCCGGACGCGGCCGGGGCGGCGGCGGCCCGGACCGCGCCGAGCCGGCCCGATCCGACAACGGCGCCGGCGGCCAGCGCGCCGGCGGCGCCCCGCAGAAACGTCTGGCGGGAGATCTCACGCGCCAACGTCGGGCTCCCGCGATTGCGTCATGCCCGCATTCTCGGCGAGGAGAACCGCCGCGCGGCATGACGTGTCGGGGCGACGACCGAAACGTGCCCGAACCGTTACCCGGCCGAGCGCCTTAACGCCCGCTGAGCGTCAGTGTCCCTTCGGTTTTGAGCACCCTGCTGGCGGTGATCCGCTCGGCCCTGCGCGCCTCGCGCTCGAGATAGCGCTGCTTGGACTCGTCGAATTTGTCGCTGGCCATTTCGAGTTCCTTGATCAGCACGGCGAGGTCGTCGCGCATCCTTGCGGCCTCCCCGGTGAAGTCCTCGCGTTCGAAGATGCGCCACTTCTTGAGTACCGGCATGACGACCTCGTCGAGATGGATGCGCGGGTCGTAGACGCCACCGACCGCGATGATCACGGCCTTGCGCCGAAACTCCGGCACGGTGAACCCGGGCATCTTGAAATTGCGCAGGATTCGGTGCACCGACCTCATCGCCTGATTGGGCGCGATGTCCAGGCCGGCCGCGCTGACGTCGCGGTAGAAGATCATGTGCAGGTTCTCGTCGTGCGACACCCGCGCCATCAACTGTTCGGCGATGGTGTCGTCGGCGGCCTTGCCGGTGTTGCGGTGCGCGACGCGGGTGGCCAATTCCTGGAACGACACGTACATGACCGAGTCGAACAGGCTCTCAGCGAACATGTCCCCCTGCTGGTTCTGGCCCGGGCTGAACCCTCGCGTCATTTGCTCCAGCCGGAGCTTCTCCAGCTCGACCGGGTCGACCGCGCGGGTGACCACCAGGTAGTCGCGCAGCGCCGTGCTGTGCCGGTTCTCCTCGGCCGTCCACCGATTCACCCACTGGCCCCACGGGCCGTCCATGGTGAAGTTCATCGCGATCTCGCGGTGATACGACGGCAAGTTGTCCTCGGTCAATAGGTTTTGCACCATCGCGACTTGTGCGACGTCGGAAAGCCGGCTCTGTCCGGGCTCCCAGTCCTGCCCGTCGAGGGCATAGAAGTTCTTGCCGTCCGACCACGGAACGTAGTCGTGCGGGTTCCACTCCTTGAACAGCGAGAGGTGGCGGTTGAGCAGCTGCTCGACCACGGGCTCGAGCTCCTGGAGTAGCTGCAGGTTGGTCAAGCTGTCGGACACGGGGCCCTCCCAGTTATGTGTGTCTATCAGTACCTGTGTCATGCAGTTACATCAAGATGACACGGCGTTGCTCCGCCGGCTAGGGCCAAAAGTCCCTACGGGCGAAGCGACGGCGCAGGCAAGCGAACGGCGTTCGGTACGCCGAGATCGACGAAGATTCGCGCGGAATCGGGCCTTAGTGCCGAGCAATCAGATACGGCGCGAGCGTGGAGAGCTTTTCGCAGGTCTCCTCGAATTCGCGCTCGGGGTCGGACTCTTCGATGATTCCGGCGCCGGCGCGCAACCACGTCTCGCCGTCGCATTCGTAGGCCGCTCGCAGCGTCAGCGCCGCGTCCAGGCCGCCGTCCGCCGAAAACATCACGACGGCACCGGAGTACAGCCCGCGCGGGCCTTCGTCGAGGCGCAGGATGGCCTCGACGGCGGCCGCCTTCGGGATGCCCGAGGCCGTGACCGCCGGGAACAGCGCTTCCAGCGCGTCCATCCGGTCGCTGGAGGGGTCCAGCCGCGCGCTGACGGTGGAACCCAGGTGCTGCACGCTGCCGCGCTCCCGCACGGTCATGAAGTCGCTGACCACCGCGGTCCCCGGCTCGGCGATCTCAGTCATCTCCTGCAACGAGCTGCGCACCGAAATAGCGTGCTCGACAATCTCTTTGGAGTTCGACTCCAGATCTTCGCGAGCCTGGCGATCACGCGCCGCACCGCGGCCGAGCGCGCGCGTGCCGGCCAGTGGCTCGGTCACCACGGCGCCGTCGCGGTGCACGGCCGCCACCAGTTCGGGGCTGTAGCCGAGCGCGCGAATCCCGCCGAGCCGCAACAAGAACGATCGCACCGGGGTGTTGTGCCGCCGACCCAGCCGGTAGGTGGCCGGGAAGTCAAGCGCGAAAGGGACGTCGACGCAACGGGACAGGATCACCTTGTGGTAGCAGCCCGTCGTGATCTCGCGGACCGCCGCGGCCACTCGGTCGCGGTAGCCGGACGGGTCGGCGCCCACGTCGACCGCGCTGGCGTCGGGCAGGCCGCACAGGCCGTCGCCCAGCAACCCGTGCACCGCCTCGATGTGCCCGGCGTCGGCGCCGTAGAGGCGAATCGCCTCCCGGGTCACCACGATGCGCGTGCGGGGCCAAAAGACGCGCGCCAAGGGGGTGCGCGGCGCCAGCCGCTGCTGCAGCCCGTAGCGGTGCACGCCGAATTCGAAGGTGACCCAGCCGAAAAGCTGGTCGGTTTCGAGCAGCAGCCGGTCGATGGCCTCGCCCAGGACCGGCCCGGGCCGGCCGGACCATTGTTGCCGCTGGGTGACGCCGTCGCGGGTCACCCGCAGCTCATCGCTGTCCAGCTCGACCATCGCCCGCACGCCGCTGGCCAGGATCCATTGCCCGTCGTGCTCGTAGAGCAGGTACTGCTCGCCGAGCCGCTCCGGCAGCGCGCCGGCCAGCTCGGCGGCCAAGTCGGCCGGGTGGACGTCGGGGGGCAACGGGATCGGCGGTGACGTGGAGCCTGCGGGACTCGTCTCGACGCTGACCTCGGTCACGGTTAGTAAATGTAGCCTAACCTATCTAACTCCGCGCAACCCCTCCCCGTGGCCCGCCGGGAACGCGGCGGGCACGCCCACGCCGATCCACACAGCGAATCGCCAGAAAAGTCACAGCGGATTCACGCCATTCCCGCCGCATGCCGTCCGACCAGCGGCGCTGTGACCATAGGGTTTTGGGAAAATCCGCTGTTTCGATACGGCTGTGTAAAACATGGGCTTTTCGCGCTGTGTCCGAGTGGCGGACCCCCATCGGCGGGGTTAGTTTTGCACCGGTTTCGGGATAGCGTGGTTGCCCCGGTTGTGCACGGTGCTTCCCCTGACCGGCTTCCCCTGACCGCCGCTTCAAAAAGAGAGGCACCCGATGCTGCAAGAGTTCTGGCACAACTTCACCCACAACCTGTTCAAGCCGCTCCTACTGTTCTTCTACTTCGGCTTCCTGATCCCGATCCTGAAGGTGCGCTTCGAGTTCCCGTATGTGATCTATCAGGGCCTGACGATGTACCTGCTGCTGGCCATCGGCTGGCACGGCGGCGAGGAGCTCGCCAAGATCAGCGCGTCCAGCATCGGGGTCATCGTCGGATTCATGCTGCTCGGCTTCGTGCTGAACTTCCTCATCGGAGCGATCGCCTACGGGCTGATGGGCTGGCTCACTTCGCTGAGAAAGGTCGACCGGGCAACGGTCGCCGGTTACTACGGATCCGACTCGGCGGGCACCTTCGCCACCTGCGTGGCCGTCCTGGCCGCCGTCGGCATCTCGTTCAACCCGTATATGCCCGTGATGCTGGCCGTCATGGAGATTCCCGGCTGCCTGGTGGCGCTCTACTTGGTGGCCTTGCTGCGCCACCGCAACATGGACGCGGCGGGGAACATGCCCGACGAGCCCGGATACACGCCACCGGTCAAGGTCGGCGTCGGGCCCGGCACCGCGGCGAAGCCCCCGCACGGCCAGAGCCTGGAGTCCGAGCACGACCGGGGAGTCGAGCAAGAGCTGGAGCTCGCGATGGAGAAGCTGGAGCATCCGAACTGGGAGCCCGACCCGAGCCCACCGATCGGCAAGGCCAAGAGGATGCCGATGTTCTCCCGAGAGCTGCTGCAGGAAGTGTTCCTCAACCCCGGACTCGTCCTTCTCTTCGGCGGCATCATGATCGGCCTCATCAGTGGGCTGCAGGGCCAAAAGGTCGTCGCCGACGACGACAAGTTCTTCGTGTTGGCGTTCCAGGGCGTGCTGTGCCTGTTCCTGCTCGAGATGGGCATGACGGCGTCTCGCAAGCTGCGGGACCTACGGACGGCGGGACCGGGTTTCATCTTCTTCGGCCTGCTCGCACCCAATATCTTCGCGCCGCTGGGGATCATCGTCGCCCACGTCTACGCGTCGGCGACCCATGCCGATTTCAAGCCGGGGACCTACGTGCTGTTCGCGGTGCTGTGCGGCGCGGCGTCCTACATCGCCGTGCCGGCGGTGCAGCGGCTGGCGATCCCCGAGGCCAGCCCGACCCTGCCGCTGGCCGCGTCGCTGGGTTTGACGTTCTCCTACAACGTCACCATCGGAATCCCGCTCTACATCGAGATCAACCGCCTGGTTGCGCACTGGTTCTAGCGCCGCACAATTGCGGCGTTGCAGGCACACCAGCAACGTTGTTAATTGTGCGTAAAGACGCCATGACTCGGTTGACTCGGGTCGTGTGAGTACTCAATGTTCTAATGATGTTCTGGGACGCCCCGCGCCAGTTGCCGCTTCCCGCATCACCGGACTGAGTCGCACGGAGGCGCCCTCAATGCTGCAGGAGTTCTGGCAGAACTTCACGCACAATCTTTTCAAGCCGCTGCTGCTCTTCTTCTATTTCGGATTCTTGATCCCGATTCTCAAGGTGCGGTTCGAGTTCCCGTACGTGATCTATCAGGGCCTGACGATGTACCTGCTGCTGGCCATCGGTTGGCAGGGGGGCGAAGAGCTCGCCAAGGTCCAGCCGGCCGACATCGACAACATCGCCGGATTTGCGTTGATGGGCTTCGCCTTGAACTTCGTGATCGGAGTTCTGGCGTACGTGGTGCTGAAATATACGACTGCCATGCGCCGAGTCGACCGCGCGACCGTCGCCGGCTACTACGGTTCGGACTCGGCGGGAACCTTTGCCACCTGTGTGGCGGTGCTGTCGGGCGTGGGCATCGCGTTCAACGCCTACATGCCCGTGTTGCTGGCCATCATGGAGATCCCGGGCTGCCTGGTGGCGCTGTACCTGGTGATGCGCCTTCGACACCGTGGTCTCAACGAATCGGGCTACATGCCGGACGAGCCCGGCTACGTCGCGCCGGTCAGGTCCGGGGTCGGTCCGGGCACGGCCGCAAGGCCCCTGCCCCGTCAGGGCCTCAGTGTCGAGCAAGAACGGGGCATCGAGCAGGAGCTGAAATTCTCGCTGGAAAAGCTGGAGCATCCGGACTGGGAGCCCGATGCCAGCCCGCCCCTCGGCAAGGCCACGAGAATGCCCTTCTTCTCACGCGAGCTCCTGCAGGAGGTTTTCCTGAACCCCGGGCTCATTCTTCTCATCGGCGGCATCATCATCGGCTTCGTCAGTGCGCTGCAGGGACAGAAGGTCGTTCACGACCAGAACGAGCTCTTTGTCGCCGCCTTTCAGGGCGTGCTCTGCCTTTTCCTGCTGGAGATGGGCATGACGGCGTCGCGAAAGTTGCATGACCTCAAGCAAGCCGGGCGTGGCTTCATCCTCTTCGGCCTGCTGGCCCCCAACTTGTTTGCGGTGCTGGGGATTCTGGCCGCCTACAGCTACGCGGAGCTGACCCACACCCACTTCCAGCGCGGCACCTACGTGTTGTTCGCGGTGCTGTGCGGCGCGGCCTCCTATATCACCGTCCCGGCGGTCCAGCGGCTGGCGATCCCCGAGGCAAGCCCGACGCTGCCGCTGGCCGCGTCGCTGGGTTTGACGTTCTCCTACAACGTCACCGTCGGAATCCCGCTCTATATCGAGTTCAATCGCGTAGTCGCGCACTGGTTCCCGGGCGTCTGACACACGTCATATCGGGTCCCGCTCGACATTTGGAACTCCCGCATGACACCGCGCCGGTTCGACGAGTGCTCGAAAGGGCCGTGGGTTGGGCGTCTGGAAAGTCGCCCCGGCAAGGACTTTCACTGATTTAGCCACTCATAAAATCACCTGCCGGCTGGGCGTACGACCCGCCAGAGTACCCACTGTTGATCGATGATTCTGGCCGGCGGACGCACGTTGTCAAATGTTCGTAAACGCGGCGTCAATTATTCGTAAAGGGGAGCGTCCCGGGGAGTGGTGTAAGTGATGGCGGCGTGTCGGTCCCTGACGTAAGAGGGCCATCGCGTGAGTCTC
>LQPB01000100.1 GCA_002102225.1 Mycobacterium interjectum
CGCGTCGGCGAGCCGCTTGAGCACCACCACCCCGGCGCCCTCACCGCGCACAAACCCATCGGCCGCCGCATCGAACGTCGCGCAGCGGCCCTGTGGCGACAGCAACCCCCAGGCTGAGATCGCGATTTGGGTCTCGGGGCGCAGAGTCACGCTGACGCCACCCGCCAACGCCAAGTCGCTTTCTCGCAATCGCAGGCTTTGACAGGCCAGATGAATCGCGGCCAGGGACGACGAACACGCCGTATCCACCGCCACGGCCGGACCGCGCAGGCCCAACAGGTACGAGATCCGTCCGGCGGTGATGCTGTGCGAGTTGCCGGTTCCGGTGTAGGCGTCCACGTCGAGCGGTCCGGAGGCCAGTATCGACTGGTATTCGTTGAAGTAGGCGCCGATCATGACGCCGGTTCGTGTGTCGGCTAGCGAATCCGTCGGGATGCCCGCATGTTCGAGCGCTTCCCACGCGACCTCGAGCACCATTCGTTGCTGAGGGTCCATCGCGACGGCCTCGCGCGGGGTGATGCCGAAAAATTCGGCGTCGAATCCCGCGATGTCGGGAACGAACCCGCCCCACTTGGTGGTCATATGCCCGGGTGTCATTGGGTCCGGGCTGTAGAACGCGTCCGCGTCCCAGCGATCCGCGGGGATCTTGGTGATTGCGTTTCGTCCGTGGACCAATAACTCCCAGAAGCTATCCGGACCGGTCACATCACCTGGAAAGCGGCAGCCGATCCCCACTACTGCGATGGGCTCCGTGGTGGTGGTGCGCGATGCTCGCGAGAACTCTTCGGAAAGGGCGGTGCGCTGCTGAGCCGTCATCGCCGAGATGCGGCTGTAAAGAGTTCGCATTACGCGAGCTCCTCAGCGGTGACAGATGATGACTCGATGCGTTCGAGCAAGCTGTCCAATGTGTTTCCTGCAGAGGCGGACAGCGCCGCGATCTCGTCCTCTTCGGAATCCTCCGACGGGGCAACAAGTTTCGCGAGATACTCGGTCAGTGACGCGACGGTCGGGTGGTTGAACAGCATTGTCGCCGACAACTCGACGCCCACCAGCGTCTCGGCCGCGCGTCGGATCGCCATCGCCATGAGGGAGTTGAGGCCCAGTTCGGCGAGGGGCCGGTCGTTCTCCAGATCCGGCTCGGGGATCCGCAATTCGCGGGCGACGATGTCACGCAGGCCGGTTTCCAGCTCCTCGCGCACCATCGCGGAAGAAAGATGCGACCAATCCCGCGCCGGGATCGGGGCCGTATCGCGGGCATCTTGGAGCAGGTCGTCGACGATGTGTAGGGCTGTGCGGGTTCGGTATGCGGCTGCGAGCAGTGGCCAGTCCGCGTTGACCATGAT
>LQPB01000101.1 GCA_002102225.1 Mycobacterium interjectum
CTTAGGTTCAAGGGGTGATTGCAACACTTCGTAGTTAGGGGTGTTGATGACTGGGCTGCCTCCGGTGTTGTCGGTGCAGCGTGGATTCTGGGAGTTGATCGCTGCGGGGTGGTCGTCGGAGGACGCCGGTGTGGCCGTCGGCGTGTCGATGACCTGTGGCAGCAGGTGGTTCCGCAGGTTTGGTGGGGTGAATCCGAAGTTGCAAGAGCCGCGGGGGCGCAAACGCCCGCGGCTGTCGCCTGATGAGCGCGAACAGATCATGATTGGGACCTCCCAGGGTGAGTCGATCCGCTCGATCGCTGATCGGTTGGGTCGGGCGCCGTCGACGATCATGCGCGAGATCGCCAACAACGGTGCTGCTCGCGGTCTGGCCGGTCGCTATCGAGCTAAGTATCGGTTCGGAGCTCGCCAGGCCGGTTGGGACGCCAAGTCGGGTTACTCGGGGCGGATCGCTCAGCGCCGTAGCGAGGAGCGGGCACGTCGTCCCAAGGCTGGCAAGCTGGCCCGCTGCCCGGCCTTGCGTGACAGGGTGCAAGCGTTGTTGACCAAGAAATACAGCCCCGAACAGATCGCCGGCGAGCTAGCCAAGATCTATCCCGACCGCCCGGAGATGCAAGTGTCCCACGAGACCATCTACAAGGCGCTCTACGTGCAAGGACGCGGCGAGCTGCGCCGCGAACTGGCCAAGTGCCTGCGCACCGGACGTGCGCTGCGCAAACCTCGTCGGCGAGCCCGCGCCGGCGATGGTCGTGGCTCCATTGCGGGCATGGTCAACATCTGCGAACGCCCCGCCGAGGCCGCTGACCGGGCCGTGCCCGGGCATTGGGAGGGCGATCTGATCATCGGCAAAAATCAGGCCTCCCAGATCGGCACGTTGGTGGAGCGTTCCACTGGTTTTGTGCAGCTGCTGCACCTGCCCGCCAGCCGCGAGGCCGACGTGGTCGCCGAAGCCATGATCGCCAAGATCCAAGCCCTTCCTCAGAATCTGTGGAAAACGCTGACCTGGGATCAGGGCCACGAAATGGCGGCCCACGCCCGTATCAGCATCGCCGCCGGGATCGATATCTACTTCTGTGACCCACATTCGCCGTGGCAGCGCGGCAGTAACGAAAACACAAATGGCCTTCTGCGGCAATACTTTCCAAAGGGCACTGACCTTTCGGTGCACTCGGCTGCCCATCTTGACGAGGTTGCCATCGAGCTCAACAACCGGCCCCGGAAACGCTTCGACTGGGACAGCCCCGCCAAAGTCCTCGATCGGCTACTGTCAACCGCGTCAGAAGCCACTGTTGCAAGCAAACCTTGAAACCGCC
>LQPB01000102.1 GCA_002102225.1 Mycobacterium interjectum
CACACGGCCTACAACCGGAACAACCCGGTCCCATGCTCATGGCAAACCAGAGGTCCCATCACCCTGGCAGGCGACAAGCACCCCACACATACGGTGAACCCCGACGCGACAACGCCGCTCGCGCCGCGGGCGCACCAAGACCGGAATCAGGGTCGTTGGCCACACCCATATCCCCCGGCAGCCCGCTATTAGGCGAACGGTCCGGGCGCACCAGGCCCACCAACTGGCTCACCGGTAGGTTGCCGAGGCCGGCGCCGGAGCCTCGACCACCGCCGATGCCGGGCATCGCGCCCAGCATCGAACCCAATCCCCCACCGCCACCGGCGCGGCCATAACTCAACTGCCGCACCATGGCCGCCAGCCGGGCATCACGCTGGCGGTAGGCCGCAATCACCCGGCGCTGCTCATCGACACGATCACGCAACGTCTGCAACAACGCCTGCTGACCCGCCGGGGTATTCGTATAGGGGCCCACCCGCGCCACATCATCGCCGGCAGCAGAGACCACCTCACCGGACTGCCCGCGACCGCGCCCATCGGCACCGGCCGCATCACCGGCAATCCCACCCAACACCCGATCCAACCCGCCAGCCGCCGCGAACCGCCCAGCCAGCCGACCCCCCGCGTCGCCATAAGAACGCCCAACCCCGCCGTGGGCATCCATCAACTGCACACCGTCACCCACCCGACCCGCCGCCGAACCCAACACCACTGACGACCCCGCCAACACACCACTGCCATCCACCGGCGCCGGCGAAAACAACGCATGCCCCCGACTCAGCGCAGCCCCCACCCGAGCCACCACCAAATCCAAACCACCCACCACACCCAGAACCTAACCCCCACCAAACCACCTGATCACACCCCAAAAACCAGACACTGACGTCCCGACGAACAGAGCGCACGCATGGCGAGTCCAGGGCAATCACCCCGAGAAAGTGCCGCAAGCGGGAACCGCGATTATTGGGCGCCTCTCGCGCCCTAGGTGGTATCGGCCGACTAGCCGCGTCGACGCCGAATCGCTTCGGCCCCAAGTCGTTCCAACGTCCTAAGCAATCGACGCACCGTGTCGGGCACATTTTCGTGTGGCCGGATTACCGAAAGAAGGTCCGCGAGCCGCGGAGGAGGTTGACGGACCTCTGATCGCTCGGCGTCCACGTTCGGCAACGCGTGAACGAACACGGCCAGCGTCTCACAACCGGGTAGCGCGGCGGCCGGGGCCAGTACGGCGTCAAACCCGGCGTCGCGGGCGGCAGCGGCGATGGCTTGGGTAGTGGCATAGTCGTCTGACACAAGGTCTGCCTCGTCCACAAGTAGATGCGACCGGATCTCGCTGTCGGTGAGATCGAGCACCTGGAGCTCGGCCGATACACGACCGACGCGGCGACGAATCTCGAATGGATCGATACCTTCATCGACGAAATGACGGAACAGTTCAGCCCACGCACCCTGCTCCCGGTTGGACGCATACCAGACACCCGGTTCGCCGGTTCGGTGGTAACGACCAGGCCCCGCGGCAGGATCCGTGCAGGACACCAGCGGGTGCCGCGTTGAGCCCTGGTGCCAGAATTTCCCGGTCAGCTTGCGCCGCGGTGCTGTCGCCACCGCGTCGGCGAGCGTCACACGTACGAGCCGTCGATGAAGGATTCGGCCGCGCCGCGTACCCGCTCATAGCGCTCCTGGGCGAGCAGGTCGATCGGGCGCTCACCGTCTAGCAGGCGATTCTTGGCGTGTAGCCACTGGCCGACACCTCGGGCGGTTAGTGAATCTGAAAGCAGCAGGACCAGGTCACGAAGCTGCGCAAGCCGGTCGTAGCGATCAGGGCGGATATCGCCCGTTCGCCAACTGCGAACCGCCCGGTCAGTGACCTGCGTTACCGCTGCGACGTCGAGTTGCGTCACCCCGAACGGCTTCAAGGCATCGACGATCTCCGTGGCTTCGACCGCCCGGTCTAATGTGTCCGCCATACCAGGCACCCCTTAACTTCCGGTTTCACTACCGGTAATACTACCGGCTATTCCCCAGATAAACGATGCCGCGAAGCCTAAATCTCAGAAAATACCGGCGATATCGCGATACATATCCGTCGCTTTCGGTAGCTGGCCTTGGATTTCGCGGAGGTAGGCCTGCCTCCCATGGGCGTAAGCTTCCCCGGCGGACGGTTCGCCCGGGCGCTGCTGAAGCCAAAAGATCGACTTCCAGATATCCGGCGAGGACGGTCCGCCGTGGTGTTCGAGGCGGTTGAAAAACTCTGCGATCGCCGTGTTGGGATTGCCGCGGCCCGGATAGCTGGAGTCTTGTTGAAAAATACTTTCCCACAATCCGTTGGGCTTACGGCGCGCGGCCGCAACCCACTTTCCTGTATTGCATCGGACAAGATAGCGATTGTCTGGCGAGGTGAATAGCCGCGGCGCTGTGCTTCATGAATGATCGCCGCGGCCACTTCACGCGGAGACGAGTCGAGCGTCAAACTGCCCAGTGGTGTGCCCGCGGTTGCGCGCGACGCCGAGTCGCCCTGCCCGGGTGTTGTTGCGCCGCTTGCCAACCCGCTCAGAAGGTTCAATCCTGTGGGTAGGTTGCCGAGGCCGGCGCCGGAGCCTCGACCACCGCCGATGCCGGGCATCGCGCCCAGCATCGAACCCAATCCCCCACCGCCACCGGCGCGGCCATAACTCAACTGCCGCACCATGGCCGCCAGCCGGGCATCACGCTGGCGGTAGGCCGCAATCACCCGGCGCTGCTCATCGACACGATCACGCAACGTCTGCAACAACGCCTGCTGACCCGCCGGGGTATTCGTATAGGGGCCCACCCGCGCCACATCATCGCCGGCAGCAGAGACCACCTCACCGGACTGCCCGCGACCGCGCCCATCGGCACCGGCCGCATCACCGGCAATCCCACCCAACACCCGATCCAACCCGCCAGCCGCCGCGAACCGCCCAGCCAGCCGACCCCCCGCGTCGCCATAAGAACGCCCAAACCCGCCGTGGGCATCCATCAACTGCACACCGTCACCCACCCGACCCGCCGCCGAACCCAACACCACTGACGACCCCGCCAACACACCACTGCCATCCACCGGCGCCGGCGAAAACAACGCGTGCCCCCGACTCAGCGCAGCCCCCACCCGAGCCACCACCAAATCCAAACCACCCACCACACCCAGAACCTAACCCCCACCAAACCACCTGATCACACCCCAAAAACGGTTCCGAGCAGGCATTGCGGCGAATTCTGGGGGGGGGGCCGAGCGCCCAGGCTCAGTCGCGCAGGCGCAGCAGCAGCGCTTGAATCTGTGGCGGCGCTTCGATCTGGCAGGACTCGACAGCCACGATCATCGGGTCGGGTACTCCGGCCGCGGCCGCGGCCTCCTGCACCGACATCTGCGCGGCGGTCCGTGCGACATACAGCTGCGGGCCCCGCTCGTCTGGCCGGGCCGCAGCGATCGCGCGGACCAAACCATCGTAGGTACGTCGCACTGTCCGCAGTTGCGCTAGCACCGACTCCACCGGCGTCGTTCGTGCCGCCGCAGTCACTGTGGTGTCGAGTTTGCGCAGGTCGCGCAGTGTTTCCACGACCGCCGACCAATAGCCCGGATCGTCGGGCGGCGGCAGGCGCTGCGCGTCGGTCGTCACGGCCTGCACTGCAATATCCAGCGCAGCCACCATCACATCTGTCCGCAAAGGCATCGCATCAGCAGTCGCAGGTGCCGCATTACCATAGCGCCAATTGGCGATCTGGCCCGCGGGAAGGCCCAGGCGCTCCTCAAGTTTGGCGCGGGTGCGTTCGCGCGGCCAGCTGCGGCCGTTTTCGAAATGAACCAGCGGGGCCTGCGAAATGATCTTCTCGTCCATCAGTTGTCGCTGCGTAACGCGCTTTTTCTTCCGCCACATAGCGAACTGGGCGCCGGCGAACTCGATACCAGGATCGAGCTCCACCTCGGACACCGGGTCAGTCTATCCACTGGTTGCACGCCGGCGATGGAACATGCGCACCCCCGGCATGCAGCCATTTCCTTCACATCGCTTGCGATGTAAACAGTAACAAACTATGGTTTGAAACCATCGCACGCGCCGAGACGCGAGATTCTAGACATGGAAGGCGACATCGCTATGACCAGCACCGCCCTTGGACTCCCCACTCCCCCATGCCGGACCCGGCCCGATCAATGGTCGGAATCGCACACCGACGCCGAAGCCAAGCGGCTGTGCCGACAATGCTGGAGGCGCTTCACGTGCGCCGCTGACGCCGTCAAGGACCGGAGCACCCTTTGGCGCCTGCAAGGCGTTGTCGCCGGGGTGGGGATACCCCCGCAAAACGAGTACGGGACGTCAAAAAGCCGGCGCCAAGCCCTTAACCAACTGCACGCGGTGGCGGCTATCGGCCAGGGGCGCCCCGCCGTCGCGGTCCCTCAGCCCCGCGCCGAATCGCGTCCGCTGCAACCCGCCCCATCGGCACTCGCAGCGGCGTCAGCGCCGACCCCGCTGCGCCAGCTCCCCACCTCGTCGCAGCAGTGGGCGCGCGCGGCAGACCTCATCCAACCGGCGCCCACAGCCCACAAACAAGCATGCTGACCAACCCATGCCAAGTCTGACCTGCGTGTCGTTGCGGTCAATCCGCAGGGCCTCGTGTCAGACTCGTTCACGACACCACGACTAGGAGGACCTGACCCTATCGCCTTGTGAGGCAACCCAAGCCGACAACCGAATAGCCCCAGCAACAGAAAACCCCGCCGAAGCGGGGAGTCTGTCAACCGAAGCTGGAACTTCGATTAATTGGGGCGCCTGACGTGCGGAGCCAAGGCCTAAGGGGGCCTGGCTTCAGGATAGAGGACACTCCTGTGAGTCGCAATACCGTTTCGCTGCCCGGCTTTTGCCAACGTGCACCTGAGCGATGGGCCGATCCCGCCCAGCAGGCCGCCACCCGCCGGCTGTGCCTTTCGTGCCCCAGGCTTCAACGCTGCCGAACCGAAACCCTCGCCGAGAAGCGAACTTTCGGAATGTGGGCCGGTGTTTGGATCGATCACGATTTACCCGCCAAGCGACACCTACTGCGACCCGCCGCGTCGCTGCGCGGCACCGTCACAACCCGCCGCCGTACTTCGCCTCTGGTCGGGGCCCTGCCCGTCCACCAACTCCCGGCGGCCGCAGCCGCGATGGTCACCGCGCGTGCCAGTGGACACTGCGAAATCCTTGCTCCGGCATGCCTTCTAGTCCAGCACCTCATCTTCACCCGCCGGCCGCAAGGCACGCCGCTACCACCTGACTCCCCCGCATCCGCCCTAGCGGCTTGCGCCAACTGCGCCGAGCTCATCGAACACACCGACGCCGCCACCGCGGCACGCTACGGCTACATCACCAACACACGCCAGCCCATCACCAGCTGGCCCGTCTACTGGCGCCAACGGCGCTGGGTCACCCTCGGCAATTTCGGTGAACTCATCGAGCTGCCCAGCCAGCCCGCCACCTCGAGCGACCTTCGACGGCCTGCCTAACCCGTGACCAGCCCAGCCTCAACGCAGCCCGCCGCGGTCTGGAAGGCCTTAGCGCGCGAAATCGCGGCTCCCGGGCGCACCCGTATGCGTGTGTGGTCACCTGAGACCGACAAATTCAGCCACACCGCACCGCTTCGCGCCACCCTGCCCACCCGACCCGCGGCGGTGCATTTGTACACCAACGGCCGAACACAGCTGCTACCAATGGATTTCGACACCAAGCGCGGCAGCCAAGCAGCCGTCGACGCCGACATAGCACAAGCGATCAACTGGGTCACCCAGTGCGGCGGAGTGACCGTGACCGACCGCTCCACCAGCGGCGGCCGCCACCTGCTCGTGCCGCTGGCCATCGGCACCTCGGCCTCCGTCGACGAAATCACCCTGCTGATGCGGCTTTTAGCCGCCCGCCTACCCACCTTGGACATCACCCCCAACCTCAACCCCACCCAAGGCTGCATCACTCCACCCGGCTCCCCGTGCAAGCAAGGCGGCTACCGCATCCTCGATGGCCCGCTCGACGCTGCCCGCGACGCATTCGCCACCCGTTCAGAACCTGACCTACTCCCGCGCCTCTACGTCCTCCTAGGCGCCCTGTCCCCCACCCCAACCAGTACCCCCCGCGCATCACTGGCCGAAACCCCGAGCGCCGCCACCATCGGCGCCGGCAACGACCTCCGTTTGGCCCCCGCCCACGTACGCCACGACCCCCTACCGCCCGCCGTGCACGACTTCGCCACCCGCGGCAACCACAACACCACCGACCGCACCTGGCCCACCCCGTCCGAAGCACGCATGTCCGTCATCACCCACGCCGTATGGCGCGGCCACACAGTCACCAGCATCACCGCACTCATCGCCCCCGGCCGGCCCTGGCACGACGGCCTCGGCGCCTCCTACCAGCGCTACCACCACCACGCCCGCGCCGCCCTGACCCGCGACTTCACCAAAGCCATCACCTGGCTCACAGCAAACCTCGAGAAAGACCGACCCCCGCAGCACAAGACAAAGTACCCACAGGGGGGGACAAGGGGAGGACACGGATCCGAGCAACTGCGAAACTGGCTCGCGAACGGCTGCGCATGGGCGGATAGAGAATTCAGAGGCCAGCGCTACCGTTGGACTGTCCAAGCTGTACTACAAACCCTTGCCGTGCACGCTGCCCGAGCCGGACAGGTCATCAACGGGACACCCGTAGTAGGCGTCGGCGGCCGGGCCCTGTCGCTAGCCAGCGGGCTCCTGAGCCCCGACACGATATGGCGAGTACTACGCGACTTACGAGAGCGGCCAGGATCACCCGTAACACAAGTACGGTCCGCGATCGGAGTCGACGCCGACTGGTATGCCCTGACCAGCCAAAACAAGATCGAAACTGATCCGATCCGACTGCAGCGGGCACGGGTGGAAGATGTCCATCCCGCATGGCACGTCCTCGGTCACCAGCACCGACGCGTCTATGAATTGATCGCCTACTACGCAGTGACCAACAGAGCCGACCTCTACAGCGCCGCTCGTCTGTCGAAAAGCACCGTCAATGCGACCATCATCGAGCTCACCGTGGCCGGCCTCATCAAGACGACGGGCCGAGGCACAGTAGCCCGCGGCCTAACCAGCCTCGACGACATCGCAACAGCCCATCACCTCGACGACATAATGCAGAGCCGCATCGCCGAATACCGGGCCGAACGACGACAGTGGCGCACCTGGCTAGAAGCTCGCGACACCCTGATGGGCCGAACCACACCGGGCGCCAGCAGTACCGCGCCGGGTCCCAGCTGGGCGCCGAGATACGACGACCCCATCGAACAGGCCTATCTCGAATCCGTGCTGAGCACCGGGCCCCCGGCCGAGAGGGAAGACAACAGCACCAGCCACCACACCGACGCGATCGCCCTGATCGGTGACATCCTCGGCGGCCGGATCCTCAACGTGTAAACCGAACTCAGCGACCGAGTACCGGATCGAAGGCCACGGGGGAATCGATCACGACCGATCGCCGGCGAGCGCCGATGCATCCTCGTGCTGTCGGGCTTGGTCGAGCAGAAAGTCCACGTGCGGTGCCAGCAACGTGGCCACATCAACCTGCTGGCTAGCGGCATAGCTGGTCAACAGCCGATGATCAGCCTCACTAATTCGCTTGCCGATGTACTTCTGCAGCTTGCGGTCCTCAGAACCATGCTTGATCCCCGTAGGCCCATACACCTTCCGGTGCGCGTTCTTCATGCCGCCGCCCCATCCAATTCACGTGATTCCGGAAACCCGCCGCGCCAGCTCGCGAACGACCGAATTGCCTGATCAAACACGAGAAACGCGGGCACCCACACAGCTTAACCGCCGGAAACCATTTCCGGAAACTGATCCGACTGCGTGTCTGCGCTAAGGTTGATCCCGCTTGATTCCGGAATAATGACCGAAGGGCCACCAGAGATTCCGGAACAGGTCTAGAATCATCGCGCATGAGCGCGCCCGCCGGCAGTCCGTGGCCAGGCGGCGAATACGGCGAAGTGCACAGCCCATCCGGCCGGCGCGCCTACCTGGCAGCCCAAGCCGCCGAACTAGCGGGACGCACACGCCGATGGGCAACTGAACTGGCCCGCGCCGGGAACGTCGTCGACAGCGAGCGGCAGCACATCGCCGGCCGCCAAGGCGCGCCCGCATGGTTCCTCATTGCAGACAGCTTCGAACAACACCTACATACCCTGGGCCTGTGGCCGCCCCGATCGCCCGCCGTGACGAGCGAATGGCAACAACTGCTCGAACTTCAGGGCGTCGACCTCGAGGCGGCGCGAAGGGAAAACGCCGAGCTAAAGCAGCAGATCGACGCACTCACTGCCCTCAACCAACGGCTCCAGACCGATCGCAACAACCTGCTGGACACCATCGCCAAACTCACCGAAGTCGCCAAAACAACACCACCAAGCTAGACCAACCGCCGGGGGTCGAGCAGGCGTGCACGGGCCGACCCGCATCCACACGCGTGCCACAGGCCCCGCTTCCCACCACGCGACCCTTACGTGATGTCCCCCGGCCCCGCCGTCCGGACCGCCCCGACACATCAGCCCAGGACCACGCAAACCGGTTTGCATAACACCGGACGCGCCAAAGGCGGCCGACGCCAATACAGCATTAAGCGGCCGAGCGGCTTCCGAAGCACAGCAGCCCGGCGGAGGGACCGTCTGGTGCCACTCCCCCAGTCGATCAGCCCCGGCCCGGCTGAGAATCCTTACGACCCGGCAGGAAGGCGTTGAGCACCGCGGCGATCCAGGTGCTGCGAGTGTCGAAGCCAAGTTCTCCGCCGATGCGATCGATGACCTGTTCTTGCTCAAGCGTTGGGCTGAAGGCGATCTGGACGCTGCCGCCGCCGAGGTAGCGCACCGCGGAAGGGTCGGCTGGGAAAAGTGGGTTGACCGGCGCCGTGCTCACGGTCGCCGCCTTGATGATGTCGGTGAGGTCGTCGTGCTTGGTGCTGATGGCCTCGAGTACCACCTGCAGGTTCGTCGCCTTCTGCTTGTGGCGGTAGGCCTCGAAGCGCTGTTTGACCCCGGGGCTGACGTACACGGCGGTTACCGGCCGCACGCGCGTGCGCGGTCGCCCGCGTCGGCGGCCGTTGCGACCGGCCGGCTCCGCGACGTCTTCGGCCGTAGTAACCGGTCTGATGGGCGTCGGCGCGGCCGGTTCGGCCTGCGGACGGTCGGGCCGCGCAGGGCGGGTTATAGGCGTGGCCGCGGGCGTGTCCCCTACCAGATCCGCGAGGCCCGCACCGCGTGGCCTGGCTGGTGCGCCGAGGTCGGACAGATCCTCGTTCGGCATGTTTTGTTCACGCAGATTGCTCATGGCCACTCTCCTTGATCGATCATTTGGGCTCGCTTGCTGGCGGCGCGCGTCAGGACTTCGGCCGCGAGTTTGGCGAAGTCCTCGGCGACAAGACGCGAGGTCTCGCTGACGGTCGTTGCGTTCTTCGCGCTGCCCTTGCGGACTTCCCAGTACTTCGGGTTGTTCTCAATCTCCTGCTCGAGTTCGTATGCCAGGCGCCCGAACTTAACCATTTCGCTGGCCACCGACTCTGCATGTCGAACGAAACTCTCGAGCAGCATGTCGGAGCTTTGGCCGAGATCCTCCGACACACTCTTCGCCATGTCCCGGCGGATCTTCTTCGAGCTCGTACCCGACCCGAACACGAACACTGCAAGCAACATCAGGTACGGGTTGTGCTCTCGCATGCCTCGAATGTCCGCGGCGATATCGCGCAATCCTTGTCGCGAGTACTCATCGGTGCGCATCGGGACAATCACGAAACGGCCTGCGCACAGGGCGATGTTGGACAGTAGTGGGTTCTCCGGTGGCGTGTCGATGATGATCACGCGGTACTCACCAGCAATAGCTTGCAAGCACTCGGCCAGGGCAAGATGGACTCGTTTGGCGTCGTCTTTCGTCGACATCTCGGCGGATAAGACAGACGCGATCCGGCGCACGTACTGACCTCCGGGAACGACGTCGAGATTGGGCCTGACGTCTCGGACGGGCGCCAATTGCGCGCCTGCGGTGACAGCGCTGAAGAGATTGCGGCCTTTGTCGTCGCGTTCGGTATTGGCGAACCCAAGCAGCAGAGCGCAATTGCCCTGGCCGTTGAGGTCGATGAGCAGGGTGCGCGCACCATCGGAGGCTACGAGCGCCGCGATGTGCGCACTCGTCGTCGTCTTCCCAACCCCACCTTTGCCGTTTCCAACGACGTACACATGACCAAGACGCGCCCAGTTAATCGCCAGCCCAGGTTCGTCCCAGGTCGTTAGGCTGTTGGTCATGTTGGCTCCTCAGCCTGGCGCGATGTCGCCGTATATGCGCGTGGCACAGCATATTTCGCGATACGCCGTAGCACATCGGTGTTCATGGTTACCGAAGTGTAGTGGCCTCAACGCGACTCGCCATCGCGCAACGCGCCGCGACACACGCATTTCACCGAGTCGTGATCAGCGTCACGCACCTGACATCGCACCCCATGGCAAACCCCATGCGAGCGCCCACGCGAACCACGACCCCAAGCAAGGTATCGGTGTGCGGCCGGTGCAGTACCTACTCCCGCGCCTGCCGGCAAGTGGACGATGGCGCAAAGGCACTCACAGCGATCACCGTAACCGCGCAACCATGGCACGACGCGTTGGTGCCAATTTCACGACCAACACAGACAGTGATCTGGTAACAAACCGCGCCGCCACCAGGTATCACTGTGCATGCCCATGCCTAGACCGCGGCCATGGGCAATACCTAGACTCATACCTAACCAAAGGTATGAGCACATACCGGTGCCATCACCTAATCCACAACCATGTAGCGAGCCGAGATCACGCCACGCGAGCGTATCCAGGACAGGGCCGTGCTCTATATCGAACCAGACACGAGCAAATCAATACACGCCGCGATGGGCGCGCGGCCTGGGCACCTGTTTGCAACGCAATTGTTGCCGAGCTAGTCGGGCGTGTTGCGTACCCAACCACATCCGGTGCGCCGTCTCCGATAAGGGCGCAGGTATTGGACGCGGTTGAGCCGCGGACGATTGCTTGGATACGAGCACCAGCCACAGCATCAGCCATGGTCACCGCTGGCTACCGTGTCTGTACCACGGCAGGGCCGCAGGTGCCGCGTCATACCAAGATAGAAGCCGTTGTAGCAGTGGCGAATCGGGTTAGAAAGCCCGTAGCGTCCTGGATGTCACATGGAATGGGTGAACGAATTGATGACGACGTCGCGGGCACAGGGCTGCAGCGCATCGAGGCCACGACCCAGGATGCCGTTTGGCGCGCGGTGTGAATCGCCCCGAAATCGACTGTCACAGTGACGAAATGAAACGCCCAACGGGGCGTCTGTGGGCGGTATCGGCCGGTGTTAATGCGTCTGAGCCGCGGCTTGCGTGGTTCTCTGGTGAATCACGGAGATCCAGCACTTCTTTCGTGAGGTTCACCCGGCTGTGTCGGCAAGGAATCCGGGGGCTGCCGAGTTGTCGCGCATGTTCCGACCGGGGCGTTGGTGCCGTCTTCACCCTGGCGTGATGACCAACACTCGACCCGCGGGCCAATGGGGGGCGCCAAGGTCAGCGTCGTCGCGCACCAGTGGGGGAGTGGCGGCATGTGCGCTCGCGACGTCGGCCCACTAGAGCCCGTCCGAGGCAGGCGGGCGCCCGCGGCAGCTCGCAGATCGTCGCGCGGAGATCGGCAACGCCGTCGAGGTTTGTCAAAGAGTCCGTTGCACACCTCGGTGCCGGCGCCAACAAGTTTGAGTGGCAGTAATTGGGTTGTGCCGCCGCTCACTTTCGGTGAGCGCCAAGAACACGCCCCCCTAGTCGTCGTCGATGTTGATCGGTTCACCGTGGCGTAGCGCGGAGACGACCTGACCGAGGAGTCGGACGGATCCGGCCGCGATGACGGCGCCGATGAGGATCGCCACCACCGAGTCGAGCCAAAACAGCCTGCCCGTGACGAGGATGAAGGTGCCGACGACCGCGACGCCGGCAGCGGCCAACGCGTCAGCCAGGGTGTCCAGCAGTACCGAGCGCATGTGGAGGTCCTCGTCAGCGGCGGTCCGTCCCAGGATCGCCGCGCATACCAGCATGACCAGCATTGCGACAGCGGAGGCGATCAGCGCTGGCAGGCCGTGCACTGGCGGGCTGCCGGTGGTCAAGCGGTGAACGGCTTCGACACCCACATAGATGACGACGATGAGCAGCAGCGACGCGTTGAGGCCGGCGACGTGCGTGGGCGCTTGAGCCATGTCGTGGCGGTCACGCAGATGCACGGCCAAAAGCCCCAGCGCGATCGCTGATGCATCCGCGGCGGTGTCGCCGGCGGCGGCCAGCACGCCGAGCGAACCCGCCGCCAGCCCGGTGACCACGAGACCGATGATCAGGAAGAGATTGAGCGCCAGGACCCAGCTCAACCGGGCAGGTTGACTCACACGACCAACCGTAGCCCGCGTGCAAGGCACCGCAGCCGGCCCACAGCCACCGTCGATCACGTCAACGCTGTCTCTGGGTGCCGCGGCGGGTGGCAAGGAAGTGGACTCCTCGGTGTTAAGCCAGGCGCCTGGGCGCGACCCGCCACCGCCGGAGCATCTGTCGCGGCCGCAACACCGGATTTGAACCAACACCGCAAAGTGAGCCACCATCACCACACGGCGAAGTGACCGGAGCACAACCAGTCCGATCTTCATGGCAAACGGATGGTCCCATCAGCTTGGCGAGCCGATACGGGAGTGGGGGAGAGGCAGCATCGCGTGGGACTCGGTGGACGCTCGCCTTGGCGGGGCGCGGATTTCGGGGTGTGATCCCCTGTGCCGCAATCGAGCAGACTTAGATGCGTACGCCTTTGATCTGACGCACGGACCCATGCACGGCTTCTAATCTGAGAGGGGCACCCGAGTGGTCAAGCCCGCGCGCGCCGCACGTATCCGTTCCGAAAGGGCGGATGTCACGGCAGCCCCGAGCCTGGCCGGGCTCAACGACGACGAATTCGAGCAGGTACTGCTGAAGAACGCGTACCCTCCGGTTCGCGACGCGGGTGCGTGGGAGCAGCTGACGGCGTCGAAGCTCATCGACAGAACGAAGCGCGTCCTCATCGCGATGCGCGACCGTAACCGGCGCGCGATCTACCGAAAGAATCGGCGCCTCAACGAATTCCACGCGACCTGTCAGGGCCGCGGGGAGCAGGGTAGACGCGAGTGGTTCGCCGCAAAAGCCGCGCACGATCGCTGGTCCTTGGCGGCCAAGAACTTTGACCACACGGTCAGCGCCGCTCTTGAGGAAATCGGGGAGATCCGCCAGGCCCGAGTTGACCAGCGGGGGAGGGGAGCCGTATACCACGACCGATTCGCCTCGGCGGTTCAGGCTATCCGTGAGCACCGGACAGCAAGCCGAAAGGCCAACCTGGAACCAGAAAGTCACGACCTGGCCCTCTGGAACGTCCTCGATCACCTGACCACGACCACCGCGCCACGCCAGCAGCCACAAACATCCCCGGAGTTGCCCGCATGACCGTCGTCGACACCGCTGCGGCCCGCAACGGATCCCCGCAACGCACAGAAGCCCCACACCTAGGCCCACGCGTGGACGCCGGCGCCCCGATACGGCTCGACGACGGGCCCCACCACGATGCACCGGCTTTCGCTGACCACTCAGGCCCGGCCGGCCCAGCGCGACAATGGCCGTGGAATACGCGGACGCGCGGTGCGCAGACCATCGATGAGGCAAGACGCAACGCCGTACGCTTCTTCTGGGCATGGCTACTGCTGGCGACAGGCGTATCGATCGGGGGCAACTTCCTCCACGCCTGGCTCACAGCCCCGCCGGGAATGCGAATCTGGGCCGCGATCGCCGCAATCGTTACTCCCACAATACTTTTGGGTGCCACCCATTCGGTCGCCCTCCTCATCAAAACACGCCGGCGCGACGGGTGGACGCTCGTCGACGCGCTCGTCCTCGGCACCACCTTGCTCCTTACCTTCGCAGTAGCAGGGTGCGCCTTCACCATGTCGTTCTTCTCGCTACGAGACCTGATGGTCATGCTGGGCATCAATGCTCTGGCAGCCATTCTGTGGCCGATCGCCGTCGACCTGTCGATCGTCAACTCGACACTGGCACTCTTGGGGCTGTCGTCACCGCGGCCTCCCCACCAGCAGGCCCACCGCGGCGATGGCCTCGAGCCCGTGAGTGGATGGTCGACACTGACTACACAGCGGCGGCTGCGGCTGGAATCGACGGCGGCCGCGGTCAAAGAGCGCAACAGCGGCGTGCCTGAGATCGCCCAGCTGACCATCGCCGAAACGGCCGACATCCTCGAACGCCTTTACGACAAACGTGAACCCCAGCGCACCATCGGCGCGGCTGCAAACCTAGACCACCGCCACATCAGGAAGATCAAAAAGAGCGCCGACGAATTCCTCAGCGTCGACTCCTGATTCGGGGCGCCGCCGGCGGGGGAGCGGCACACCTGGCGCGGGGTCATTTCAGCGCGCAATCCGTCACCTCAGACTGATCAGCCAAAAGGGCTTACCGGGGCCCACTTTCGGGATTTTGGGGTGTGGGCCCTCGACGTCGCCGTGACAACACTTAGATATCGCGCGTGCTCCAACGCATGCCCAGGTGACAGCGGAAGGGTCAAACGAAGATGCCCAACTCCATCACGGTCGCGTCGTTCCGGTCCGGCACCGTTCTGCTCGCGATGGCTCGAGCCGCCCGCCTCTTGTCGCTACATCGAACGGCGGTCCCACTGCGATGAATGCACATTCACCGCTAACCTGCCCGCCCGAGCTCACCGAACGGGCGATCACTACCGTCGACGGCGTGCGTCTAGCCGTGCATGACCTCAACCCCCGACACCCAACAGCGACTGTTGTTCTCCTGCACGGCTTATGCCTAAGCCAGGCAAGCTGGGCACTGCAGGTCTGCTACCTCAGCCAGCGATGGGGCCCACGCGTCCGGATCGTCACCTACGATCACCGCGGGCATGGATTATCGACCTGCGCGCCCGTCGGCACCTACACCATCGACCAGCTCGCTGACGACCTCACGTCGGTCATCGCCGCTCTCGACATCCAAACCCCGCTCACACTGGTCACCCACTCGATGGGCGGCATGGCCGCGCTGGCCTACCTTTGCCGCCCGGCGGCCCAGCGCCCCATCGATCCCAGCGGCCTGGTCCTCGTGGCGACGGCTGCCCGCAAACTCAGCCAGCGCGGACTAGGACGCCTGCTCTCAACCCCAGCCACCGCAGCATTAGCCCACGTCGCCACCCACACGCCCGAACACGTCCTCCACCGCCTGGTCACACCATTGTGCGTCACTCTGGCTCCCATACGCGGCCGCCTGCCCGCCGCCACTTTCGCCGCGACCGCCCTCACCGCGCTCACCACCACCGCCACATCCACTGCGGTCGGCTACCTCCCCAGCCTGCGCAACTACGATGTCTACCAGGCCCTTCCGGGGATTCGCGCACGAACCATCGTCGTCAGCGGGGGAGGGGACCCACTAACCCCGCCCCAGCATGCACACGAGCTCGCCGCAGCCATCCCCAACGCCGTGCACCTGCACGTGCCGACGGCAGGCCACATGCTGCCCCAGCAAGCCCCCAACGTGGTCAACCACGCCATCGAACACGCAACCGAGCTCGCACCAAAAGTGAGAAACACCAAAGCATGTCGCACCAGCACCTCGAGGACACGGCCAAACCCACCTGCGGCACCGCGGCACCTGCAGCCGCCCGCCGACGCTGCACTTCCCGGCGTCGGCTAAGCGCACTACGCTATGCAAGGTGCCGGGGACTCATCGTCACCCGTTGCGCACCCGAGCAGGACCTTCAAGCAGCCCGCAACCAGCTCTCAAGGCGGGCCCGTAGCTAACGGCGCCGCATTCGCATCGCCACGTAAGGTGCCGCCCACACGAGCAGGGGACTGAGCCAACCAGAACCCCGCCCGGCCCGAGCCGGTGGCCGTTCTCGCAGCACTGCGGCGGCCGCACCATCCAGGTTCCGTCTGTACAACGGACGACCTCGCCGACTCCAGGCATAGCGCGAGCTTATGCTCGGAGACGGCTCCTGCGACGCGTCTCGCCAGGTTCATCGTCGAAATAGCCCAGCCGCGGAGGTCATCGTCCTGGTTCGGCGTGGTCGGGCCGCTGGCGCGGACTCTTCGACCGCCTCGTGTACGCCTAATCGTTATTGACCCCAGGCCCCGATCGGGCCGGCGGTGTGGGGTAGGGGAGTGGGTTTGCTGGGTCGGGCGTCGATCCCACTGCGCTTCCGCATCAGCGCGGGCAAGTCGGCGAGCTGAGCGTCTTCGGCACCTGACGCATCTCTCAGGGCAAGTCAGTACGGCGCTTTCCGGCCTTCACTAGCAAAGGTGCCGATCACTATTGCGCGGTGTGCCACGCCGGCGGTAGTCGCAGTCATCCGTGTTGCCTAAGTCGATGCGCTTACAAGCCTTCCTGAACGCTGGTTCCTGAATGTATGAAATTTGGCGAAGCGCCCGGAAAGTCGTAGCTAGTATGCGGGCATGCCGCTGGCCGAGGGCGAGGTGTTCGCTGGTTACACCGTCGTGCGCCGGCTCGGTGGGGGCGGGATGGGGGAGGTCTACCTCGCCCAGCATCCGCGCCTGCCCCGTCGCGATGCGTTGAAACTACTCGCACGCGACCTCTCCGCAGATGCGAGCTTTCGAGAACGGTTCCTTCGCGAAGCCGACCTCGCCTCGACCTTGTGGCATCCCCACATCGTCGGTGTTCACGACCGCGGCGAATACAACGGTCAACTATGGATCTCGATGGACTTCGTCGACGGCCGCGATGCCGGACACCTGCTATCACAGCAATTTCCCGCGGGCATGCCACAAAAACTGGTCATCGAAATTGTGACCGCCGTCGCCGCGGCCCTGGACTACGCCCACAAACAGGGCCTCCTGCACCGCGACGTCAAACCCGCAAACATCATGCTCACCAACGTCCACGACGACGAAGAGCGACGAATCCTGCTGACCGACTTCGGCATCGCCCGCATGGTCGATGACATCAGCGGTCTAACTGCCACCAACTTCACCGTTGGAACAGTCGCCTACACCGCCCCCGAACAGCTCACCGGGCAAGACATCGACGGCCGCGCCGACCAGTACTCGCTCGCCGCCACCGCCTACCACCTGCTTACCGGATCGCAACCATTCCCACACTCCAACCCCGCTATTGTGATCGGCCGCCACCTCAACCTGGCACCACCGGCGTGTGCCGACACAAAACCCGAGCTCGCAGCATTTGATCCCGTCTTGTCCACGGCACTCGCGAAGAATCCATCCGACCGATTTCCCCGGTGCGCCGACTTCGCTCGCGCCCTTGCCGAACAATCCGCACCACAGCATGCAACCACCCGTGCAGCTCCCACGATCGCGGCGTCGACGCCACCGTCAGCGCCGACGAGGGAGGCCGAGCCGCGGCCGGCTTCCGTCCAACCGGACAGCGCAAGAGGCTCGCGACGGCAACGGCGCATCGCGTTGGGGGCGATCGCGGCGATTGGCCTTCTCGGGACGCTCGTCTTTGTGTGGAGGCCGTGGGCCCACGGGTCCACCAGTGCCGCAGTCGCGCCCATACTGGCTTCGCCGACTGCTGCCGCCGGCGAGCCGCCGCATCCTTCACTAACGACATCCGCGGCGCCCCGGGCCTATCCGGCATCCGGCATCGATACCCTGCTGTTGACTCCGGCGCAGATCAGTACCGCCACCGGCGGGGTGTTTCGTGGCCAGACCGGAGCGGACATGGTGGTGACCAACTCGTCCTACGGCATGTCCGACCACGCCAACCAGGTCGACCCGCCCAGCTGTGTCGGCGTCATCTTCGGCGCCGACCCATCGGTATACAACGGGACCGGATTCGAGGCGATACGCGACCAGACCTTGGACGTCAGCTCCTACACGACCGGCGATCAGATCGAGCAGACCATCGTGGTATTTCCCACCGCCGAACAGGCCCAGGCCGTGGTGACGTCCCAAACCAGGCAATGGCAGGCCTGCGCGAACCGCCCGAACCCCTATCCACCGCCGACACGGGCTCTGCAGATAGGCCAACGGCACGGAGAGGGCGGCTACAGCTGGACCTTGGCCGATGTGCAAGCCGGCCAGGACCTCATCACCGTGAAGATGGCCGGATACGACAACGAAGCCGGCAGCGACCAAGCATGTCAGCAGGCGCTGGGTGTCCGTGCCAACGTGGTCATCAAAACCAAAGCGTGCCAAGATATATCGCAATCTTACCGAGGCAATCCCGTCTTTACCGACACCTCGATGGCTGGCAACTACGCACAACTTCTCGCCAACACAATGCTCAACCGCGTCGCGCAAGCTCCACCGGCTCAATCACCAGCGACAGGACTGACGGTCGACGCCCAGGGCTTCGTCGGCCGCGCGGCCCGCTGCGACCACGGAAATTCCCTCGCAGCGCTGATCCGAACCGTCCAATCACTCGCGGTGATTTGCCAAACCTCGCCCGGGAATTTCTACTACCACGGCGAGCGGCTCAGCGACGGCGCCAACATCAGACTTGCCAACGCGGTCCGCTCCGCGGACGGATTTGATGTCACCAACCCAGCCGACGGCACCCGCTATGAGGTTCGGCCCGACCGGCTCACCATCATTAACAACGGTCACGTGGATTCCTCAGAACCCGCGCTGCAATATTCATCCGGTTCATAGACGAGCCGGTCGATTCGCCTGGCGAAAGACGCTGCCAACCTGCTCGTCACGGTGATGTCCCAGCGCTGACGTACATCACCACATCCGCCGCGGCCCGTACCAGCCGCGAAAGATGAACATAGACACACCTGCGCGGAAACCTCCGCGCCAGTTGGGGCCTAGCGCAACATCAGAGAATATCGGCAGTTGTCGTGACGATGAAATCGATTACCACACAACGCGATTAGGAGACGCGAGGGCGTGTCGCCGACGTCAGCAGGGGAGTTGACAGAGGTCGAGATAGCGCGATAGCTGGTTCAGATCACAGTTTTGGTTCGATGTTGTGAACGGGGTTTGGCTGGTGGGTGTTGGACCGGCGGCCGGGATTGCGAAAAAAACCAAACGGCGGTCACATCGGCTGGACCAGCGCAGCGTCGCCGCCTTGGGGAGGCGCTTCGTCACGACGCGGTGGCGGCATATGCTCACAGCCGTGTCTACACCTCGTCGTGGCTTCCGGCCAGTCGAACTTGACTCGCATGTCCCGGCCACCCCTCGAGCGTTGTTCCGAGATCTTCCTCGTCAAGCTGGCGTCCCGTTTCTATGGGCACACCAGGACAGGGTTTTGGAAGCCTATGAAAAGCTCCCCGCCGAGAAGGACCTCGCCTTGGAGCTGCCAACCGGCACCGGCAAGACGCTCATTGGTCTTCTGGTCGCCGAGTGGCGGCGCCGTTCCAAACGCGAGCGCGCCCTCTACGTGTGCCCGACGCGCCAACTTGCTCATCAAGTGGGTGCGCAGGCGGCTCTTTACGGAATTAACGCCATGGTGTGCCTGGCTCCCGACTACGACGGCCTAGCCATGTGGCACGGCGGTGACGCTGTCGCCATCAGCACGTACTCGGCGCTGTTTAACTACAAGCCAAAATTCACCTCGCCGCAGACATTGATTCTCGACGACGCTCACGCGGCCGACGGCTATGTGGCCGACCACTGGACCGTCAGCATCGACCGCGAAGAACTTCCCAACCTGTACCAGGATCTTGTCGCTCTACTATCCCCTTTGGTCCGCGCCGACACACTGGGAATTCTTACCAGCGCAACTGCTCCCGATCGCAGTGACCGCACCGGCGTCGAACTGATTCCGTTGCCGCTGTGGTGGCGTTTCGCAGATGAGATCCGCAACATGCTCGACGGTGCCCTCGACGGAAACGACCAGTGGTACGCATGGACAGACACCATCAAAAATGGCCTGTCCGCCTGTAACCTGCTGCTCTCATGGCAGGAGATCACGTTGCGACCACTCATTCCCACCACCGGTTTGCACCCGCAGTTCGCTGGTGCCGCCCAACGCGTCTACATGTCGGCAACGCTGGGCGCTGGCGGTGAACTCGAACGCATCTTTGGTGTGCCCGCCATCAAACGTGTTCCGGTACCGGAGGAATGGGAGCAACACTCCACCGGTCGGCGCCTCTTTCTTCTGCCCACCGCATCGTTAGAACAAGCCGACGTCGACACCCTCGTCGCGGACGCCACCAAGCTCACAAAGCGTGCACTCGTCTTGGCGCCTACGTGGCTGGCCGTGAAGCACCGTCAAGGCCTCCTGGCAGCTGCTGACATTCCTACGCTCACCGCCAAGGCCATTGAAGAAGATCTCACCCCTTTTACCGATGCGCCGTTGGCGGCGCTGCTGCTGGCGAATCGCTATGACGGCATCGACCTGCCCGGCGAAGCGTGTCGGCTTGTAATCCTCGATGGATTGCCCATTGCGGTGAACCAGCTTGAGCGGTTCCTGTACCAGAACCTGACCGCTACTGGCCTACTTAACGAGCGCATGCGGACCCGGTTCACACAAGGCGTAGGCCGCGCAACCCGTGGGGAAGGTGACTGGTGCGCAGTCATCATCGCGACCCGCGACGCCTACGATGCTTGCATCCGCGGGGAGTTCCGCGAGCTGCTCCACCCCGAGTTGCAGGGCGAGCTACGTTTCGGCGAAACACAAAGCGAGGGGCTGCAAGCGGCAGAGTTCCTTGACCTCCTTCAAATACTGCTCGAGCACAAAGACGAGTGGAACGCGGCGGACGAACAGATCCGAGTAGTGCGCGATCACGCGAACCGCCGAGTCGATTCCACTGCTGACGCACTGCAGTCCACAGTTCGCGACGAGGTCTCATTCACCTATTCCATGACCAGTGGCAACTACCCGCCGGCAGTGCAGCTTGCAACTCAGGTTGCCGATAGGCTCGGCGGCAAGGCTGTGGAGTCGTACCGCGCCTGGTGGTACTACCAAGCGGGCGCGGCTGCATGGATGGCATACCACGCCTACAGCCAACCCGACATGCTGGCCACCGCCCAAGATCTATGGGGCCGCGCAGCGGGCGCCAGCTCCACCGTGCACTGGTTTGCGACGCTGGCCTACAGCGACCTCGGAGCACGAGTCGTACCCGATATCGCTCTAGTCGATCTCAAAGCGGCCGAACGAATTCAGAACAAACTACGTCGCATTGGCTTCCACGGCAATGGCATGAACAAGCAGGCAGAACTCTTGACCGAACGCCTCCAGGGCATCAGCAGTACTCCGTGGGAAGAAGGCACAACTCAACTCGGTCAGCTTTTAGGCTTCGACGCCCACCACCCAGGCGGCACAAACGACCCCGATTCCGTTTGGGTCGCTGACGATACGTTGGCATTCGCCTGGGAGGCAAAATCAGAAGAGAAGCCGGATGGCGAAGTCGGCGCTACGACCGCTACCCAAACTGCCGGCCACGCTGAGTGGGTGCGCGGTCGTAATTTGGTCGGTGAAAGCGCGCAAGTTCCAACGTTTCTCGTATCCGATCGGACCAGACTTGGTGAAGGCGCCGACGTTCACTGCGGGAATATCTGCATCGTGTCCCTGGATGAGGTCCGCAACCTGGCCATCGAAACCGTCGCCGTCTTGCGTCGCGTGCGTGCCCAAGGTTTGACAGGAGACGACCTAGTACTGCGCGACACCATCATCACCGAGTTTTCCAGCGCGGGACTTCTGCCGACGAGGCTTCGGGAACGCCTTAGTCGGCGGCGGCTACGTGACCTGGCCCCAGAGGGAAACGCATAGCGTCCTGACGCCGCCGATCCAAACCGGGCCCTGTTTCATGGATAATGACGAGTAGCATGAAATGCACGGGAACATGCTGGCGCACAACCTGATTGGCGGCTCTAAGCGTCACAGTGACGTATTGGCCATGCGCGGACGCAACCCACGTGCCGAAACCGTCCGCGTTCCACCGTGTTTCGCGCACGGCGGGGCGCGCCAGCTTCGACCGGCGCTCCTTGGGTGCGACGGGACACGCGCCGATTCACGCTGCCATCGTTGCGTCACGTGACGAAAGACCAGTTTCACGGGTGCCGATAGACGTCGGCTCGATGGTCGACGCGATGGACCCAGATCGTCTGCGCCTCGTCATCGATGCGGTAGAGGAGCCGGTAGGGTCCGCGGCGAGCGCTGTGGTAGCCGGCGAGCTCGCGCCCGAGTGGTTTACCCACGCGGCGGGGTTCGCGCGCCAGGTCGCCGAAGGCGAATTCGATGACCGCTGCTAGGATCCGCGGTGGCAATTTGTCGAGGTCACGCTTAGCCGTGGCCGAGAATCGAGTCGTGTAGCCGGCGTGGGAGTTGGCCACCTCAGCGTGGACGCCGAGGGACTTGGTACTCGGCTCGGATCTCGTCTTCGCCATAAGTTCGGCCGGCGACGACATCGGCCTCGGACTGTCGCACCGACTCCGCCAGGCCCGGCTGAGATAGCCAGTGCAAGGTCTCCTGAATGGATTCCCATTCGTCAACGCCGATCAGCACCGCGGCCGGCGCACCGTTTTTGGTGATCGTGATCTGGTCGCGAGTCTCGCGTACCGCGTCGACGTACTCGTTGATCTTGGCCTTGACGTCAGTGACGGATATGATTCGCATGACCTCATCGTACCTTAATTCAGGTCTGTGAGCGACCTAAATTAGGTGCCGATAAGGACGATTATGTCAAGTAATCGGCGAGATATCCTGTAATACGCTGTGCCCCAGCATATTTCGTAACCTTATTATGCGCCGATAATCCTAGTGCCCTTGTTCAGAGGGTTATTCGCATCACGTCATTTATGGCGGCCAGGACCACATCCGGTCGGTCAATGGGCAACGCATGGCTGGCTTGGTCGAGAAAAAGGAGCTCTCCCAGTCGGAACAGCGCCGTCGACCAGTGCGCCGCTCCCCCACCGGGGGATTGATGGTTTCGGCCGCTGGCCGCAGCCGCCGCAGCGACACACATCGCTGACGAGATGTCGGCGGCTCCACAATGCCTCGGGCGCATGGCAGGCAAGGCCGCTCGTCGCCGCGGTGAGTCAGACCATGTTGTGGCGTCGTATCGGGTAATCGGGGCCGAGCTACCCGCGGTTCGACGGGTGGACCCGAGCCGCTGCGATCTGCTCCAGTTCGTCCATGGACACCAGGTAGTCGTCCGGGTGGAACCCCCGGCTGCGGCCGCTGATGATGCGGCGGTACTCGGCGAGCATCCGCATGTAGATGTCGAGCATCCGGTGGTGGGAGTTTCCGCCGTCGTTGCTGTCCAGCTGCGGCCGCAGTTCGCTCCATCGGCCATCGGCCATCAGGTGCTCGACGTAGCTGGCCATGTGGTGCTCGAGCCCGTCGTTGTGGTCGAAGCCCCGGAACTCCAGCCCATACGCCGCGTCCTCGTTGACGGTGGTCCCCTGCTCCCCCAGCCGCTTGATGCTGAACGTGATCGCGCGGAACATGTCGAGGATGTCCAGTACGCGGCCGCAGTCGCGCTTGGACAGCTCGGTGCGGAACCCGGCGACTTCCTGCCAGTACTCCCCGGTGAAGCCCGACTCGATCACCCGCGCACGCTCTAGTTGGTAATCCGCGTCCCCGTCATCGTCGTTGGCGTCCTCGGGCAGTACACGGGCGAGGATGCGGTGGAGCAACGACAGCATCTGCCGGTCGGCGATCCGCATGGTTTCCGGTGCCGGCTCGTCGCCGTGCTTCACCGGCTGCTGGTACACGGGGACGACCGCCGCCATGACCAGATCGCGAACGTACTCGCTGAGCGTTACCCCCTCGACGTCGGCCATCTCCTTGAGCTGATCGCGGATCCGGTCTTCGACGCGGATGTTCAGGACGGCCATACCGCCTCCTGTCGTAATGGTGTATGACGATAATCGTAGCACCGTCATACATATGATCGGGGTGACGCATTCCAGTCCGCACCGCACTGCGGCGATCTCCAGGGTTAGGCGAGTACGTCGCTCTGTCGGTCCCCCGCCCTACGATGCGCCGGTGGGGAGTAAGCGCAACCGGTCCGGCAAGAGCAACGCCCAGCCCAGACCCAAGCTGGCGTACGAGTTGTTCTCCGAACTCAATGCGACCTTCTACGAGGACGACCCCAGCGAGTACCTGCTTGTCAAGATCGAGGCCATCACGTTGATGCTGGCGCCGGCCGAGGCCCTGACGCCCGCGTACGGGTCCGAGCGGGTTGTCGGAGTCTCCCGGCGCGCGGGTACGCCGGTCCCGTCGAAGGAGGCACGCGACCGTTACGTGCGCACCGAGTGCGTCCTGGTGCTGCACCACGCGTGCGAGACGCTGCTGCGGCTGTTCTTCGCCCACTCGGAGAAGCAGGACTGCCCGTGGCTCGGCATGGCCGCGTCGGTCAACTTCGCCGACTTCAAGGAGAAGGTCAGCGCGGCCTCGCACAGGGGCTTCGATCGCGACGCGGTGGCCCTCGTGTTCCTCGGCGGTACGGATCCGGACGACTCCGCTCTGGATATGGAGGTCGACAAGTTCGACGACACGGTCTCGGCGTGGCAGCTCCTGTTGGAGACCGCCGCGCACACGGTCCTCTCCGAGTCGTTCCTGTACAACGCGGCCAAGCACGGTCTTACGATCGTTCACACCGACGAGAGCACGCAGATGGCGTTCACGCCGCCGGGCGGCGACCGGGTGCAGCTTGTGGCGGGTTCGCAGTTCGCCTACCTACATAGGCCTCAGACGCCCGGCGTGAAAGGCGGAACGGAGTGGTGGGTGTCGCTGACGCACACCCTGCCGGATCAGGACATCGAGACCGCGTTCCTGATCCAGCAGGCGGTGTCGTCGCTCTGGAACGTCGCCCGGCGCCGCTACACCGGTCAGGCGGGTGAAGTGTGGCTGATGCCCGCTCAGGCCGTGCGCGACGCCATCTACGGCCCCGTCGCGGTGAAGGGAGGCCACGTCCGCACCCTGACGCACGAGTTGGTGAAGAAGGACGCGAACGGCCGATTCAACGCTGTCCACATGCACCTGTCGGGGCCGGGCCTGCCGGACGAGAGCGAGTGGAGCCCCGGAACTGCCGATGACGCCCCCGCGCCGCGTCAGATCGCCCTACCGGTACGGCAGCAGGACAAGCGGATCGTCAGCACCTCCAGCCGCAAGCTGCTCCCGTTCGCACCGAATTGGTCTTCGCGGGTGTAATGGCGCTAGTTCCTCACCCGGCGGGCGACGACGTTGGTGGTCACCAGCAGCAGGTCCGTGCAGCCGAGCCGGCGCGCCTCATCGAAGTTGGATGCGAGCGCTGAGGCCAGCGTGTATATGAGGGCACGGGCGGCCTTGTCTACGTCGGGGAACGCCGTCGTGAGGTCTGGGGCGTGTTGCTGCGCGGGTGCAGTCCGGTAAGCGGAGGTGCGGTTCGTCGTGTTGTCGTTCATGTGGCGGACGGTACGCATCGAGCGTGCAGAGGCCGGTTCCTCGCGGTTGCACCCGTCCCGTCGGTGCCATGTGCAACGCTTGCGCCTGTGTCACACACCGCCGAGCAGCTGCACGCCCTGATCGACCGCTGCGAGCAGTTCCGCGACACCAAGGCCCCGGCGGGCTACCGCGACGGCCTGGCCCTCTGCGTGGTCGATTCCGTCCAGTCGACGGGCGTCTTGTACTCCAGCGTGGAGTCAGTGGTCGGCCGCTACCGGGCCTACCGCCGGGAGCAGGCTGGCGACCCGAACACCGACGGGGTGCCCGAGCTCATCACCACGTTCGACGAGCTGAGCGGCCCGGACGGATGGGCGCAGCGGATCGGTAACCGGAACCGCACCTCGACGCACACTGGCGCTCCACTCAAGGCCGCCGCGATCCGGGACGTCGCACTCGCCCTCACCGCCGAGGGGATCGACACCGCCGCCGGCCTGCGGGAGGCGGCCGAGGACGCCGGGCGCTTGGCATGTGTGGAGGCGGCGTGGCGAGCCGTGCCCGGTCAGCGCTCCGGGATCACGTGGCACTACGTGCAGATGCTCGCCGGGATCCCGGGAGTCAAGCCGGACCGGATGATCTGCCGCTTCGTCGCTGACGCGCTGGGGATGCCCCGCCGTGCCGTCACGACCCGGTTCGCCCTGCGTACCCTGACCGCCGTGGCCGCGGAGATGGGCATGTCGCCGACCGACCTCGATCACGGCGTCTGGCAGTGGCAGCGGGGAAGGCGGTAGGCAGTAACGAAATGTCATACCCGCCAGGAAAAATCGCAGCATGAGCTACGCCAGCCCGCCAATGATCACAGATGGCCGAGCGGAGAAGATGACGAAATGACGGACTACAACACACCTGATGAGCTCGCGACCCATTTCTTCATAGGACTACCAGAAGACCAACTCCAGCATCGGCGCGACGACCTGGTTGCCCGATGCCGTGCCGTGCGTGCGGACGGCTGGGATAACTACCGCTTCGTCTGGTCGACCGGTGAGGTCGTTGCAGTGGCATACCTGCTGGACTCACGAGACGTGCTCACGCAGATGAGCGAGGACGAGACCACCGTGCTCCATCGTTGGGCGTACGACCTGTGGGGCATCCGTGGTGGGGAGGCCGATGAGACCGCCGGCCTCACCCGCACTCGCAAGTGGTTCATGCAGACTCGCTCAGCTGCCGAGGCCGATGCTGAGTAGTCCGCTAGACCTACCGAGATGGGCATTCTGACCAGGCTATCCAGCAGTGCAGTTGTTGTGTTGGCGCTTGCTAGCTGTGGTCCCGCAGCCGCTGATGTCGCCGCGGGACCCGGTCCGACCAACTACACGGTTCAACCGCAGCCGGCGGCGGGCAGCTGTCATTACCGCACCGCCGCCGACGGTCAGAACCTGCCCGACCCGAACTGCACTCCGGGGGCGGTGAATCCGAAGGTCACCCCGGACACTCTTGAAGCAACGATCTGTCGGACCGGTTACACGAAATCGATTCGCCCGCCCAAGGAGATCACTGAGGCCGAGAAGAAGGCGAACGCGGCAGCCTACAACTACACCGGCCCACTGTCGACGGCCGAGTATGACCACCTGGTGCCACTCGAGCTGGGCGGCGATCCGAACGATCCACGCAATCTATGGGTACAGCCAGGGCCCTCGCCCAATCCGAAAGACGACGTCGAACTGCAACTGCACGATCTGGTCTGTCGGGGAATGGTGCCGATCACCATCGCCCAACAGGCCATCGCGACTGACTGGACCACCGCGGTCCGCGTCGTCAGCGGCAACTGATCCCTGCTGCCATCACATCGAAAGAAGACGCGGCTAAGCGTTCTTTCGCCGCCACGGAACCCGAATCTAAGTGACGTGACTGGCGAATCACGCTGCGCTGCTGTAGGTCCCGAAACAAGATGGCGGATAGCGATGCCTCCACCTGGAGGTTTGCAGAATTCTCACCAAAACAGCGGACCGCTTTTTTCTCATCTTCGTGGCGGATCCGAGAACCGGACGGTTGTGCACGTCTCTCGGTCAGAGCGCGCACGTTGACTGATCCGGGGTTCGATTCAGCTATTGGCACAATGGAATTCGTGTGGACGCTGGCCGCGGCGGTTGTAGCTCCGTTCGGCGATCAACTTGGCGCTTTAACAGCGCCAATGATCGGCATTCTTGGCATTGCGCTCCGGCATACCTACGTCCTTTCCGCCCTATCGAACCGCGGCCGAGCTCGGTGTGTGGAGCCACGTCAGTCGACGGCGCAGCCACAAGGCCACATAGACGAGGGCGAGCAGCACAGGCACCTCGATGAGTGGGCCGACAACCCCGGCCAGGGCTTGGCCGGACGTGGCACCGAACACACCAATCGCGACGGCAATCGCTAGCTCGAAGTCGTTGCTCGCTGCGGAGAACGCGAGGGCGGCCGTTCGGGGGTAGGAGAGGTGTAGCCATCGGCCGGCGGCGAACCCACCGATCCACATCACGGCGAAGTAGACGAGCAGCGGCAGCGCGATCCGCGCCACGTTCAGCGGCTGGGAAGTGATCGTCTTGCCTTGCAGCGCAAAGAGAACGACCACAGTGAACAGCAGCCCGTACAACGCGATCGGCGCAATGCGCGGCAGCAGCCCGCTCTCGTACCATTCCTGGCCGCGTGCGCGTTCACCGAGGGTTCTGGTGAGGTATCCGGCGACCAGCGGGATGCCCAGGAACACAAGCACGGTGACGGCGATGGCGGCGAACGAGACGTGCAGGCTCTGGGTCGGTAGGTGGAGCCAGGCAGGCAAGACGTTGAGGTAGAACACGCCCAGGCCGGCGTAGGCCAGCACTTGGAATACGGCGTTGAGCGCAACGAGTACGGCGGCCATTTCGCGGTCGCCGCAGGCCAGATCGGTCCAGATCAGCACCATGGCGATGCAGCGGGCCAGCCCGACTAGGATCACGCCGGTGCGGTAGGCGGGCAGGTCCGGCAGCAGCAGCCAGGCGAGGGCGAACATGACGGCGGGCCCAATGATCCAGTTCATAACTAGCGACACGGCGATCATGCGGCGATCGGCGGTGATTCTGCCGATCTCCTTGTAGCGGACTTTGGCGAGCACCGGGTACATCATCAGTAGCAGCCCGATGGCGATGGGCAGGCTCGTGCCGTGGATGGATATGGCGTTGAGCCAGTTGGCCAATCCGGGGATCAGACGGCCCAGCAGCAGCCCGGCCGCCATTGCCAGGCCGATCCACAGGGGCAGGAATCGGTCGACGGTGGACAATCGGGCCGCGGCGTGGGTGTCGTCCGACGGCGGTGCGCTGGTGGTGCTGGGGTTGTGGGTCATTTGTTCGATCCCATTCTTGGTTGTCCTGGTCGTGGCGGGACGATATTCAGGGAAGGGTGGCTGAGGTGAGGGTGTCGGTTTCCAAGAGTTGTGAGAGTTGCTGCAGCGCAGTTTGATTCACTCGGTAGTACACCCATGAGGCGCGGCGTTCGCTGTCGAGTAGACCGGCGGTGCGTAGCACCTTGAGGTGGTGGGAGATGGTGGGCTGGGTCAGGTCGATTCCTGCTGACAAGTCGCAGACGCAGGCTTCACCGCCCGCGTGGCTGGCAACGATGCTGAGCAGGCGCAACCGTACCGGGTCAGACAGTGCCCTGAGTTTGGCCGCCAGCTGGATGGCCGCTTGGGCCGAGAGGGGCTCGCGCACCAAGGGGACGAAGGCGCACCCTGTCTCCTCGACTAACGGCGCCCGTGACTTCGACATGCGTCGATATTGACCGGCATCGAATCCGCGATCAAGCAAACAGTGCGTAAACACGCACCCGCGGCACCGGCGAGCGGGATGACGCCGATTCCCGCCCGCCGGCCAGTGGTCGCGCTCAGCAACAGGAGGTCGCCTTCTCCGTGTCGGCGTTGGCCCGCGATCCGCCGCAGCAGACACCGCCCTCGGTGTCGCCATCGAGGTGCTGTGGGCTTGATCCGAAGGTGTCGGAGTCGGCGAGCACCGTGTAGACCTCCCACTTCTCTGCGGCTGGTCCGGTTACCCAGACCTTGTCCTGGGTGGCGAAGCAACAGGTCGTTCCGATCTCCTCATCGGTGAACAGGCCCTCGCCCTGCAGCCGGGCGATCTCCTCGTGCACTTCTTCACTCGATGCGACCTCCACGCCCAAGTGGTTGAGGGTGCCGCCCTGGCCCGGGTTCTCCAGCAGCACCAGCTTGAGCGGGGGCTCAGCGACCGCGAAGTTGGCGTAGCCGGGCTTGCGCTTGGCCGGCTCGGTGTTGAACAGCTTGGAGTAGAACGTGATTGCCTCGTCGAGGTTGTCGACGTTGAGGGCGAGTTGAACGCGGGACATGAGAGCAGACCTCCAGACCTGTGAGACATATATCGAAGTAGTCGGACACCCTCAGCATGCGACCTTTTTGATATATGTCAAATCCTCTGGCAGAATCGTTGCATGCCCAAGACGCTGCCCCTGGTCGATATCGCTTCGCCGGCCTGCTGCGCGCCGCTGGCCGCTGGGCCCATGAGCGACGATGACGCATTGCGGGTCGCCCTACGCCTCAAGGCGCTTGCCGACCCGGCGCGCGTCAAGATCATGTCGCTGCTGTTCAATTCCTCGGCGGGCGAGCAGACCACGGGTGAGCTTGCCGCGGTTCTGCGCCTTTCGGAGTCAACCGTCAGCCACCATCTCGGCCAACTACGTAAGGCGGGGTTGGTCGAATCAGAGCGCCGCGGCATGAGCGTCTACCACCGACCCCACCTGGATGCCATGGCCGCCCTGTGCGCAGTCCTCGACCCGAACTGCTGCAGCTGATTTCGCGCCGCCCTTCGAGTCGATCAACAGTGCCTGAGAGGGCGTCGCGCACGGCTCATTTCGTTAATCGGCACCGTCGGCCACGTGAACGACACAAAACGGGACCGATGAATCCGAGTTAGGCTCTTGACCTCTCGTAGATAGCTCAGTAGAAATTGAGTTAATGACTATTGAGCTATCTCCTGATACGGTGCGACGGGTCCAAATCCACGCCGCTCTAGCTGACCCGGGCCGATTGATCATCGTGGATCGGCTGCTACTCGCCGACGCATCGCCCTCGGAGCTTCAGGCCGCGCTGTCAATGTCGTCGAGCCTGATCGCCCACCATCTGGGGGTGCTTGAGGGCGCGGGCATCGTGCGCCGAGTCCGCTCCGAAGGAGATCGCCGGCGTAGCTATCTGCAGTTGATCCCGCAGTCACTGGATCTGCTGGTGCCCGCGACGGCGTGGCACGCCAAGCGAGTGGTGTTTGTCTGCAGCCAGAACTCGGCCCGCAGCCAGTTGGCCGTAGCGGTGTGGAACCGGAGCAGCTCGCTGCCCGCAGCCTCGGCCGGAACACATCCCGCCGCTGCGGTACACCCAAAGGCGGTGGCTGCGGCGGCCCGGCGCAAGCTGCCGATGCTCCCGCAGACCCCGCGCCATCTCGACGACGTCGTCAAGCCCACCGATCTAGTCATCGCGGTCTGCGACAACGCGCACGAAGAACTGCCCGCCGACAGCCGGCGCCTGCATTGGTCGATCCCCGACCCGGTGCGCACCGGCCGCACTGATGCCTTTGACCGGGCCCTTGATGAGCTGACCGTGCGCATCGATCACCTGGCCCCCACCCTCGACCCCCATTAGCACCCGAGGCAACTTCACCCAGCGATAGGCGCATCGCATCTACCAGCGGAGGTAACTACCATGCGCAGTTCACTGAAGTTATCTGTGGCCGCAGTGGTCTTGCTCGCGGCCACCGGAGTGGTTTTCGCCGCATGCGCCAAAGAGAAAATCACCCCCTCATACGCCACCGGAGCAAAAGTGGAATGTGGTGGCAAACAGACATTGAAGGCAAGCGGCTCGACCGCGCAGGCCAACGCGATGACGCGGTTCGTCAACGCCTACCAAAAGGCTTGCCCCGGGCAGACGCTCAACTACACGTCCAACGGCTCCGGCGCCGGAGTGAGCGAATTCCTCGCTGGCTTAACCGATTTCGGTGGCTCCGACTCGCCGCTGGCCGGAGACGAATACAGCAAGGCCAAGCAGCGTTGCGGCTCGGACGCCTGGAATCTGCCGGTGGTATTCGGCCCGTTGGCGATCACCTACAACCTGCAAGCCGTCGACCGGCTGGTGCTCGATGCCCCGACCCTGGCCAAGATCTTCAACGGCCAGATCACGCGATGGGACGACCCCGCGATCAAGGCGCTCAACGGCGAGGAGATGCCCTCCGAACCCATCCACGTGATCTATCGCAGCGACGGGTCGGGCACCACCGACAACTTCCAGCTCTACCTCGACGCCGCCTCGGGCGGGGCATGGGGCAAGGGAACCGGCAAGGCGTTCAACGGCGGAACCGGCCAAGGCGCTGCGGGCAACGAAGGCACCTCTGCGATGGTCAAGAACACCGAGGGCGCGATCACCTACAACGAATACTCGTTCGCCCAACAGCAGCGGCTGTTCGCCGCGCGAATCGTGACCTCGGCCGGGCCAAATCCGGTAGCCATCAACCGCGACACCGTCGGCAAGGCCATCGCCAGCGCCACCATCGCCGGTCAGGGCAACAACCTGGTCTTGAACATCTCGTCGTTCTACAAGCCCACCCAGACCGACGCATATCCGATCATGCTGGCCAGCTACGAACTGGTGTGCTCGAAATACGGTGACCCGCAGACCGCGACGGCGGTGCGGGCGTTCTTGCAATCCACCCTTGGGCCCGGCCAGGCCGACCTGGAAGACTACGGATACTTCCCGTTGCCAGAACAATTCCAGCCAAAGGTGCTCAGCGCCGCCAACGCCATCAGCTAAGAATCACAAATGCGGCGCAGCGCTGCCCCGCAAGCACATCACCCTGACACACCCAGGAGCCAATCCCGAATGACCCCTCGTCATATCGTCGCGATCGGTGGCAGCGACGCCGGCATCAGCGCGGCGCTCCGCGCCCGCGAACTCGATCCCACCACCGACGTCACCGTGGTCGTTGCCGACGCGTACCCGAACTTCTCCATCTGCGGCATCCCCTATTACGTCTCCGGGGAAGTCACCCACTGGACCAACCTGGCCCACCGCACCGCCGCCGATTTGGCGGCCACCGGCATGCGGGTGCTCACCGACACCAGCGCCACACGTATCAATGTTGACGAGCACACCCTCGACGTCCTTGATTCCAGCGGCGCACCACAACAGCTGTCCTACGACGCGCTGATCGTCGGAACGGGCGCCATCAGTGCCCGCCCACCCATCCGCGGACTCGGCGGCCCCGACGCGCTGAGTCCCGCCGACGGCGTGCACCTGCTGCACTCCATGGGCGACACCTTCGCCGTCATGGATTCCCTGCAACAACGCAACCCCGCCACCGCGGTGATCGTCGGCGCCGGATACATCGGCCTCGAAATGGCCGAAGCCCTGACCGCCCGCGGCATTCACGTGACCCAAGTCGAAGCCCTACCCGAAGTCCTGCCCACCGTCGACCCCGAACTCGGCGCCCTCGTCCATGCCGAACTCGAACGTCACGGTGTCAAAGTCCTCACCAACACCGCGGTCACCGCCATCACCCGCACCGACTCCGGCGCACTTACGGTCACCGCCAGCCAAGACGGTGAAACAATGTCGCTCACAGTTGATTTCGTCCTGGTCGTGGTAGGCGTCCGCCCTGACACTGAACTCGCCGCCGACGCAGGCGCCGATCTCGGGGTCAAAGGCGCCATCGTTGTCGACGAAGCCATGCGCACCAACCTGCCTGACGTCTTCGCCGCCGGCGACTGCGTGCACACCCACCACCGGCTGCTCGGTGTCACTTGGCTGCCGCTAGGCACCACCGCGCACAAACAGGGTCGCGTGGCCGGGGAAAACGCACTCGGCGGACACGCCCACTTTGCGGGCAGCCTGGGTACTCAAGTCGTCAAGGTCTTCGACCTCGTCGCCGCCCGCACCGGGCTGCGCGAACACGAAGCCCTCGCCGCCAAGCGCGGCTTGGCGCCCGTCACCAGCCAGTCCAGTCCTGATGACCACAAGGCCTACTACCCTGGCGCCACCCCCGTCCACATCCGCATCACCGGCGACCAGCACAGCGGGCGGCTCCTGGGCGCGCAGCTCGTCGGACACCGCAGCGCCGAAATCGCCAAACGCGTCGACACCTATGCCACAGCCCTGTTCCACGAAATGACGGTCGACGGCCTCAGCGAACTCGACCTGTCTTATACACCGCCACTCGGATCGCCTTGGGACGCAACCCAAATAGCCGCCCAGGCATGGGTGCGCGAACATCAACCCACCGCCGCCCGACCCCTAACCGCCAACCAGTAGCCGTGCTGAAATCACGCCTGGCAGCGCCGATAACCTGTAACGCGCTCAAGCGGTAGCGATGGTGTCAACGGCGGCGGCCAAACTCACACCGTTGAGCCGTTGCGTCAGGAGCCGAGCCATCGACGCCCCGAACAAGCCAGCGGCGACGGGCGAAACCTCGCTCGACTAACGAGATTCCAATCTTTGTGGCGGATCCGCCATTTCTACGTCCCGAGGTTTGGAATTCCGCCACTTACAGCTGGAACCTACAATGATGATGGTGGTGGCTGTAGGTTCCCAAACATGGTGGCGGCCTCCGCTGCCTCTACCTGCGAATCGTTCAAAATTCCCACCAAAATGGCGGACGCATTTTTCCCATCTTCATGGCGGATCCAAGAACCGCACGGTTGTGCAGATCTTGATCGTCATGCCGGCGTGCGCACTGCAGCGGTGGACGGGTGTGAGAGTGTCCGCAACTTCAGTTGCACGATGGAGCATTTTGAAATTTGCGGCGGCGCCCCCATGACGTATCACTTCTTCGTGCTGAAGAGACTGTCTTCAACGCGATGGTCGATGGGCAATTATGCAGGCCACCAGCGCCTTTCGTAGCATGGGTAATCATCATTATCAATGAGAAGCCAGTCTCACTGATCCCCGCCTTCTCATCGAGCTTGGCGAGCGGCCACCTCGTCTGATGTTACTGTTCCCCTCCTCTTGTCAGAGAACTGTCTCACCCAAATTGATTACCGCGGAGACAAGTTTGGCGAAGGGAAATCGTTTGCTGCGGCGCGGATTTGGCCTGACGGTCACCGGGTGGTGCGGCGTCGGAAGTCCGACTCTCGCTCGATCTTCATTGCCACGGGCTCAGGGACTGGATGAAAACCCTTGGGCCGCAACCTGTTGGTGGCGTGCGCTGAACGTTGGGAACGCATCCTCGCCGATTCGGGAACGCGGGATACCACGTGACCCGCGGCGCGGCGCGGCGAAATGCCTCGGTTGGAGCCGTGTCAGCGCGGGGATAGGCAGGCTGTGGGTAGGTCGAACCATCGCAGGTGTTCAAAGTCCTCGGACAGGGTCAGCGGATGTTGGGCGATCGAGTGGTCGGTCTGTGCTCGTGGAGCTGTCAGGATCGTCGTGGCTTCCTTTAAGTAGCGTTCGAGGTCGGTTTCGGGTGCGCGGTTCTCGTGGTGCGGGTATTGCATCGCCCCGTTTTGGTCGTAGGAGATTTGGCGCAGCCGCAGCGGGGGTTCGACGGGGCCGAGGTGGTGCCGCCACATTCCACTGGCCGGGTCGAAGCGGTAGTCCTCGAGCAGTCGCCAGCCGTCTCGGGCGACGAGCCGGACGGCCTCGACGAGGTAGGTGAAGACTGGTTCGGAGATGAAGTAGTTGAAGTTGATGCGGACCCAGCCCGGTTTGATGCCCTCGCAGCCGTGGGTGATCTCGCGTTCGAACTCATGTGAACGGTCCAGGTCGATGCCCAACAGGTGATGGCCGTAGGGCCCCGCGCACGAGCAGCCGCCACGGGACTGTATCCCGAACAGGTCGTTGAGGACGGCTACGACGAAGTTGTGGTGGAGGTAGCGGCCGCTGGGGGCCCGCACCACGAAGGACACGATGGACAGCCGTTCGGCGTCGAGGTTACCGAGGATTTCGATGTTCGGCTCGTTTTGCCAGGCCGTGATCGCGCGGCGCAGGTAGTGCTCCTCGTGGGCGCGGATCACGTCGACGCCGACCGCTTGTTTGAGTTGGAACACCAGCCCTGCCCGGATCGATTCGATGATGGCCGGTGTGCCGCCCTCCTCACGTTGGGCGGGATCTTCCAGGTAGCGGTGCTCGGTCGGATTGACGTAGGCGACGGTGCCGCCGCCGGGCACATCTGGCACCCGGTTGCGCAGCAACTCCCGACGGACCACCAGAATCCCGGGGGTGCTCGGCCCCCCGATGAACTTGTGCGGGCTGAGGAAGATCGCGTCCTTATAATCGAGGCGATTCTTGTTTTGGTCGCCGTACATCTGGATGTCGACGTAGGGTCCGGCCGCGGCGAAGTCCCAGAAGGATAATGCGCCGTGCGCGTGCAGCAGCGCCGAGATGCGGTGGGTGTCGCTGACGATCCCGGTCACGTTGCTGGCTGCGGAGAACGAGCCGATCTTCAACGGCCGCCCGTGGTGGCGTACGAGCTCTTTCACCAGAATCGCGGTGTCGATGTGGCCGTCCACGTCCTGGGGAATCACGACGACATCAGCGATCGACTCCCGCCAGGGCAGCTCGTTGGAGTGATGCTCGAACGGCCCGATGAAGACCACCGGGCGTTCACCGGCGGGGATGGCGTCGCTGAGCTGGTAACGGTCGTCCAATGCGGCCGGGATACGCAGCCCGAGGACACCGATCAGCTTGTCGATCGCACCGGTGCAGCCCGATCCCGCGAAGATCACGACGGTATCGGCGTCACCGCCGACAGCGTCGAGGATGATGGAACGAGCGTCTTCGCGCAGCCTGGTGGTCTGCAGACCGGTTCCGCTGGACTCAGTGTGGGTGTTGGCGTAGCGGGGCAATACCTCGTCGCGGATAAAGTCCTCCAGGAAGCTCAATGCCCGACCCGAGGCGGTGTAGTCGGCATAGGTCACCCGACGCGGCCCATACGGACCGGGCATCACCTGGTCCTCACCGATCACAGAGTCACGGATCCGCCGTAGCAGCGGGGTATCGAAGGGCCCGGGCTCATTCACAGCACCGAGGGTAGGCGTGAAATTGGTCGAGATCGAGATCATCGAACTAAACTGCGGGATTCGGACCGAAGCCTTGCCCGGTCTCGGTCAGTAAACGGGCCCTGCACCCTGAGACACGACCCGACCGGCCCCGGAGTGCACACCTGATGTTCCTGAGGGGGTATAGGAACGCCATCACTCCGATGGCTGGATGGCGGGCCCGTATCGGCCTTTTCGTGTGCACGGATCCGCGGGAGGAGTACATGATGTGCGACGACCCCCGGCCCGAGCCGACATCCAGAGCGCTGCCGGCGTGGAGTTCGGTGCTGGCTGTCGTCGCCCACCCAGATGACGAGTCCTTCGGTCTGGGAGCGATCCTTGACGCATTCAATCGGGCGGCGACCCGGACCGCGGTGCTGTGCTTGACCTATGGCGAGGCTTCAACGGTCCGCGGTGTTGCGGGCAACCTCGCCGAGCTGCGTGGTCAGGAATTCGCGGCCGCTGCCCAGATATTGGGTGTTTCTGACCTCACGTTGCGCGATTACCCCGACGGTGGTCTCGACCAGGTACCTCGCGGCCGCCTGGTCGGCGAAGTGATCGACGCGGCCGCTGCCGCTCGCGCCGCCGGTCTCCTGGTCTTTGACCCGAGTGGTGTGACCGGTCATCACGACCATGCCGCCGCGTCCGCCGCGGCGCTGTTTGCCGCGGCGGGTCTGAACCTCCCTGTTCTTGGCTGGACCCTCCCCAACTCGGTTGCCACGCAGCTCAATCGGGAGTGCGGCACCGGGTTCGTGGGACACCCGGCGGTCGCTATCGATATCGAATTGCCAGTGACTCGCGCGCGGCAGGTGGCCGCGTGCGCGGCTCATGTGAGCCAGGCCATCCCTACCAGCGTGTTGTGGCGGCGCCTGGAACTGCTCGGCGACGTCGAGCATCTGCGGTGGCTAACGCCGGCGAAAAGGTAGCAGCATAAAAACGGGTAAGAAACGGTTGCTCGTCGCTGTTGTCTGCTGTGACCCGCAATCGTGCTTCGACGCCGCTGATTTAGGCTGAAGTGCTGATCACGGCCATTATCCGGCTGGGCTGCTTCGTCACGATGTACCACGAGCCAAAGCGGGTGGTGTCTGGGGCGTGGTAGTTGCCGCGTCCGCATCCTCTCCCGAGAGAAGGGAGCGAACCAGGCGGCGCGGTCCGAAGGGCCGGAGCATGTAGCTGGCCGGGCGCGGGCGCACGCGTTGGGGCCACCAGAACCAGCGTCCGAGGAGCGCGGCGATCGACGGCGTCATCAGGGAGCGCACGACCAAGGTGTCGAAGAGTAGGCCGAGGCCAATCGTGGTGCCGGCCTGGCCGATTGAGCGCAGATCGCTGGCGGCCATGGACATCATGGTGAAGGCGAACACCAGCCCCGCCGCGGTGACCACGCCACCGGTTTCCCCCATCGAGCGGATGATGCCGGTCCGCAGCCCCGCGCCGATCTCCTCCTGGAACCGGGAGACCAGCAGCAAGTTGTAGTCGGATCCGACGGCCAGCAGGATGATCAATCCGAACACCGGTGCTATCCAGTTCAGTTCCAGGCCGAAGAGGTGTTGCCATACCAACACCGATAGCCCGAAGGCGGCGCCCAGCGACAGCAGCACCGTCCCGACGATCACCAGGGACGCGACGAGGGCCCGGGTGATGATCACCATGACGGCGAAAATTAGTGTCAGAGCGGCAATCCCGACGATCAACAGATCGTAGTTGGAGCCCGCCTGGATATCACGGTAGATCGCCGCCGTTCCCGCGAGGTAGAACTTGGCGCCGGTGAGCGTCGTTCCCTTGACCGCATCATGTGCGGCGTTGAGCTCCGGCTTGACTGCGGAAATGCCTGCCGGAGTTGCCGGGTCCGCATCGTGGGTGATGATGAAGCGCGCGGCCTTTCCGTCCGGCGACAGAAACAGTTTCAGACCGCGCTGGAAGTCGGGGTTCTGGAAGGCTTCCGGTGGCAAGTAGAAGTAATCGCCACTCTTGGAGGCGTCGAAGGCCTGACCCATCGCGCTCGCCGTATCGGTCATCTGGGCCATCTGCGTGACCAAGCCCGAGAAGCTGCTGTGCATGGTGAGCAGGGTTCCCTGCATGGACTTCGCGACGGCGATCATCGGCGGGAACTGGGCCATCATCTGGGGCATGATCGCGTCGACATTGTTCATGTCCTTGATCAGCGTGCTCATGTTCGCGCTGAACTTGTCCACGCCGTCGATCGCCTCGAACACCGACCTCGACGCCCAACAGGCCGGGATGTCGAAACAGTGCGGTTCCCAATACAGATAGCTGCGGAATGGCCTGGCGAAATCGTCGAAGTCCGCCAGGTGGTCTCGCATCTCGTTGAGCGTGGTTTGCATGTCGCCCATGTCGCCGACCATGCGATGGGTCGTGCCGCTCATCTGACCCAACAAGCCCTGCATGCGCTCCATCGAGCCGATCATGGCGCCGAGATCGTCGCTCATCTTGAGCATGTCGGCGGTGCGGTCCTTCATGAATTGAAGGTTCTGCTGGATCGGAATCGCTTGGGCGCTGATCTGGAACGGTATCGACGTGTGCTCGATCGGCCCGCCCAGCGGGCGGGTGATGCTTTGCACCATCGCGATTCCCGGCGACCTGAAGATGTCCTTGGCAAGCCGGTCGAGAATGATCATGTCGCCGCTGTTCCGCATGTCGTGATCGCTCTCGATCATGAGGATGTCGGGATTCATTGTGGCCGCGCTGAAATGGCGCTCAGCGGCGGCGTATCCGACATTCGATGGCAGGTTGGCGGGTATGTAGTAGCGGTCGTTGTAGCTGATCTTCATGCTGGGCATGACGAGGATGCCGACGATTGCGATGGCCAGCGACGCCGCGAACACCGCACCGGGCCAGCGCACCGTGGCGGTGCCGATGCGCCGCCACCCGCGCGTCTTGATCATCCGCCTCGGGTCGAGCAGACCGAACCGGCTGGCCACGGCGACAACGGCCGGCGCCGCGGTCATCGCTCCCGCGACGACGACGAGCAGCCCCAGGGCAGAAGGGATGCCCAGCGCCTTGAAATACGACAGCCGCGCCAGGTGCAGGCAGAAGGTCGCTCCGGCGATCGTCAGCCCCGAGCCCAGGATGATGTGAGAGGTCCCGCGGAACATCGTGTACCAGGCGGTCTCTCGATCCTGACCCGCCTGGCGGGCCTCCTGATATCGACCGATGAGGAAGATCGCATAGTCGGTTCCCGCCGCGATGGCCAGGGACGACAGCATCGCGACGACGAACGTGGAAAATCCCAACAATTCGTTGTTGCCGAGCAGCGCGACAAGCCCTCTGGCCGTGCCCATCTCGAAACCGACCATCACAAGCACCAGCAGCACCGTGCTGACCGACCGATAGGCGATGAACAGCATGATCATGATGACCACGCCCGTCACGCCCATCATCTTGAACATGCTCTTATCGGCGGCTTCGTTCATGTCCGTCGTCAGCGGCGCCGGACCCGTGACGTAGACCTTCAGCCCCTTGCGAGGCTCCGACTTGTCGACGATCTTCCTAACCGCGTCGACGGACTGGTTGCCCAGCGTGCTGCCCTGGTTGCCGGCCAAATTCAGCTGGACGTAAGCGGCTTTGCCGTCGCGACTCTGGACACCGGCAGCGGTGAGCGGGTCTCCCCACACGTTCTGCACGTGCTGCACGTGTGTCGGATCGGCCTGCAACTTCTGGACCAAGCCGTCGTAGTAGCGGTGCGCCTCGTCGCCGAGTTCCTGATCGCTCTCGAGGACGATCATCGCGATGCTGTCGGAGTCCGACTCGTGGAAGGTCGCACCGATGCGCTTGGCCGCGATCATCGCGGGCGCGTCCTGAGGCGACATGGTGACGGCATGCTTGCGTGCGACCGACTCGATCGGCGGCACAAGCACGTTCAGGGCCACCGTCAGCAGGAGCCATCCGATGATGATGGGCCACGCGAACGTGCGGACGAACCGCATGAACCTCGGGCGGGCTTGGGTATCCGGGCTGTCGGTGTTCATGCGGCCTTCACCAGACACGAAGTTTGTGCGTTGCGTCCGGCCGTGGACCTTTCGTCCTTGACCTCACCGTTGACGGTGATGCGGCAGCCGATGCTGTCGCTATTGCCTTGTGCCACCACGCTGGCGATCACGGCCGGCACCGTCGTCGTGATCGTGAAAGTCCAGGGCAGGCTGGTGAAGCTCGCCTGTTCCGGCTGGGCCTTCTTGTCCAGGTAGCTAACGCTGCCGGCCGTGTCCGACGGCCCGTAAATCTCGTACGTCACGCGCTTGACGTGCGACGGCTCGAGCGGCTCGGCGCTGCTGCCGGTCACGGTAAAGATTGCGTCCGAGCCAAAGACGCCGCGGAGCCGAGTGACGGCGACACCACCCAGCGCAACTGCCACCACGACGACGAGCGGCACCCAGACCCGCTTGAGAATGGTGAGCATCTGAGGCTTCCGTTCACTCGTGGTCGGGTTCTGTCGGTACGCAGTCTCACGCCCGCGCCGCTACGTCGGACAGGGCTATTTGGCCCTGTATTAGATGACTTGCGACACGCAAGCTGCTATCGCTGGCCTGCTGCCAAACTCCCTGCCACTGGGATGTCTCCCTCCTCATCGGGTCCCACGAACCTGATCCAGAGCACGCTAATCGCAACAACAGTACCCCATAGGGTATATCCCGCTACACACCGGCTACAACGCCGTGATAGTGCTGGAAGCGTTGCAACGTCCCGATTCACCGCGAATATGATTGCGCCAGAACGGCGTCCGACTCCACCGTGGCCGCGTTGGCGACCAGGCCCCCTGGTGCGGCCAGATTGTCGAGGCAGGCGTCGAGCACACCGGGCTGGCTGAGGCCGCCGCCGAACGAAGACCGCGGATGGTGTTGCAGCGCCGTTGAACGCATCCGGCGCTGCACCGCACACGTCGACGCTAACGCCGAAAACGGCGGCGATCCGGGCACGGGCCGCCTCGCGGCAACCTCCGCGGAGGTCACAAGGTGTGCCCGATTACTTACATATACCCCTAAGGGTATAAGATGATGGGAGCCACATCATCCTGTGGCATGGTCTCACCGAGGAGCGCCAATGGCACGAGTCGTCATCCTCGGCGCTGGTATCGCCGGACACACCGCGGCGCTGCACCTGCGCCGATGGCTATCCCGCGCACACGAGATCGTTGTGGTTTCCCCTAACGCCGATTGGAACTGGATCCCGTCGAACATCTGGGTCGGGGTCGGCCGGATGGAGGCGAAGAAGGTGCTCATTCCACTTGAACCGATCTACACGCGCAAGGGCATCGTCTTCCACCAGGGTCTTGCCACCGCGATCCGCCCCGAGGGCACGGGCGAGCAGTCGTCGCCGTCGGTGGACTTCATCTATACCGACGAGGCGCGCCATGGCGAGACTGGCACCCTCAACTACGACTACCTCATCAATGCCACCGGGCCGCAGCTGAACTTCGCCGCCACGCCCGGACTCGGGCCGGATGGGCATTCATGGTCGGTGTGCACCGCCGCTCACGCTGTCGAGGCGGCCAAGTCGCTCCAACAGGTCATCGCCAAGCTGAAGGCCGGCGAGAAGCAGCGCCTCGTCATCGGCGTCGGACACGGCACCTGCACGTGTGAGGGCGCGGCCTTCGAGTACGCCTTCAACGTCGAGCACACACTGCGCGCGGCGGGCGTGCGCGACCTCGCGGAGATCGTCTACCTCACCAACGAGTACGAACTGGGCGACTTCGGCGTCGACGGAATGAGCTTCGTCGACAAGGGCTTCGTGCAGTCCAGCCGGCTGTGGACCGAGTCACTGTTCCGCGAGCGCGGCGTCAAAGCCATCACTCAGGCTGCCGTGCACGAGGTGATGGAAGGCAAGCTGCGCTACGAACAACTCGACGGCAAAGAGCACGACCTCGACTTCGACTTCGCGATGCTGCTACCGCCGTTCAAGGGCGCCACCCTCGCCGCCTACGACAAGGACGGCAACGACATCACGTCCAACCTGTTCGCCCCCTCGGGCTTCCTTAAGGTCGACGCCGACTACTCGGGCAAGCCCTACGACGAATGGTCCGCCGAGGACTGGCCGCACACATACGAGTCCCCAGCGTACCCGAACATCTTCGCTCCGGGCATCGCGTTCGCGCCCCCGCACCCGATCTCTCGACCGCGCAAGAGCGCTAACGGGACGGTCATCACGCCCAGCCCGCCGCGCACGGGCATGCCGTCGGGCATCATGGCCAAAACGGTCGCCGAGACCATCCGCGACCGCATCAAAAACCCCGCAGCTCCCGCGCACCGCGCCTCCATGGCGACCATGGGCGCCGCGTGCGTCGCCTCGGCGGGTACCGGCTTCCGCAAGGGCTCGGCCGCCGCAATGACGATGTTCCCGGTGGTTCCCGACTCGGCCCGGTATCCCCAGACCGGGCGTGACATCGCCGGAACGTCCGGCGAGCTCGGCCTGGCCGGGCACTGGATCAAGGTTCTCCTGCACCACCTGTTCATCTATAAGGCCAAGGCCAAACCGTTCTGGTGGCTGATCCCCGAATGACTGATATGGAAGGTGCTTCCATGGACGACGACAGCATCGACTCGGAGGTGAACGTCCGGACGGCCGAACGCATCGCCGACGCCCCGCTGCCCACCCGCTCGAAGCTGCGGATGCGTCAGAATCTGGTCGTTCAGTTCTGGCGTTTTGGCTGCATCAATCTCAGGATGATGCGGATCATTCACAGCGGACACGGCTGACCCGCGACCGGATTGCCAGGCATCTGTCGCCGACCTCGATGCACTGCACCAGCACCTGGTCAAGTTCACGGCGACCACCGAGCCGCTGAATCTATCCTCAAGGGCGATTCCGACCTGGTGCTGTCGGGTCGGATGTGTACCCGCTGCGATTAGCAGGTGGAACCGAGGCCAATTCAAAGCCTCCGGCGACACTAGGTGGCACGGTCGGCGACCGGCGCGAAGTGTTCTGGACATTATGTCTTTGCCAGGCAGTTGTCGGTGTTTGGCGAGGCCGACGGTGATGACGTCCCGGGGGCGGCCAACGAGCAGTTTGGCCAATGTCTCCCGTGGGGGCGGGGCACCATCGCCGGAGGTGCGCCGCAAAATCGGCGAGCACGCGACAAGCTCCCCTAGCCAACTGCCCAAGTCGTTGCTGGAGCCGAAACCCGCCTCCTTGGCTGTACGGGCGAAGACAGGGCGCACATTAACGACCTGTCAGTCATGGTCATGGTTTGACGCGCCGAAGACCGCACGGGTCAGGCATCCTGGGCGCGGCAGCGCGGTCGGGCACTACCTGGCCTGGGCGGTTTGGCCGAGTGCGCTGATGGCGGCGTGCAATTTTGCGGCGGCTTTATCGGCGATTTCCTGCAGACCCCGCTGGTCGGCCACCCGGACCATTATTTGCGGGTCCATCGCTTCGACGATGACCGTGTCGCCCTGGCTGGCAACATCGGCTCGCACCACGACGTTGCACGGCAATAACTGGCCAATCTGGCGGTCCACATCCAGGGCGCGGTGCGCCAGCGACGGGTTGCAGGCGCCGAGAATCAGGTAGTCCTCCATGTCCTGCCCCAGCTTTTGTTTCAGCGTGGTTTTGACGTCGATCTTCGTCAGCACGCCGAAGCCCTGATCAGCCAGAGCCTGAGTGGTCTGCTCAACCGCTTCCTGGAACGAGGTATGCAGCTTGGTGCAGAGAGCCAATGTCATTGCTAGTCCTTGGTGAATGTCAAAATTACGTTGCCGGTTGTCGATTCCGCGCCCGTGACTCAGGCCAGCGCCAGGAACAGCCTTTCCAGCTCGGCCTCCGTCAGCGGTGGCGCGCCGCCCGGGCTGTTACCGCTAATACAGTCGCGAAGACCGGACGCGACGATCTTGAACCCGGCCCGGTCAAGGGCGCGCGACACCGCCGCGAGCTGCGTCACGACGTCCTTGCAATCGCGGCCCTGCTCGATCATCGCGATCACCCCCGCGAGTTGTCCCTGTGCGCGCCGCAACCGATTGAGCACAGCGGTGACGCTGTCCTTGTCACCAATCATGGATCCCTCCATATCCTCACATACTTATATTACCCCGGGGGGTATTCCGGGGAGAGTCTTTGGAGATCCCGCCGAGCGGTGAAACCGTCAACCTTGTCTGGAATACCCGTACGGGTATTGGTATTGTACTGGTTATGAGTGAACACAGCCATCACCACGACGTACTCAACGACCTCAGCCCCCAACACCGCGCCCTGCGCCAGATGATCCCAGGGGTCTACCGGGGGTTTGCCGAGATGAGCAGCGCCGCGCTGACTTCCGGGGCGTTGGACAAGAAAGTCAAAGAGCTCATCGCACTGGCGATCGGCGTGGTGCACGGGTGCGACGGCTGCATTGCCTCGCACGCCCAAGGGGCGGCCCGCGCCGGGGCCTCCAGGGAAGAAGCCGCCGAAGCCATTGGCGTCAGCATCTTCATGCATGGCGGACCGGCCACCATCTACGGTGCTCGCGCATACGACGCGTTCTGCGAATTCGCCGACACCGACGTCAGCACCACAGCGGGATCGCCCAGATGAGCGGTAAATCCTGGTCCGGTGCGCCCGCGGCGGCGCCTGCAGCGCGGGAACATCGGGCTGCGATAGCGCTGATACGAACCCGCGTCCGTCCTAGCTGGCGGCCGTACCCAGCGGATCTGGTGCGTCCGGTCGCCTAATCATCTGCACCTGCATGACCGAAAGGATTTGACCAATGAACGTAAGAGCCCTTGCCCTGGCCGATTTCGAATCGACGATCAGGGACAACCCAATCGTGCTCGTCGACTTCTGGGCCCCGTGGTGTGGCCCATGCCGGGGGTTCGCACCAATTTTTGAGCGGTCGGCCCAGGATCACCCCGACATCGTTCACGCCAAGGTCGACACCGACGTTGAGCGGGAACTCGCGGCAATGGCCGGGATCCGATCCATTCCCACAACCATGGCGTTTCGCGACGGCGTCCTGGTCTATAGCCAACCTGGGGCGATGCACCCAGGGGTGCTGGCGGATCTGATCGGCCAGGTCAAGGCCCTCGACATGACCACTGTGCGCGCCAAGATTGCCGACCGCAAAGCCGCCACCAAGGCCTAGCGGCCCCAACCACTCTCACCACAACTGGAGTCACCATGTGCTACCCCGTGCGCTGCCCTCGCTGCGGTAGAACCACCTGGGCGGGGTGTGGCCAGCACGCCGACAGCGTCATGAGAGCCGTGCCGGCCAGCCAACGATGCAGCTGCCGAAACGCCGCGGCCAGGTAGCCACTCAGGCATTGCCGCCGCGTCGAGCGACGGTGGTACGGCAACGGCAGGCCTGGGTCGTCTGGCAAGAGAATCAAGAGAATGAGGAGGAGATGACATGCTGAGCGGCATTGCCAGCGACTACACCAAACAGGATGTGATCAAGCTGGCGCAATGGTTGATCGCGGAAAACGCGTACTTCACCACCTACGTTCACTCCGCGATGTATCACAAACAGGAGGAACTGACCGCCCACCTGCGGGAAGCCCAGGAACGCAACGAGCACCTCGCGGCCGCCAACGATGAACTGCATGAGCGCGTCAACAGTCTCACCGAGGCCTACGCAATGCTGATCGGTGACGCGATGAACCTGGCGGAGCTCAACGAGAACATGCCAACGCCATTCCATAACAGCGATCCAAAGTGGTGTGCACAAGCGAAAGCCGCCATGTGCCGGTCCGCGTAGTCGATTAGGCAGGTAGGTAGGGCGTGAAGCATTCCAGCTCGGGGATTGGGTTCTCCAGTTCCCAAGCCTTGGCACCAATGGTTGCGCGCCTCGCGCTTCGGCTCGGCGGCCTTCGAGGTGCGTGAGGCGGCCGTCGCGGAAGAGGACTTACCCCGTTTAACACCCACCCCGTGATGGGAGGACTGGCGACGCCATGACTGCTAAAGCAACCTCTGTCGCGCCGTTGACGGCGCGCCGCCCGTACCCGGCCCGGACGGGTCCGAAGGGCACCCTCGTCTACAAGCTGATCACCACCACCGATCACAAGATGATCGGCATCATGTATGTCGTTACCTGCTTCGCCATGTTCTTCATCGGCGGCCTGATGGCGCTGCTGATGCGGGCCGAGTTGGCCGCTCCGGGTCTGCAGTTCCTGTCGAACGAACAGTACAACCAGCTGTTCACCATGCACGGCACGATCATGCTGCTGCTCTATGCCACCCCGATCGTGTTCGGCTTCGCCAACCTGGTACTGCCGCTGCAGATCGGCGCCCCCGACGTGGCGTTCCCGCGGCTGAACGCCTTCTCATTCTGGCTGTTCTTGTTCGGCGGACTGATTGTGTTGGCCGGCTTCATCACGCCGGGCGGGGCGGCGGACTTCGGCTGGACCGCCTACACACCCCTGAGCGACGCCATCCACTCGCCCGGTGCCGGCGGCGACCTGTGGGTCACGGGTCTGATCGTCGCGGGTCTGGGCACCATCCTGGGCGCGGTCAACATGATCACCACCGTGGTCTGCATGCGCGCACCCGGGATGACGATGTTCCGGATGCCGATCTTCACCTGGAACATCCTGGTGACATCGATCCTGATCCTGATCGCGTTCCCGCTGCTGACGGCGGCGCTGTTCGGCCTGGCCGCCGACCGCCACCTCGGTGCCCACGTCTACGACCCCGCCAACGGCGGAGTCATCTTGTGGCAGCACCTGTTCTGGTTCTTCGGCCACCCCGAGGTCTACATCGTCGCCCTACCGTTTTTTGGCATCGCCACCGAGATCCTCCCGGTGTTCTCCCGCAAGCCGATCTTCGGCTACACCACGCTGGTCTACGCGACGCTGTCGATCGCCGCGCTGTCGGTGGCGGTGTGGGCACACCACATGTTCGCCACCGGAGCCGTTCTGCTGCCGTTCTTTTCGTTCATGACGTATCTGATCGCAGTGCCAACCGGGATCAAATTCTTCAACTGGATCGGCACAATGTGGAAGGGCCAGTTGACCTTTGAGACCCCGATGCTGTTTACAGTCGGCTTCATGGTCACCTTCCTGCTGGGCGGTCTGACCGGCGTGCTGCTGGCCAGCCCACCGCTGGACTTCCACGTCACCGACAGCTATTTCGTGGTCGCGCACTTCCACTACGTGCTGTTCGGCACCATCGTGTTCTCCACCTTCGCCGGCACCTACTTCTGGTTCCCGAAGATGACCGGCCGGCTGCTCGACGAGCGGCTGGGCAAGCTGCACTTCTGGCTGACGTTCATCGGCTTCAATACCACGTTCCTGGTGCAGCACTGGCTGGGTGACATGGGCATGCCGCGCCGTTACGCCGACTACCTGCCCACCGACGGCTTCCAGGGGCTGAACATCGTCTCGACGATCGGCGCCTTCATCCTGGGCGCGTCGATGTTCCCGTTCGTGTGGAACGTGTTCAAGAGCTGGCGCTACGGCGAGGTCGTGACCGTCGATGACCCGTGGGGTTACGGCAACTCGCTGGAGTGGGCCACCAGCTGCCCGCCACCCCGGCACAACTTCACCGAGCTGCCCCGAATCCGCTCGGAGCGACCGGCATTCGAGCTGCACTACCCCCATATGGTGGAACGCCTGCGCGCCGAAGCCCATGTGGGCCGCCACCCCGAAGTAGTCAGTGAGTCCGACACCGCTACGGGTCTACACACATAGCCCGTTCGCAGCCGATCGCGTGCTCGAAGTATTGCCTGCCCACCACCCCGCGGTGGGCCACACCGCACCGACCAGCCGGCATCGGGCGGTGACCATCAACTCGGCGAAGCGAGACGGGTTAAGCACGTCCTGAAACCCATCGCGGGTGTGCGACGACGCCATCCAAAGCGCAGACACCAACGTGAGCCCGTTGCTACGGGTCCCCGCGCGCCCGACGCCCGGCGCGCCTTAAAGTTCCCCCCTTCGGGGGTGGGAGCGCCCGCGTGAACCGCGGCGGCAGGCTGCCCACCTGGCGATCCGTTCTCCCCGTCGTCGCCCACCCCGACGACGAATCCTTTCGGGCTGAGCGCGATCCTGTCCGCCTTCGCCGATCAGGGGGCAAAGCTGGCCGTGCCGTGTTTGACACGCGGCGAGGCCTCGATGCTGCACGGCGTCGTCGTAGAGCTGGGCGATATCCAGGCCAGTCAGCTTGCTGCCGCGGCCGAGGTGCTCGGCGTGCCGACGGTGCAGCTGTTGGGTCACCCAGACGGCACTTGGCCGACACACCCACCCCCGAGCTGGCCATCCCGGTCGTCCGCCTCGCGGAACAGTCCGGCGCGCAGGGCCTGCCGGTGTTCGACCCGACCGGGGCCACCGCGCACCCCGACCACCGGCAGGCCGCTGCTGCGGCACTGGCCGCCGCACCCAAGGTTGGCCCGCCGGTCCTGGGCTGAACGCCGCCCACCACTGTCGCCGACACACTCAACAACGAGTACGACACCTCGTTCATCGGACACCAACGCGCAGGCATCGACTTAATCGTGCCGGTCGACCGGGGACGGCAATGCGAGGCGGCATGCCATCATCCCAGCCAGGGCGCTGCCAACCAGCGTGCAAGGGCGACGCCTCGAGCCTTTCGCCGTAATGCGCGGACGCACCGCCGCGTGCCTGGCTGCCGTCCAGGTCCTCATCATCGACAGACCGACGTGAGACCGCTCACCAATCTCAGGTGTGAGTCAGTCCCGAGCAGTGCTGGTCACCATCGGGGGTCGGATGAATGCGCGCCGATACTCGTCGCCTCGGTTCTGCCGGCGGACTTTTAACAGCTCGGCCAGCATGTCAAGCAACTGGAGAAGGCAGGCGTCGACCGAATCCAATGGGACGTGATGGACGGCCGATTCGTGCCCAACTTGACATTGGGGCCTGACGTTATCGCCGCCAATCGCAGGCATGTGAGCCTCTGCTTTGAAGAGCACCTGATGGTCGACGATCCCGACCCGATGCTGCCGAGATGGGTCGAAGCAGGTTGCGAGATCGTCATCGTGCCCGCTGAGGCGACTGCGCACCTGCTTCACGCACTTTCTGCAATTCGCGACCTGGGCGCGCGGGCCGGTGTAGCACTGAATCCCGCCACACCGTTGCAGGCGGTGACAAACGTGCTGCACTTGACCGACTTGCTACTGGTGATGACGGTCGCCGCGGGCTTCGGTGGCCAGCAGTATCTAGCGGCGATGGAACCAACGATCGCCGCGGCCCGCGCCGAAATCGACCGCCGCGGTTTGGAAGTCGAGCTCGAGGTGGACGGCGGAATCAACGCGTGACGATCGGGGCCACCGCGCGCGCCGGCGCAACAGTCTTCTGCGCGGGCTCGGCGTTGTTCAACGGGCCGGGCACGATGGCCGACCGCGTTTAGGCGCTGCGCGAGGCGGCCGCCGCCGGGATTGAACACAATTGAGCATCGCGCCTACGACCAACAGCCGGCGGCGTTCTGTGTGTTGAGGATCGGATTTAGCTAATCAGCCGCGTGAAATGCGTTAGACATCGTTTGCGTCCGCACCATGGTCGCCCCCGCACGCCAAGGCTAAGCTAAGGCCTCCGCCACTTCGGGTATGACGCCTTTGTCAAGTCACCTACTGGGTTTCAGCGGAGGTCCGACCGGACCAGTCCAGCCATAGCAGGTCGGGCCGCAGCGGATTCTGTACCTTCGGCATGATCCTGGCAATCAAAGTCACATGGATCGTCAGCTGGGACTTCTTGGCAAACGCACCGTTGGGCTGGGGGCACGTCATCAGGAACGTGTCGATGTGCTGGCCACAGCCGGCCCAGCGTTCTTACCGCATCTCGGGCACCGTACTGGATAACACATTGGTTTCCCCAACGCTTGAACTACGCGGTGATTGGCGCCGGCATCCGGACGTGCGGTGGGTGGCCACGATCTGCGGTGCCGGAGGCAGCCAAGAGACCATCGAATGGCAGTGAGGTGTCAAGGCCGAGCTTCGTTACGCACCGTCTTTAACCCGGATAGCCGATTCGACCTCGTCGGCGGGGATCTGTCTGGTGCAGAAGAACCAGTCTTCGCATTCGACGCCTTCGACGTGGTCCTCCATTCGTTGCCTCGCGGTGCCGCACGAGCCAGCCGGGGGCACGATCACCGGGTCGCCGGGGCGCCAGTCTGCCGGCGTCGCGACGTGGAAGTGATCGGCCGTCTGCAGCGCCTTGACAATGCGCAGCAGCTCGTCGAAGTTCCGGCCGAGGCTCTGCGGGTAGTAGATGACGGTCCGGATCACACCCTTGGCGTCGATGACGAACACCGCCCGCACCGCCTTGGTCGTGTCCTCGCGCGGCATGATCATCCCGTACTTCTGGGCGATCGCCATCGACACGTCGTCGATGAGCGGGAAGGTGACCTCGACGTCGTGCATGTCACGGAAGGCGATCTTGTCCTTGATCGTGCGCAGCCAGGCGATGTGGCTGTAGAGCCCGTCGACGGACAAACCCACCAGCTCGGTGTTGTAGGAGGCGAATTCCTTTTGCATCGAGGCGAACGTCATGAATTCACTCGTGCACACCGGTGTGAAGTCCGCCGGATGGGAAAAGAAGATAACCCATTTGCCGGCGTAGTCGGCAGGAAAGTTGATCTCACCCTGCGTGGTGACGGCAGTGAAGGCCGGGGCCGGGTCGCCGATGCGGGGCATGCCGGTGACAGCGACGGGGGCAAGACTCTCGGTGACGGTCATCGTGGTGATCCTTCCGTGGCCGGAGTGAAGCCGCAATAATGGACACCCCTAGGGGTATATGCCCAAGGGTATGTGCGCGCGGCTATCACCGCAAGCTTTGCGCTCAAATCGCTGCCGTTGAGCTGGGGCGATTCCGGATTTTGCGGACACCGCAGCGTCGATCAAGAAGGTCCTGACAACCTGGCCAAAGCCTGGCGAGAGAACCCAGCATCCATGCCGACGGCGACGACGCGGGTTTCCTTGCCGCACTGCGACAAGACGGCATCAGTTATGCCAGCCCGGGTCAAGCCGTCACGGCCAGCAAAGGGGTATGCACGCGCTTGAATGACGGCGAATCGGGACTGCGGCTGATCCACGACGTGAAAACCCATAGTCCCGGGTTCGACATGGAACGCGCATCCCAGTTCGCCGTAATCGCACCGAAATATCATTGCCCCCAACAACTCTCCAAGAGCTGACACAGAAAACGGCGTTACCACCAGTGTTATCTGGGGTCCGATTCATGTGTTTATGTCTGTTCCTTCTTAGGGCTGTTCGTTCGCATTTCACCTAATCGCGAACAGTGAGATTCGGCAGTGTTCCCGGTGGCATGACCGCCAGGTCCAGGCACCCTCTTGTAGGCGGTTCTGAATCGTCCTTGCCGTTGTTGAGCAGGTGATCCATGTTGATGCAGGCGGATTCATGTAGTCATCTATCGGATGGGCTTAGGCCGCGTGTCATGTTGGTACTTAGGCGACGGTGGCCATCGGACACAAGACGGCTAGCGGGTGAACTCCGCGCAGTAACCGACAGCGCCAGCGAATTCATCGGCAGCACCGGGCCAATCACCACAAAGACTCACAACCGATCCATACATCGGTCAAGCGGCCAACTTCTCGACTTCTGGATTGGTGCGGAGCGGACAAATGAGGGGCCCAGATCCCTGCGGCCAGTACGCGTTTCAACCAGCGGATGGTCTCGGACGTCGATTCTGTCTTCAGAGCTTACAGTCTGCTGTGAATACAGCAACAGTCTGCTGTAAATGCGGCAATCGCGCTCGCTGCATGCGCCTAGGTCCGGGATGATGCAACCCAGGCGGTGCTGATGGCTTGTAACCCTAAGGTTGGCCACGCGCCAACAGGTGGGAGCTATGCATGCCAGCTCGTGTATTCCCCGCGGGTGTCGAGACCTTGGTCTTGACTGCCGTGGCCGCACTGTATTCCGGGGCGCCGGCAGGGACGCAGGCAGGCGATTGCGCCGGGTGGACGATCCCTCGTTGCGCAGATCGGCGGAGCGGCAAGGGCCACCATGACAGGCGCGATGAGTATCACGCCGGTGCGCTCGCGGGCCGGCTTGGGGTTAATCGTTGTGGCGGCCCGGCAATTCGGCGTCCTCATGTGCGGCGCGGATTTCACGGTGATCGCGGGGAACCGGAGCACACCGCCGTGACGACTGCCACGCCATAGTCCGTTCCGCACCCAGTCTTTCCCTCATCCCGTCATCGAGTCGGATCGATGCTGCACGAATTCTGGCAGCACTTCAACCCAACCTTGTCAAGCCGCTGTTGAGAGGGCTCGCCCATGCAAGAGAATTTGACCGTTGGGACCGAAAAGCCCCGCAATGGCCTGGCCGGTCTGAAGTACTGGCGCTATGACCTCCGCTCGGGTTTCGCGGTGGCCATGATCTCGATACCGTTTTCGATGGGAATCGCGATCACTTCGGGCGCGCCGCCGATCTGCGGGATCACGTCGGCGATCATCGCCGGTTTCATCCTGCCGTTTTTGGGCGGCTCGTATGTGACGATCAGCGGCCCCGCCGCGGGACTGGCGCCGGCCCTGTTCGCCGGCATGGTCACCCTGGGAGCGATCCGCCTGGGCGGAGGCGCCTCGAAATCCGAGATGCTCGCCGTGGGATACCCCCTGGTCCTGGTGGCCATCGCCATCGCGGGCGTGGTGCAAGTGATCCTTGCCAAGTTGAAAGTGGCGCGCCTGAGCGCCATCTTCCCGGCCGCCGCCATCCAGGGCATGCTGGCCGCGATCGGCCTGATGATCATCGCCAAGCAGATCCCCCTGTTGATGGGCGTGAAGTTCGAGGCCCACGAATTCTGGGCGATCCTCGGCGAGGCGCCCCACCATGTCCAGTCGATGCACCCCCAGGTCTTCGCCCTCGGGATCGGTTGCCTGGCCGCGCTTTTCGTACTGTCGGCCTTCCCCGGGCGAATGCTGAAGGTCCTGCCGCCTCCGGTCTGGGTGTTCTTCGCCGGCACACTCGTCAGCACATTCATCCTCAAGCTGGACAAGCACTACCTGATCAACGTGCCCGGCTCGCTGCTGCACGGGGTCGTCTTCCCCCACTTCGGTGACGTGTTCACCCATACCGCACTGTGGCTGCCTCTGGCCTACCTGGTCGTCACCCTGGTCTTGATCGACGCGACCGAGTCCCTCGCCACGATCGCGGCCGCGGACAAAATCGACCCCTATCGCCGCCGGTCCAACCCGGACCGGACCTTGCTGGCCATGGGCGTTTCCAACGTCGCCTCAAGCGTGCTCGGCGGCTTGACCATCATCCCCGGCATGGTCAAGACCACGGCGAACGTCCTGGGAGGCGGCCGGACCCAGTGGGCCAACTTCTACAACGCCTGCTTTTTGCTGACGTTCCTGCTACTGGGTCGCGACCTGATCGACATGGTCCCGCTGACGGTCCTGGCCGCCATCCTGGTCTTCATCGGCTACAAGCTGTGTAAGCCCGCGCTTTGGCTCAGGGTTGCACGGGTCGGGACCGAGCAGTTCGTCATCTTCTCTGTCACATTGCTCGTGACCCTGACAACTGATCTGCTCATCGGCATCGCCGCTGGCATCGCCTTGGAGTTGCTACTGAACCTGTGGTTGGTGGGCCTCTGGCACACCCTGAGAAACGGCTCAGAATCCGCCAAACCGAGTCATGCCGCCCGCTTCCTCAGCCTCTTCCGCAATCCGGTGTCACAACGGGAATTCGACGACGGCACCTATCACCTGTACCTGGATGGTCCCCTGGTGTGTTTCAACCTGTTCCACGTGATTCGCGAACTCGGACAGCTTCCGCACGATACACAGGCGGTGCATCTCCACTTGAGCTCGCGTGTGCCGCTCGTCGATCACACGACAAATGAGTCCCTCCGCTATTTCCTGGAGGAGTTCAGCGGCCAAGACCAGAGCCCGACGCTGGTGATCGAGGGGTGGGACCACATGCGGCCCCTGGCCAAACATGACACGAGCACCCGGATCGCCCTGACCAGCGTCGAGGAGATAGGAGCCCCACAACCAACGGATTGACGGCCGGGACCGGATGGAAACCTCTGAGCGCGCCCTCAGCGCTGGTGGTCCGGGAACGCCGGGAACGTGATCGTCGTGGATAACAACCCCCTGCAGAACGCCGGTATCGTGTCTGACCTGGAGCCAGAAGCGACCCTCATCGGATTGACGTCACTCCAAGCGCAGGCATTGCTGGCCGAACGCGGTCCGAACACGGTGCCCGAGCAACGGCCAAGCCTGCTATCCCGAGTGGTGGGTGGGCTGTGGGCTCCGGTGCCGTGGATGCTCGAGGCCACCATCATTTTGGAGCTAGTGCTGGGCAAGTGGCTGGACGCCGCGATCGTGGGTGCGGTGCTGGTGTTCAACGCCGGTCTGGGGTTCGTGCAGCAACAGCGGGCCGCGTCGGCGCTGGCATTGCTGCGCCACCGGCTGGCGGTCAACGCTCGTGTCTGTCGCGACGGCGCCTGGCAGCAGCTACCGGCGGCCGAGCTCGTCGACGGCGACCTGGTGCACGTGCGCGTCGGCGATCTAGCGCCCGCCGACCTTCGAGTCGATACCGGCAATGTCCTCGTCGATCAGTCGAGTTTGACCGGCGAATCGGTGCCGGTGGACCGCGGCCGCGGTGACACGGTGTACGCGGGGTCGATCATCACGCGCGGCGAGGCGACCGCAACGGTGACCGCGACCGGAACCCGTACCTATTTCGGGCGCACCGCGGAGCTGGTTCGCAGCGCCGAGGCCGCCGATCACCTGGCCGCAGTGGTGTTGCGCATGGTGCGGGTGTTCATCGTGGTCGACGTGCTGCTCGCGATCGCCGGCACGATCTATCTGGCGGCCGGTCGTGCGACCCCCGAGGACATCGTGGCGTTTGCGGTAGTGCTGCTGTTGGCCTCGGTACCGGTAGCCCTGCCAGCGGCGTTCGCGCTGGCAGGCGCACTGGGTGCGCGGTATCTGGCCGGGCAGGGAATCTTGACCGCGCGGCTGGCCAGCGTGGCCGATGCAGCCGAGATGGATCTGCTGTGTGTGGACAAGACCGGCACGATCACCGCCAACCGGCTCGCCGTCGCCGCCGTGTCGGCCCAGCCCGGCGCCTCCGAGCACGATGTGCTGCGTATGGCCGCAGGCGCCTCCGATGAGGCCACCCAGGATCCGATCGATTTGGCGATTCTGCGCGCGGCCGCCGAGCGGGGCATCTCACACGATGCCCGCATCGAGTTTGTGCCGTTCGACCCCGGTACGAAACGCTCCGAAGCGACCCTGCGGACGGGTTCGCGGACGGTGCGGGTCGCCAAGGGCGCACCCCAGGTGATCGCCGAACTCGCTGGCCAACCAGTCGATCCGGATGTCGAACGGCTAGCGGCTAACGGGGCCCGGGTCCTGGCAGTAGCGGCCACCGACGACACGAATTCCTGGCATCAGCTCGGCCTGGTCGCTTTGGCCGACCCGCCACGTCCCGACGCGGCCGCCTTGATTCACCAGCTCAGCGAGCTAGGGATCACCGTCGTTATGGTCAGCGGCGACAACGCGGCCACGGCTGCAGCTGTCGCCACCCAGGTCGGCATTACCGGGCCGACGGTGCGGCCCGACGCGCTCCGTGCCGCCAGCACCGATGCGCTCGGCGCGGGGGTGATCGCCGAGGTACTTCCCGAGGACAAATACCGACTCATCAAGCGACTGCAAGACGTGGGCCACACAGTGGGCATGACCGGCGATGGGGTCAACGACGCGCCGGCCCTGCGCCAAGCCGATGTCGGCATCGCGGTGGCCGGCGCCACCGATGTCGCCAAATCCGCCGCTGGGATCGTGCTCACCCGCGAGGGCCTCACCGACATCGTCGGCCTAGTGAAGGAAAGCCGTCGCATCCACCAGCGCTCGCTGACCTATGCGCTCAACGTCAGCGTCAAGAAGCTGGAGGTTCCGCTTGTTCTGACCTTCGGCGTGTTCGCCTGGCAGCAGTTCGTTTTCACCCCGCTGCTGATGGCGCTGCTGCTGCTGGGCAACGACGTCGTGAGCATGGCCATCACCACCGACCGCGCTGACTACGCCCGCCGGCCGGATCGCTGGAATGTCCGCCACATCATCATCGGCGCAGCCGTGATCACCGCCCCGCTGCTGGTCGCCTCGGTCGGACTACTGTGGTGCACCCGTGACCTCTGGCCACACCTAGACCTCAACCAGCTACGCAGCCTGATCTTCTTCACGCTGATCGCCAGCAGCCAGGCCACCATCTACCTCGTCCGTACCCGCGAGCACGCCTGGACCAGCCGCCCCAGCACCTGGCTGCTGGCCGCCACCGGCGCCAACCTCGCCGTCGCGCTGGTCCTGGCGCTGACCGGCACGCTAATGTCACCCCTCCCCCGGGTCGTGGCCGCGATCGCGATCGGAGCGCTTTGCGTGGCAGCGCTGCTCGCCGACTACCTCAAGACCCCAACCTTCAAAGCCCTTGGGCTGCACCGTCTCTGGCGTCGACTCCCACCACACGTGCCGACGTAACGGTCAGAGGCGATGAACAATGGGCCCGGATCGAGTCCGTCCCGGCTTGCCCACCCGTACGCCATAGCTGGTTGGCGCGCATCCCGTGACCACCGACGAACAACGAAGCGCGCACGACCTGATCGACGACGCCGTCCGCCAAGGCCAACACGACCATATGCTCATCGTCGGCCGCGCACCGGCTGCACGTAGTGCCATGACCGTTTGCTAGCGGGCGCGACCGATCGAGAAGTTCTTGTTGGCTTCGCTGACCGATCCCGAGGTTTCGTCTGCTGTTTGCGCTGGGGTTGCGGGCGACGGAGCGTTCGGCTTAATCACAGGTAACGTCCAGCTTAATCACCGTTAAAGTCCAGGTGGCACTACTAATCTGGTGCGATGCTGGCGCTGACTGCGGTAGCTGTGTTGAGCCGGGCATCATGTCCATTGCCGGCGCGGTGATTGGGGCCGTTCATCGAGGCCCCGGCATTTCGTTAAATGCCGGTGCGGTATTTGCCGGGTACACGATTGTCCGGTTGCTGGGATCCAGACGAATGGGCGTGGTTTACTTCGGCCAGCACCTACCCTTGGCGCGCCGCGAAGCGCTCCACGTATTGGGCAACGACGTATCTGCTGACGACGACTGTCGCCGGCGATTCATGGGACAGGCGAACCTAGCAGCCGCGCTGTGGCATCCGAACGTCGCGCGCGTCAACGACCGAGGCGAGCTCAACGGACAGCTATGGATGTCGATGGACGTCGTCGACGGAGCCGACGCTGCGACCCTGCTGCGGGCCCGCTATCCGGTCGGCATACCAGCAGATCGGGTAGCCACGGTAATCGCGGCGATCGCCAGCACACTCGACTACGCGCATCAACACCACAATCTACTGCACCGCAACGTCAACCTCGCCAATGTCCTGCTCACCAAACCCGGGGATGGGGACGAGGGAATCCTGTTGGGCGACTTCGGAATAGCCCGTAACACCGGCGACGCCAATGGCCTGACCGCCGCAAACGTGACCATAGGCCCGTTTTCAAACGCCGCATCTGAACAGCTAACGGACGAACCGATTGACGGACGCGCCGTTCAGTACGGTCTAGAGGCCACCGCTTACCCTCTGCCGACCGGATCAACGCTGTTCCCCCAACCAACCAGGCGGTCGTTATCAGCCAGCACCTCGCCGCTGCACCGCCGGCACAGACGAACAACACCGCCCGCACACCAGGACCGACCGGCGCATCCCCAACTTCGGCGCAGCCTCAACAGGCGCCCAGGTACGCGCCACGCCCGCAACCGCCCCGCAGCGATTGGCACCACTCCGACGTGGGCGGCAGATCCGCCACCGGTACCCCCAACTCGTGTGTCCGTTCATGCCGCGCTGGCCCGGCAGCGACCACACGTGTGGCATGGAGCACTATCCAAAGCCCGTCAGGTGACGGGCCCTAGTAGAACGGGAACCCTGCCATGTTTACCCGCATCATCAGGTTCATCGGCATCACCACCCACGCCGGCGCCCTGGTTGCGGCCACCATGGTGCTAACCGGCATCGCAATTCTGCGCGGTGCTGCAGCAGCAGCCGACGCAAACCAAGATGACCAGTTTCTGACACTGCTCAATCAAGAAGGCATCCCCGCCGTTTCGGGCGTGCCAACCCTCATCTACACAGCCCATGATGTTTGTCGTGCACTCGATGGCGGAGTGCCGGCTGGCACGGTAGTGAAGACGCTGGTGAACTTTGCGTATAGCAACGACCCCACCCACGACCTTGGCCGCTACGAACGCACCGAGACCCGATTCGTCCATGCGGCAGTGGGAGCCTACTGCCCGCACGATCAAGGCAAGATAGCCTCCCTCACGGCTAATCCCGGACCGGGATCGTATGAGCCGACGCGCCGAGACTCCGCGTATACGCACAACGCGGTCAACGCGGGAAGCGATCTGCGGGAGCCGCGGCCGTTGGACACGATCAACATGCCGCTGCGGTGGCAGCAGTCGGCGGGGATCGGTGCGCCGCGGCTGCCACATTCGACTAACGGCGGCGTTTTGGTGGCGGGCCGCTCGAGGGATGATCGATCGGACGGTGACGCACGTGGCACAGTGCTCGCGTCGCTGATCGGAGCGGTTCCCTCCGGAGAGATCACCGACCCGAACCCGCCACAGATTCCGGCATCTCCGCCGCCCGCGGCGCATCTGCGGACACTACCCCGGCCCATCGCGGCACCGCCCCGACCAAAACAGCCGCCGCCACCACCCCAACAACCGCCGCCACCACCCCAACAGTTGGAGCCTCCTGCTGTTGGTCCTCAGCCAGGGGGCGGTGCCGGTAGCGGCGGCGGTAGCGCCGACGGAAACGGCGGTGGAGGCATCGGCGGTGGTAGCGCTGGTGGCAACAGCAGTGGCGGACCGGCGGCGCCGGCGCCAGACACGTCGCCAGGCTTTGTCAGGCTCGCACCGTGAGACAGGAGCCGAGCCGTTGGCTGCCGCCGACGTCTGCCGCTGATCGCTTCCCGACGATGCGGACGACTTCGGTGCAGGCTGCGCGGCGAGCCGCCGCGGTTGACGGTCGCCGGGATGCCGGTCGGGGCATTGTCGGTGCCGCAGGCCTGGCTAGCGGCGCCGCAGGCAAGCTCTGTTGGCACCGAGTTCCGCAGCGCTGCAGTAGCGATTGGCAGCGGGGCAAGCGGCCAGGTTCGGCGCGGTCCGATGTAGGCCCCGAGCAGACCTTCTGCGGCGACACACACCGAACTTTGATCGTCTTCACAGCTCGCTGGGGCCCCTGTTCAAGCCGCGTGTCGTACATTCGTGCCATTGTGAATCTCCAGAACGCTGGTAGGACTCGACGAGGGCAGTCGGCCATCGCAATTGTCGCTGCGCTAAGCCTGTTCGTTGCCCTGATCGCAGGATCCTCGTTGCGTCCCCAACTGGCGGCGGCCGCACTGCCGGAGCCCGCAGTGTGGACCCATGGGACCGAAGGTGTCCACGCGCATGCCAGCCAGGTACAACTTCATGGTGCCGCCCAACCCATCAGCCGCCTGGGCCAGGGCTTTTCACCGGGCTCTACGAATAAGAAGCCGTTCCACAGCATGTGGATGACGCGCGATCGGCCGACCGGTTGGGCCGACTTGTCGCCGCGCTCGGGCTGGTTGGCGTTGCCGGCGTCGTTTGCGGCCTCAGAGTTTCAGTCGGGCGGCGCCCACTGGGCTGCATCCGCGGCAGCTCCCGTTGACCGAGATATCTTGACCCGGCTCGGCGTCCTGCGCTGCTGAGAGGGCAGCGCCGCGCTGTTGTGCCGTCTGGCTCGGTCATGTGAGGCCAACGCGCACACCAACTTGCCTTCACGTTGCGGCTTCGACGCGCGAAGGCACTCGCACAATCCTTGCCTATTCGTGCTGAGTCGCCCGCAGCGGTAGCGGGCTCAGTCGTCCGACCAGACCCACAGGCCGCCCAGAGCATCGGTCTATTTCCCTACGCCAATTCTTGAAGGAACAGTCATGGCTACGAGCACAACTCACCCCGCCCGACCCGTCGTATGTCAGGTGAGATGGCAATGAATTCCGGTGCGCAAGACGTCAATTCCGGGCAAATTCACTCAGCTCACACTCTCGGCGAAGGCCAGCCTGCCGCGTTCCACCTCCCGCGGCTGGAGCATTCCACGTTACCGATGGCCGAAGACCGTGGTGTCGGATGGAAGACGTTACGCGACGCCGGGCCAGTCGTGTTCATGAACGGCGCCTATTACCTGACCCGCCGCGAGGACGTGCTGACAGCACTAAGCCAACCCAACCTGTTCTCAGCGCATTTGGCGCTGCAGCCCCCCGGCAGCCCCGTGCCGGTGCTGCCTTCGGCCTTCGACCCTCCCGAGCACACCCGCTACCGCAAAATCCTGCAACCGTATTTCAGCCCACAGGCCTTGAGTAAATCCCGACCCGTGATGGAGCGCCACGCCAGTGAAATGATCGCTGCACTCGCCGGCCAAAACAAGTGCGACGCCATGGATTTCGCGCGCCTCTACCCGTATCAGGTCTTCATGGACCTCTACGGGCTACCGCTGGAGGACCGAGATCGCGTGATCGGCTGGAAGGACGCCGCGGTGGACGGCAAGCCCGGAGGATACGACCTGTTGGGCTATTTCATGGAGGCCATCAAACAACGCCGGCAAACCCCGGGCTCTGACCTGTTGTCACAAGTGATGACCGGTCCCGGCGATCTCACCGACCTCGAGCTGCTCGGCATGAGCCACCTGCTCGTCCTGTCCGGTCTGGACACGGTGGCCGCGGCGATCGGTTTCTCGCTCTTCGAATTAGCGCGCCGACCGCAGCTACGCACAGAGATTCGCGATAAACCCGAGCAGATCAAGGTTTTCATCGAAGAGATCGTCCGACTTGAGCCGGCGGCGCCGTTGGCGGCCCGGGTCACCACCGACTTCGTCAAGGTCGGCGGCATGACGCTTCCCCCGGGCACACCGGTGCGGTTGTGCACCGCCGCGATCAACCGCGACGGCACCGACGCACTCTCCACCGATGAGCTGGTCATGGACGCAAAGGTGCACCGGCACTGGGGATTCGGCGGCGGACCACACCGCTGCTTAGGTTCCCACCTGGCACGGATCCAACTGACCATCATCGTCGGCGAGTGGCTCACGCAGATCCCCGACTTCCAACTGCCCCCGGGCTACACCCCCGAGATCACATTCCCGTCGAAGAGTTTTGCACTCAAATCGCTACCGTTGAGCTGGGGCGATTCCGGATTTTGCGGACACCACAGCGTCGATCAAGAAGGTCCTGACAGCCTGGCCAAAGCCTGGCCAGAGACCCAGCATCCATTCGCCGCATTTGTCCAAAGCGATACCCGCAAAATCTCGCCGACGGATGAAAAGGTCTTGTGAAGGAATGAAATTTCTGCTCGCGATAGTTAGCGTTTGCACCGTGATTGGCCTCGCCGCACCGGCATACGCCGATCCAGCTCCTCCTGTCGACGGCGACGACGCGGGTTTCCTTGCCGCACTGCGACAAGACGGGATCAGTTATGCCGGCCCGGGTCAAGCCGTCACGGCTGGCAAAGCGGTATGCACGTGCTTGAATAACGGCGAATCGGGGCTGCGGCTAGTCCACGACGTGAAAACCCATAATCCCGGGTTCGACATGGAACGCACATCCCAGTTCGCCGTGATTGCAGCGAAATATTATTGCCCCCAACAACTCTCCAAGAGCTGACACAGAAGACCGCGTTGATTGAGAAAGTCCTAGTCAGTGCCTCTATGGCTCTCGTTACTGTAGCGCTGGCGGCACCGGCCAGCGCTAACCCTGTGCAGAAACATCACCCGGTTCAGGACTTCTTGGCTACCGTGCAGGCGGCAGGCATCATCGGAGTCGAACCCGCGATACTGGAAAACGGTTACAACGTATGCTGGGAGCTTTAGCATGGCGGCTGCACCGCTCATAGGGCGGCCGCGGCTATGCAGAAGAACTACCCGGCACTGACCACCGACCAAGCAGCGCGTTTCGTTGTTGCCGCGTATGAGAACCTGTGCCCGGTGCCCGGCCCGCCTGGTGCATATGACTGGTGGGCTTATAGCACCAGCTAACCAGCGCAATAAGTACGCCGGAAAGCCGAGGAAGGCGATGCGTCACTGGCTCCGGCGACAGTGGCTGAAAATCTTGAACGTAAAGAATGTGTGGGTTAAGGACAGCCGAGCGGGGGGACCAGCACCGAACTGCGCACAATGCCCCGCAGACGCCAATGAATTCTCAAATTCGATGCCACCCCCATTTCGGATGTCGTCGCAGTGTCATAAAAGATGAATATGACGACCTTGTTCCTGTAGCACCGGACTAATAGTTTGGACAAAGGTCGGCGATGGCGTAGTTAACGAGCTCGTCGGCCTGTTGCTGCGTGAGCCCACCAGGGCCCTGTACGGCATCGGAGCGTTGCAGCGCTAGGGCCTTTAGCTGTTCGGAAGAAACGCCATAGCTTACTTGGACGCACATTTTCTGGCCCGTGTCCAACAGCGCCGAGTCACCACCGACCTCGTGGATCCCGGCGCTGTGCAGGTCTCTGAGATAGGAGGCGGCGTCAGCACGAGCCGGGCCGGCCCAGACGATCCCGGCCACCAGAAGTGGGCCACTTATTACCGCTAAGCCCATAAATCGGCCGTAGCGCCTCTGCGTCGCGATAGCTTCATCTCCTTTGCCGCATACCGGACTGAATTGGAAGATTCAATCGTGGAGAGACCTCCACAAAAAACGCGTTATGAGATCGGGCGCCGAGATGGCACGGCCGGCACCGGTAATGTGGTTATACTAGTCTGTCCAGCTGTGAAATAGCTTCGAAACTCATTGGAGCAGACTGTCGTTATCGCGCATATCTGAGGCCCGCGAGCAGTTGCGTTATTGGACGATGATGTTGACCCTAGACCGGGGCGTTATATGTGCCCGACCTCCGTGTCGCCCCGCGTTGTGATGGCCTGATCGATGCGCAATTCAAGACCGGGGTCTCGCTGCGCCGAGGGCGGCGTGCCGTGGGCGCCAGCCGAGGATAAGTACATAGCGTATTGGACTTCTCGAATCCCGCCCGGCTCTTCGGATAGCCGCCGGGCATCGTCGATTGCGATTCTTATGAGCGAACTTTGGCAAAAGCTTGCCAGACGGGACTTGACGCTGAAAGCCGTAGCCGATGGGTTTCGCATGGCGAACACGCCTGGTATGGAGCCGGATCTGGTGAGCCGAAATCCTTGAGCCCGCTGATAGATACAGACGTATCGGGCGTTGCGGAGCATTCTCCGAGCCAGATCGACAGTTAGGAGCCCACGACGAAGCTGCTACTCGACGTGGCCCGGGTGTGTCGCACCAGCGAGTACTTTCTGTTCCGTGGGTGAGATCTTAACCGGGCATACGGGTCTCGCTGGGCCGCCGCGGCACTCGCAGCCGGTCTGTTGTCGGGAATCCCGACAGCCGCGGCGGCAACCGACGCCGGTTCCCGTGTCCGCAGTTGTCCGTATCGGTACGGGTTTGCCCAGCCGCCCGCACGTAACGCACCCAGGTCAGGGCCGCGGCGCCGATATAGCACGCCAAGAAGATCCAGAACGCCGGCGTCTGGGTGCCGGTGCTCAAATAGGACTGGCGCAGGGCCAAATTGATCCCCATGGCGCCGAGCGCGCCCAGCGCGCCGGCGAACCCGATCAACGCTCCGGACATAGCGCGCTCCCAGTGGCGGCGTTGAGCGTCGCTGAGATTCAGCGCGCGACTGCGCTCCACGAAGATGGACGGGATCAGCTTGAACACTGACCCCTTACCCATCCCGCAGAAAACGAACAGCGCGATAAACCCGACGATGTAGCCGATCATCGTGTAACCCGTCGGGCCGCCCGGTCCGTGGGTGAGATCGTCATGGGTACTGACGGCAACCAGGAACCCGCCGGCCACGATCATGGCGGCCAAAGCGCCCAAGGTGACCCGGCCGCCACCAAAACGGTCGCCCAACCTACCGCCAACGACGCGCGTCAACGAGCCCAGCAGCGGGCCCACGAAGGCGATCTCGGCGGCGTGCAGCGACGCCTGCGCGTGGCTTTGCCCGCCGGCTAGAAAGTTGTGCAGTAACACCTGACCGAAAGCGAACGCGAAACCAAGGAACGAACCAGAGCAGCAGAGATAAAGCAATGCAATTCCCCACGAGTCGGGCACCCGGACAACGGATCGCACGTGGCCCGCGTCGATCACGTGAGTCAGGTTGTCCATGAACAGCGCAGCGCCGAGACCAGCGACGGCAAGAAGCACCAGATAGATCGCGCACACCCAGTACGGCGCCGCATGGCCGGCGGTGGCTAATACGACCAATCCGACCGCCTGGATGGCCGCCGAACCCAGATTCGAAATCCCGCCGGTGAGACCTAGCGCGAGGCCCTTTCGCCGCTGCGGGTAAAAGGCTTCCACGTTGGCCAGCGACGCGGCGTAGTTGCCCCCACCTAGTCCAGTCAACGCGGCGCACACCAGATATGGCCACAACGGCAGGCCGGGGTTGGCCAGCAGAGCGATGGCCCCCGCGGTGGGAATCAGCAGCACCAGCGACGAGAACACAGCCCAGTTGCGGCCGCCGAACCGGGTGGTGGCCATCGCGTAGGGGATGCGTACGACCGCCCCGACCAGGGTTGCGGTGGCGGCCAGCAGCAGCTTGTCGCTGGTCGAAAAACCGTAGACGGACTGCGGCATGAACAGCACCATCACCGACCAGAGGTACCAGATCGAGAAGGCGACGTGCGCGGTCACGTTCGACCAGATCAGGTTGTGACGGGCGATAACGTTGTTCCCGGTGCGCCACGCCTCGGCATCTTCTGAATCCCAATCCGCGATGCGATGCGCGCGCGCGGGGCGGTAATTGCCGTTCACCGACGATCTCGTCGTCACCATCAAGCCACCTGTAGGCGCACCGGGTCGAATTGCGTTGATCTCGTTGGCATTAAAGTCCCCTCCAATCGAAACGGCCTGGAATTCTGGGCGGGTCCCCTGCGGTCGACGGGGTGTCGATATCGCGCGGGCGAACGGACGCAGGTATCAAAGATCTCGGTCGCTGGGTGTGAGCGAAAATTCGACAGCCACTTATGGTCCTCCGCGTCACCTATGGCTGCACAATTGGCCAGCCCACTATGGATGTTCCGCAGGGACCGTTGGCCGTCGATAATGACGCGCGGTTATGGCGAGCCCCACCGCCATCGTGCGTTGACAATCGGCGGTGCAGCCTCCTGGCAACGCAACTTCACTAGCTGCTCGCCAGTCAAACCGGATTCTGGCCGATCGACAACTTAAAACTGCTGATGTACAGGAGATTTCCAGCCGACTTCACCGATACGTTCAGCTGGCCATGTGGTTTCATCGCCCCACTGCCATACGACATACCCGCCGAAGCGGTATCTCCTTGGCCCGCGGGATTATTGACGGCGGGCAAAACCTCAGCGGTGGCCTCCTGGCGCACGGCCCGGGGTCGCAGGTTCCTCCCGCAGCCTCCCGGCTGAGGAGAGCCCCGCTCGGCACGCCCACAGCGTCCGTCGCCGCATCGGATCTCAGCAGCGGCCAGCCTTTGCGGATGACGTAGTCGAGCCAGCATTCTGGATCTTCTTGGCGTGCTACGTCGGCGCAGCGATCCTGACCTGGGCGCGTTACGTGCGGCCGCAGCGCGCGGGTACCGATACCGCCGACGTCGCGGCAGGCATCGGTTGGGGAGCCGGACGCAGCGTAGCTAGTTCCGCAGTCGGGTGGCACGGGGCAGACAGCTCCCCGTTGCCAGCCCGATCGAAGACACCTTAAGGGCGCAACGCCGTGAAGAGGGTCGGTCGCTTAAGTCTGTTGGGTCGCTGAAGGATCCGCCGATAATCGGCGTGTTGCCATGGCCCTAGGTGACGCAGCGTTGAAATTTCATTGCCGGACATCACGAGCTCGGCCTTGCACTCGGCACCGCCGCGCTGGTACAAGCGCGGGGACGGCGACGTGGACCGCTCGGCTGATGCCACAGTGCGTGCCGCACTGGCCGTTTCGTCACGGTGGAGCAACGGCCGCGTGGGAGCACATTATTCGCGTCCAAGAGTCAGGAAGCCCGCACCCGAAGCACAGCCTGTCGTAAGGTTGCGCGTCAAAAATAAAATCATGGTGAGTAAAACTGCCCGGTAAGGGTGGTCGCAGGTGTGGGAGCAGCACGCGATCTGCTGCGCCATCCACGCGATCTTGACCCAGAAATGCCAGTTCACTGGCGGTCCCGAACGACTGACCGCACGGTTACCAGAGCAGCACCCTGGTGTCAATTCTGCTGGCTAAGACCTCCGGAAGGGAGCTGAAGTTTAGAAAGTCCGCTCTTCTAAACCGATTTCAAAATTTTCCCGCCGACCTTCGTCCGTGAATGGTTCGTCCGGGCGGATCATACGAAAGGTTAAATCTGCTGTGAGTAAGCAACTTCTCGCTCCGACCAGAATCCTGAGAGACTATCTGTCTAACTCCATGGTTTGGGGAGACTTCCTGGACCAAGGTGGCTTCGTCGAGGGCGACATCGTCGTCGCAGACCCATTCAAGGCCGGCACCACCTGGACCCAGCGGATCGTCCAGCAAATACTTCAGAACGGCGAGGAGAACGAGGGAGGGCTCTCCGACACGTCGCCGTGGCTTGATTCCAGCTGGGGTGATCATGCCGCGATGCTGAACAAACTGAAGGAGCAGCGCGCGGCCGGGGTGCGGCGGGTAATGAAATCGCATCTGCCCGCGGACGCCCTTCCGATCGCCGCTGAGGCCCGTTATGTGTTTGTTGGTCGAAACGGCAAGGATCTTGGGATCAGCTTTCACAACTATCTTTACAACTTTTCTGCGCCCACGATGTCGACGATCAACCGCATTCATGCCGAGTGGTCCGGCGAGTCAACTCCTCTCGTGATTCCCCAGGATATGCGGGTGTTCTTCGACTGGTGGCTTGACACCAACGGGCTTGGCTGCTGCGACCTGCTCGACATCATGAAGTCCTGGTGGCAGCTCAGGAGCGAACCGAACGTGCTGCTGCTTCATTATCGTCAGCTCAAAGATGATTTACCGGGTCAGATCGCTCGACTGGCGGAGTTCTTTTCCATCGATCCCATGTCGCTACGAATGAACGCGATTGTCGAACATTGTTCTTTCGATTACATGAGCGCCCGGGCGGAAAAGATGGCGCCGTTCGGCGGGGCACATATGTCTAGCGCCAAGGCCTTCTTCCACAAAGGGCTGAAGCGCGATCATCGTAACGAGCTGACTCCGACGCAGGTCGAGCGCTTCGATCGCGTTGCTCTCGAAAAGCTGGGAGTGGAATGCGCCCACTGGTTGGAGACGGGCGAGACCTCCTCCGCGCGGTGGTGTTAGCTCACACGTCGTGAAGTGCCGCGGGATTTTGCCTTGGAGTCAGGTCCCGCGGCATGACATAGGGGTTCCAGCGTCTATGGCGGAGCGGTCTCTCGTCCTCCGCGATCGCCTCGTCATGGAGGGCGTAGCCCTGCTATACATCGTGGCGATCGGGGCGGCAGCGCAGTTTAGCGGCTGGTATTACTTGCTCTTCCCCGAGCTGGGTGCGGTTTCGCATGACGTGTTGACGCGACCGTGGGGAAAGTGGGCGAGTCAGCCTGCCCGGCTTGTCATAACGCCGGCCTTAGGGGCGGCCATAGGGACGCTGGTTACACGAGAGTTGCCTTATAGTGTTCTGGCTATTCTGCTCATCGTTAGTCTGTGCCTGCTTGTTATCGCTTTCCTCAAGTCGAATATCGGTCCCGCAATTTCGGCCGGCACACTGCCGCTCGTTCTGGGCATCAAGAATTGGCTCTATCCCGCCTCAATAGTGATTGGGCTCGTCGCCTTGGTTGGCATTTTCCTGGTGTGGCGATGGCGTTACCGCCGGAAGTATCTGGGCGCCCATGAGGGTTCGACCGAGGATCTCGACGATGTTCTTGAAGCACGCCCCAGTGGGATGATGTGGGTCCTACCGTTCTTCCTCTTTTTAGCGATGATGGCCTATTGCGCTACGGCCTCGGGCCTTCGGTTTATCTTATTTCCCCCGCTGATCGTTATCGCCTATGAGATGTTTGTCCATCCTACTTCGTGCCCCTGGGCCGGAAAGCCGTTAGCTCTTCCCATTGCGTGCTTTCTTACGTCGAGCGCGGGATTGGCCGCCGTGAGTCTGTTCGGAAGCGGTGGTATCGCTGCCGTATGCGGCATGGTGTCCGGCATTATTGTGCTTCGCCTGGTGCGAGTTCATATGCCGCCGGCGCTGGCGGTCGGACTTCTTCCCCTCATCATCGATTGCCCGAGCATTAAATATCCCGTCTCCGTCACCATCGGGACGGGAGCGCTGACGCTCGCTTTTCTGCTTTACCGGCGATGGATTCTCGGCAATGAAGCCGTCACCGACGAGGGCTCGATAAACTAAGGAATGGATAGTGTCTAATAGTCAATTGACCGCGATTATTGTTGTCTTGCTGCTGCTAGTTGGCCTGGCGCAATTGCTGGGGTATCTATTCGTGAAGCTTCGCCAACCCAAAGTGGTTGGTGAGATCCTGGCCGGGGTCGTGCTGGGTCCGGCGTTGTTGGGCCGGTTGCCCTTCATGGCGCATCTCTTTGAAAGCGCCAGGCATCCGGGCCACATCTTGACGTTCGTTTATTGGCTGGGTCTGCTACTGCTGATGTTTCTCTCCGGCGCCGAGATGCAGCAGCTCTTCGGCCGCGGGGAGCGGCGCAACGTGAGTTGGCTCATTGTCGTTGGCACCGGCACCCCGTTCCTGCTCGGGTTGGTGTTCGGGCCGCGATTGATTAGTCCCAGTCTGGCCGGCCCACACGGTAACCGCTTGTCGCTCATCATCATTCTTGCCGTCGGTGTCGCTGTCACGTCGGTGCCGGTGGTGTCAAAGATCTTCGCCGATCTGAAAATCCTGCACACACGGTTCGCTCGGCTCGTCCTCGGCGTCGCGGTCATCGAGGACATCGTTCTGTGGCTTGCGCTGGCCGTCGCGACGGCAATTGCCAGCAATACGACGCTGCACCCGTGGCAGATGTTTTGGCACCTTTTCGGGACAGTCGCCTACTTCCTCATCGGGCTCACACTTGCCCCGCGGGTCGTCAAGCGCATCAACGCGGCTCGCTGGAACGCGTTCGCGCGGCAATCGCCGACTGGCTACGCCATCGCAGTTCTACTGGCTTACTGCGCAGTGGCCGGAGCGCTCGACGTGAACCCTGTCTTCGCCGCATTCCTGGCAGGTTTCGCCGTAGTGCATCGCAAGCGCAGGATCTTCGCCGACGCGGTCGAGGCGATCAGCAAGGTGTCGTTTGCATTCTTTATTCCCGTCTATTTCGCGATCGTCGGACTCAAGCTCGACCTGATCCGCGGCGTCTCGTTGCCGATGATGGTGGTCTTCATCGTCGGCACCTGCGCGATCAAAGTGATATCGGTGTCAGTCGCCGGACGGCTCGCGGGTTTCCGGGGCCTCGATCTGATCAACCTTGGCATCACCACCAACGCCCGCGGCGGTCCGGGCATCGTGCTGGCGAGCGTCGCTTTCGACGCGGGCATTATCAGCCCGAAGTTCTACACCACGCTCGTAGTCGCAGCAGTGCTCACCTCCCAGCTCGCCGGTGCCTGGCTTGACTACGTCCTGCGTAAAGGCTGGCCACTATTGAAACTCGACGCAGCGAACGAAGCTGAATCCGTCCGCCTGCATAACAACCCGGATGAGGGACCTGTAGTCAATGGTGAATCCGCGAACCAACCCAGTAACGCCTAATTGCGTAGGGGTCTGCTGCACGGATAGGTGACAGTTTCGGTTACGCGGCCTGATGGGCCGGTGTGGCCATGATTGCTTCGAATTC
>LQPB01000103.1 GCA_002102225.1 Mycobacterium interjectum
CTCTCACGGCATAGTGGCTACCACAGAGCCACACGCGGACACGCGACCGCTCTTACACCACTCCACGGGACGTGACCGAATACTAATAGTATCGTTGCGCTACTATCGGTAGCATAGATGGGACTCACCGACGCGTCGAAGGGGGCGGTTATGCACACGCAATGGATTGAGCAATGCACCGTTCAGCGAGTCTCGCTGCACGAAGGGCTCATACTCGACCTCGACGGTTACAACGAATTGGTGATTTCCCGACCGCTGCGACTGACCCTCCCGCCGGCAGGAGCCTGGCCGTCGGATGAAGTGTTGATCGACCCCATCAACCTTTCGCCCGAGGAGCGGCCACTGTTGGACCTTGCCGGAGCGATCTGCACGCGCGCCTGGTGCGACGACGACGGGGCCTTACATCTCTGTTTCTCCCCCGGCCACCGCATCGACGTCGACCCGGATGTAGCGGCGACCTCGTGGGAACTCTATGGCAAGTGTCACGGATACGTGGCGTGTCTGCCGCGAGGTCGCGTCCGAGCGATTCGGCACGACCTTCCTGTCGACGAGAATGACTCAGACGCAACACAACCCAAAGCCATGGCACATCAGTAGCCCGGGTGGCTGAAGACTCGCTGGATGCTTATGTCAGGGTCCTCATGGCGCGGTCGAGGAAGTCGGTAACCGCGGCGGTGAACGCGTCGTTGTTGTCGCCGGCAACCATGTGACCGGTGCCGGTGACGTCCGTCGTTTCGGCGTGCCTGACGAGCTGGCGGAATTCGCTGACGGTTTCCTGGGAGACTACGTCTGAAAGTGCCCCGCGTACCAACAGCGTTGGGGCCGTGATTCGACGTGCTCCTTCGGCGAGGAATCCGCTGATGGCGTCGAACTCCTCGCTGCCCGTCATGAGATTGCCTTGGAGGACATCGAAGTTGGAGCTGATGAAGGCCGGGTCCCAGCGCCAGATCCATCGGCCATCGCTACGTTGGCGCAGAACCTTGTGCAGGCCGTCGAGATTTTCGGGTCGCGCGCGGCGTGGGTTGTATTCGGCGATGACATCGGCGGCATCATTGAGCGTGCCGAATCCGTCGGGGTGTCCGGCCATGAATGACAGGATGCGACGGGCCCCATGAAATTCCATTCGCGGGGTGATGTCGACCAGGACAACGGCTGCCCAGAGGTCGGGTGGGGCCAGCAGATGGGTAGCGAGGATGATCAGCCCACCCAGCGACGCGCCGACGACGGCGGGGGGACTGTCGGCGCTGACGTGTCCTCGTACCGAGATCAGATCGGACACAAACCGTTCGATGTCATATTGTCCGCTCGGGTCCCAGTCGCTGTCGCCGTGACCTCGTGTGTCGTAGGCGACGACGGTGTAGCCGTGGGAATAGAGTCGACGGGCGGTGGTGGCCCACGCGTGACGGTTCTGGCCGCCGCCATGGAGCAGCAACACGACGGGGTGAGTCGCGGCGTGCCGGTAGCAATCGGCCACGAGAGTGATCCCGTCGCTGGTGCGGATGCGCTCTCGGCCAATTGTCATGTGGTCCGGTGTGGTCGGCCGTTGTGAGTCGAGGATTTCCGTTGCGGCCACCAGCTGGCCTCGCGCAGGAGCGTAGCGATCGCGGGCACCGTGAGGGTGCGAACGACGAAGGTGTCGAGTAGTAGGCCGCAGCCGACGATGAATCCGACTTGGATCATGATTCCGACAGAGCCGACCATCAGGCCGAACATACTCGCGGCGAAGATGAGCCCGGCTGAGGTGATGACTGAACCGGTGTTTGCGACCGTGCGTAGCACGCCGACGCGAATGTTGTGAGCGGATTCTTCGCGTAACCGCGAGATCAGCAGCATGTTGTAGTCGGCGCCGACGGCGACCAGGATGATGAACGCCACAAGCGGTACGGGCCAGGCGATTTCCTTACCCAGGCCGTATTGGAAGACGAGCGTCCCAATGCCCAGTGCCGCGCCATAGTTGAGTACGACCGTACCGAGGAGGTAGAGCGGGGCCAGCAAGGCACGCAGGAGAAGGACAAGGATCACTCCGACGATGACGAGCGTGGCGATCGCCAGCAGATGAAAGTCGGCCGACAGCAGGCGCTGAATATCGGAGTTGACGGCGGGGAAACCGGCCATCGATATCGTGGCGTTGGCCAGGGAGGTGTTCGGGCGTGCGGCCCCGGCAACTTCGGTGATTTTCTGAGCGAGATCCATCGCTTGGCTGCTGTAGGGGTTGTAGCTCGATTCGATCGCGAAGCGGGCGGTCTTGCCATCGGCCGACATAAAATGTTTTGCCACATCGGCGAACTGGCGATTCTCGAAGGTGTTGGCGGGCAGGTAAAAGCCGCTGGCGTTGTCCGAACCGGCGCTGGACCGCGCGGAATTTTGTAATTGGGTGGCGACCTGACTCATGCCGGACAACATTTCGATGTTGCTGTCGGCAAGGGTGTGCACGCCGGTGGCCAGGGCTTGTGCACCCGACGCGAGCTGGCTGATGCCGTTTTGGAGGCGGCGGATATTGCCGGCCATGTCGGCGGGATCGCCGAGTGCTCCGAAAGCCTTGTTCAGCGAGGTGACCGTGCTCTGCAGATCTGCTACGGTGCCCGCCGCATTGTCGCTGCCCGGCTGGTACATGTCGCCCAGGTTGGCGAGCTGGCTGAAAAAGCCGCCATCGCGCAAGGTCACCAGAATCTGCACCTGATCGCGGATCTGGGCACACTCGGGTGTGGTGGCACACCACGGGGAGGTGTTGAGCGCACCAACCAGCGGATCGATCGTGGCGATCGCGTTTTGGGCTTGTTGAGCTTCTTGACGCAGTCCCGGCCCGGTTCGGATCGCTTGATCGATGGTTGGTGTGGTAGCCGAAAGTTGCTGCAGCAGAGGGCGAAAGTGTTGAAATTGCGATCCGCTGGACTGGGCTTGGGTAAGGACCGCGGTCAGCGGTGTCAATGCCGTGCGCAGGGTGGTGTCAAGTTGCGCCAGGCCGCCGGCGAGTTGGTCGGCGCCACTGGTGAGTTTGGCCAGGTCGTCCTTATGGGCGTCTCCCTTGGCGACCGCGCCGGCCATCTTGTTGCCGATCTGGCCGTTTTGCCACGAGAGCTGTGCCTGATCGAGGCGTGCACCGGTGGGCCGAGTGACACCGGAAACCTTGGTGACGCCCGGCAATTGCGACACTCGAGACGCCATTTCATCTAGGTCGGCTAGGCCTTTACTGGTGCGCATATCTGTGGGTGATTCGACGACCATGAACTGTGTGATGACGATATCTTTGCGGAAATGCCTATCCAGCAAGCGATAGCCCTCATTGCTGGTGGTCGTCGCCGGCTGTCCTTGCCGATCGTCGTAGCTGATGTGCATAGTCAGCGCGACAGCCGCGAGGCCTAATACAAGTGCCAGGCTGGCGGCCAGCAGTGGGGCGGGTCGGCGGACCACGGCCACGGCGATCCAGTTCCAGTATCGGCGCGTGCGGTCAGCTTTGGGTTCGCCAATGCCATGTTTCGCGGCAAGCGCCAATACCGGAGGAAACAACGTTACTGTAGCTGCGACTCCGACAAAGACAGCGATCGCGCACGCCGGGCCTAATGCGCTAAATACGCTCAGCTTCGCAAAGACCAAGGATAGAAACGCAAACGCCACAGTCGCGGCGGAAGCCATGATCACCCGCCCGATGGTGGCGGTTGCGTTAATCACAGCCAGGTCAGCCGAAATCATCTGGCGGCGCTGCTCGTGATACCGGCTGATCAGAAACACGGAATAATCGGTGCCGGCACCCAACAAGATGGCAGTCATGAACGCAATCGTGAATTGCGACACCGGCATTCCTGATTCGCCCAGCGCCGAGAGCACCCCGCGCCCGACCGCCAGGCTCACACCGATCACGAGCAATGGCAGCAACGCGGTAACTAGTGACCGATAGATGACCAGCAAAATCACCGCGATCAGACCGGCTGTCACGATGGAGATGCCAATCAAATCCTGCTCAGCCGAATCGATTAGATCGCTGAATGTCGCGGGAGGTCCGGTTACACGAACGATCGTGGACGTACCGCTAAACGACTCGGCGACAATAGCGCGCACCGCCCGAACGGATTCCGCCGCTCTAGGATCGCCGAGCGTGCCAGCTACCCCGACCGGCACATACCACGCCTTGCCATCCTGGCTCATCGCCTGACCCGCAGTAACGGGGTCGGCTAACAGATCCTGAACCAGTCGCACGTGCTGGGAGTCGGCACGCAACCGCGAAACCATCGTTTTGTAGCGCTGACGCACCGGCGCAGTCAGGCCCGTCGGGTCCTCGAATGCAACAAAGACGGTGGTCTTGGACCCCTGCTCGCCGAATGCCGTGCCCATCCGGTCAACCGTCTGCAGCGATGGAGCATCAGGGGGGACCAGATTCACCGACTGCTGTTTCACAACGGTTTCCAGCTGGGGGAACAGCATCGCCAGGACGCCGGCGGTCACCACCCACGCCCCGATGACCAGCACCTTATGTCGGATGCTGAACCCCGCCAGGCGAGCTAGTCGATCACTGTATGCGCCCTCGCCCGCCGCGACCTTGCGAAGTTGCTCCCGAACTGGGCGACTCAGCGTCGCCACCCCCGAGGAAACCCACCCGTTGTCCGCCATCCCCCACCTCCGTTATCCCAAAAGAAACTAACGGTGTCGGAACAGTACCGCTAGTACCCTTTCGCTTCGTCGCCGAAACCGCGACAGGCGTGCACCCGTCGACCGCTACCGCACTACTCACCTGGATTGGCCCGAGAGCACCCCGCAGGCGACGGACCAGCATTTCGCGCCTGGCGCGACGTGCCCCTCGGCGCGCAGGTTGATTGACCGTGACGACGCACCGTCGCCGAAATTCTGAAAGGTTCATGAACGCCGCAGACGAAAAGCCAGCCGGGAAGTTAGCCTGGTGGGATCGTCGTGCACGTGGTTGTACATTTCCCGGTTCATCAAATTGTCGTCCAGGTATGAGCAGTAGCGAGGCGGGTAATGCCGAGGACGAACGCGGTCTTGGTCCGGCGGCGTTCGGTGGATGTCACTGGTAATGGTGCGGCCGCTGAGCCTGAAACCGCGAGCCGCACTCATCCACACTTGGGTCCTGGTTAGCGCAAGCAGCGCATTCATCGCAGAACGCCATCCTCGGCGTGTGCGAGTCCCTGCCGCACAAGTTGGGAGGGTTCGTGGGATGGCCTCATGAACCGACATGCCAGCCGTGCATTGGTGGCCTTTTGGACCACGGGTTGTTCGAGCCGTTGCCTGATCACGAATCCCCCTACTACGCACAAACCCCTACGAATAACTGTACTATTGGTAGCGCTATGCTACCAACAGTAGCGTTAGTTGGGTAGTGGCTGGATCAATCGCCAATGCAGATGCGATTCGGTGCGGGCCAGGTATGCGTAGGGTTTACGGTGACCATATGGAGCGCGACGGTTTTGACATGCCGGTCGACGACGATGTCGATCCGCGCCTGGTGCGCTCCCGGACCCGGCTATTAGATGCAGCCACCAAACTCCTCAGCGCCGGCGGGATTGAAGCCGTCACCATAGACGCGGTCACCAAGGCCTCTAAAGTTGCGCGCACGACCCTCTATCGCCACTTCAGCAGCTCCACTCAACTACTGGCCGCCACATTTGAACGGCTGCTGCCGCAGGTTCACCTTCCGCCGGCGACGGGATCGTTGCGCGACCAACTCATCGAACTGTTGAGCCGACAGGCCACGCTGTTCCAGGAGGCGCCGCTGCACGTCACCACACTGGCTTGGGTCGCGCTTGGCCCAACATCAAACAGCACTCAGGAGACCTACGATCGGCACGCGCTGCGGACCCGGATCATCGAGCAGTATCGCCAGCCGTTCGATCTACTTTTGCAAAGCCCCGAAGCCTGCGCCGACCTCGATGAATTCGACCCCGAGCTGATCCTGTGCCAACTCGTGGGGCCGGTCGCCTTCGCGCGCCTCACCGGGCTGCGTGCCATCGATCGTCAAGACTGTGAGCGCATCGTCGATGACTTCCTCGCCGCGCACCGCCGCAAGGTCGACGAGCCCGCATCGTAGTGATCCCGCTCCGCGGGAATGGCGCCGCCCCAGCCGCTCTGCCTGACGCGCAGTTCGGCTAATTTGCCGACCACGAGATAGGCAAAGACATATAGCCCCGGATGAGGCCCGACCGCAGGCGCTGCGCGTTCTCTAGGTCGACTTCCCAGTTGGGCACTCGGGCCAGCAGGGCGCGCAACGCTATCCGGGCCTCCATCCGCGCTAATGACGCACCGAGACAGAAGTGGATACCTCGGCCGAACGCCACTTGATGTTCGGGTTTGCGCCCGATATCGAACACGTCGGGATCAGCAAACACTCGTTCGTCACGGTTAGCCGAGCCGAACAACAGCAGCACTGAATCACCGACGGACATCGTGACGCCATGCAGCGTGACGTCGCGGGTCAGAGTTCGTGAAAGTCCTTGCACCGGTGAGTCATACCGGAGGAGCTCCTCAACTGCGGGACCAAGCAAGTTGTCATCGGCGACTAGTCGTCGGCGAATGTCGGGATCGCTCGCAAGCACTACTGCGGCGTTGCTGAGCAGGTTCGAGGTGGTCTCATGGCCTGCGATGAGCAGCAACAGGCAAAAGCCAAGGAGGTCCTCGTCAGTAAGACGCTTTCCGTCGATCTCGGCGGACACCAAGGCCGACATCAAGTCGCCGCGCGGTTCGCGTCGACGCTCGGCGAGGAAGTCGGTGAAGTAGGCATAGACGGCCGCAGCCGCGGCCAGCCCCTCGCCCATCTCACCGCGCGCCGGATTGGACTGGACCATCGTGGTTGACCACTGCCGAAACTGTGCGCGGTCCTCGCGAGGAATGCCGAGCAAATCAGCGATCACCATGGCCGGCAGGACGGCGGCAAAGTCGGCGGCAAAGTCAACCGACCCTGCGCCCCGGTCAAGGCAATCTGATAAATCCTCCGCCAGGTCCTCAATCCCACTACTTAACGCCGCGATGCGCCGCGGGGTGAACGCCTTGCTTACCAACGCGCGCAGCTGATCGTGTCGCGGGGGATCCATCAAAATCATCATGGGCAAGAACGATGCGTGGAAATCTGAGCCCGGTGGAGTTGGAAATATGCCGTCCACGGATGAGTAGGTGTGATGGTCAAGCAGCGCGCTGACGACATCTTCGTGGCGACTGAAAACCCACGTGTTGGAATCGGCTGCGCGATACAGCGGGGCTTTGTCGCGCAGCTGCCGGTAGATGGGGTAGAGATCGTCCTGAATCGTCGCATCGAACGGGTCGTAGCGAAGTTGCACCGTCGTCATCTGAGCTCCTACCGCTGTGAATCTAATTATACGGCTGTCTAATCCAGTAGTTTAGACTGTAAGTCCAACCGAGAGGAGCGTCAATGCGCGAGGTTCCGCGAAAAATTGCCGACCGCCTGCCGCCGGCGGCGGCACTTTTCGCAGACCGCGGGCTCAACGACACCAAGATCGAAGACGTCGCCGCCACCACCGGCATCGCCAAGGCCACCCTTTACTACTACTTCGCCGGCAAAGAGGAAATACTCGCCTTCCTCCTCGAAGACGTCCTACAGCAAGTCGCGCACGAGGTCGCCGCAGTCGTGGAGGCAGAAGGCTCCGCCGCTCAGCGCCTGCACGCAGTCATCAGTGCCCAGCTGCGCGTGATGGCACAGAGACCCGCCGTCTGCCGCGCTCTCATCGGGGAACTGGGCCGCGCCGCCCGCATGCCCGTCATCGCCGACATGATCAGCGCCGCATACTTCGCACCCGTCGAGACGTTACTTCGCGCTGGCGCCGGCGACGGCTCACTCGTGACCCTCGACAACCCAGCAGTTGCCGCGATCGCGCTATTCGGTGCCGTCACGACCAGCGCACTGACCTACCTAGTGCTTGACGATGCGCTCGACGAAGATCGAATTGCCAGAACAATTCACGACCTCGTTTTTGTCGGTTTACGACCGCGCTAGCCGTCCCCCGCACCGCGTGGACGGTAGTGCGCAGCTGAGCATGGCCCGCGACTCGGACTATCCGGAGCATCCAGGCGACGCGGGGTCGTCGGAGTGAGCTACAGACAGCGCGTGACGCAGCGGATGAAGTACGGCTGGCCCACCCGTATGCACCGCCAGCCGCAGCTGCTCAATGACTGTGTGCACCTGACGTCGCTCTTCAGTGTCGGAAAGTCCGAATTCATAAAGCTCCCAACGATATTTATGATCCTCCAGCCGCAGGAGTAGCTCGTTGATCACGTTGTCCAGGTCCATCTGCTCAGCGGCCAATTCCTGATGATTCCTCGGCCGCTCACCATCCGGCAGGCGCGGCGACAGTTCGATGGTCACGTGCTAAGCGTATGTAGCCGGTTGCTGCAATGCGACGGTCAGAGGTGAATTGCGTTAGATCACTTACGGCCCGCGAGTTGTTCGTCGCGCACCGCCTTCGCCCGATCCGCCGATAACGCTGCCGCGAGCTGGGATGCGAACGCTGGTCCGTCGTTCACAAGGGCGTAGCCACCCGCGAAGCCGCCTTGGCGGCAGAGAAGTCGCCTCCGACAGACGTTGCGGTGGCGTACTTTGCCAGTCTTGGAGTTTGTTCGTTGAACTGCGACGCGGGTCATTCGCGGAACGAGTGCGGTGGGGAAGCAGTGGGTGCAATCGCTATGAATGGCCTGTGAGCGAGACCACCGACGGATGATCCTTCGGGCCGTCAGGTATGCGTCCTGGGCGATCTCAACGACTGCGGTTGCTCGTTCCAACCCGTGGACCCCCCAAAAGCGACCCGGTCCGCGGCCCGGCCGCCGCCAGGCCTCCGGAACGATGTGCTGGTATTCCTTGTCGCCCAATCTATTCGGTGATGAGTGCTTCGTGAAGTAGATCGCCAAGCGTTTGGGGTCGCAAGCACGCAATCCGTTGAGGCTGTCGATAGCCGTACCGGCGCGCAAGTGGCGTGTGCGTTGTTCAGGGTCGGGATGGGCGACGACTTCCGCCCATTCCTGCGACAACCATTCGCTGAACCTACGGCCTGATCGACCGACGGTATACGGGGGAGCCATCCATAGGTGAATGTGTGGTGCGCCGCGGCGTTGAAATTCCATCTTCCAGATGTAGCGCGCTGGTTCACCCCATTCGCGCTGAAATCGTTTGCGCCACAGCATCATATGTCGCTTTACGCTGGCTCCATCGGGTGCGACCGATTCCCAGTCGCCGGGGTAGGTCAGCGTGACCATCGCGGGTACCCGTCCGCTTTCCACCATCGGCGTGTAGTCCAGCTCGGCGAAGGTGCGGCACATCGCCGCACGCGACTTGCGGGACCATTCGGTGATCGCACGGCCCGACGGGTCAGGCACATCACGACCGGCCTTTATGCGGTCTACCTCGCCCGCTACGTCCTGCATGTGCTGGCCCACGGTCCGCTCAGATGCCTTCTCCGCGCGAACGGGATTGGTCCAGCCGAGACGGACGACGCCCGGGCCGATCGTGATCCGGAATCGCCCGCACTCAGGTTCGACATCCAGCCGGTCCCGTCCATGCGCCCATGGTTCGGCCGGTTCGAACAGCGCCGCTGCCGAGGCCACCATGTTGGGCCTCGGGAACCGCAGCCCCAAGGCATCCGAGGCCGACAGTTCCGCATCAACAATGCCGTCGACGGTGTCGCGGACACTTTTGGCGCATATAACAAGCCCGTTGGTCCCAGCCGGAACACGGTCTACGCCGCTCCCGCCGTCCGACCGACCGCTACCGCTCTCGCGCCCTGCGGCCTTGCCGGCCTCGGGCACTCGCGGTCTACCGGCGTCCGCCGCTCCGTCCGTGTTCCGGCTGGCCGTTCGGGTTGTGTCCGGCCGAAGGGTGAGTCGCTCCGCAATCGAGCTCGTTGAATGCGCGCTCGACCTCGTGATGCCGGGCATCGGGTACCTGCTCCCCGGGAGCCCCCAGCGCGCATCACTGAGTGACGGGCGATGAAGGGTCCCTTGTCGGGAGTGCTGTCACCGTGTCCGGTCTGTGTCCGATCGCCGGACGAGCAGCCTGCGTCAGACGCGCTCAGCGCGGCGTATTTGACGTATGGGAGTCATTAAACCGCAGGCCAGCGGCCGTTCCATCCACCTGAAAAGCGGAAGGTCGGCGGTTCGATCCCGCCCCTGGCCACCACCGAGTGCGCGGCTTGGAAACGGTCGCGGACCCCTGACGGGGGTATCGGCAATTCTTAGTCGGTGAGGGTGCCGAGGTAGGTTTCAGCGTCCAGCAGCGCCGCACCGCCCGACGCGAGGGCCGCGGTCTCGGACTCGTCGACCTGGATGTCCAGCAGCCAGCCGGCGTTGTAGGGGTCGGCATTCACCAGCTGCGGGCTATCTTCCAGATTGCTGTTGACGGCGGCCACCTTTCCCGACAACGGCGCGTAGAGATCCGACACCGATTTGGTCGACTCCACTTCCCCGAAGGGCTCGCCGGCGACGAGCTCCACGCCGATGTCCGGCAGTCGCACGAAGACAACGTCGCCAAGAGCCGACTGCGCAAAGTCGGTGATGCCGACCCGTACCGTGCCTTCGTCGCTGCGACGCACCCACTCGTGTTCGGCTGTGTAGTACAAGTCGGGCGGGATGTCAGTCACGAGTAATCCTGTTCTGTTCCAGCGGTTCTGGGCTGCGTGCGTTGGTGGACACGGGTTCGGAGCTTGTGCGGTGTGACGAGTGGGTCTTTCGGACGCGGGCCGGTTCAACGCGACGTGCCGCGCCGAGCAGCTCCTCGAGCAGCGTCCACTTGAGGGGCCGTGCCCAGTCCCAGTTTTCTTGTGCGACAAAGCCGCAACGTTTCACTGTGCCATTTTGAGCAGGCCACGGCCGCACGCGTGGAGGATCGTTGTGCTGCGCGGTTATCGAGGCGCAAGTGCGCGCGGCTGCGCCTTGGTTCGGCGCCGACGCAACAAAGACCCGATTGTGCCGAGCCAAGCGCGAAAGCATCGGATGAGTCGGCGCTAGATGGCCCGTTTGAGCTCGTCGGCCATGTTGAGCTGTTCCCAGGGCAGCTCGATGTCGGTGCGCCCGAAGTGGCCGTAGGCGGCGGTCTGGGCGTAGATCGGGCGCAGCAGGTCCAGGTCGCGGATGATCGCGCCGGGGCGCAGGTCGAACACCTCGGGAACGATCTTTTCGATCTTGACCGGGTCGACGGTGGCGGTGCCGAACGTCTCGATGAACAGCCCGACCGGGGCGGCCTTGCCGATGGCGTAGGCCACCTGCACCTCGACCCGCTCGGCCAGCCCGGCGGCGACGATGTTCTTGGCCACCCAGCGCATCGCGTAGGCCGCCGAGCGGTCCACCTTGGAGGGATCCTTACCCGAAAACGCCCCGCCGCCGTGGCGGGCCCAGCCGCCATAGGTGTCCACGATGATCTTGCGCCCGGTCAGCCCCGCATCACCCATCGGGCCACCCAAGACGAACTTGCCGGTCGGGTTGACCAGCACCCGGGTCGCCGAGGAATCCAACGTCGGGTGGTCCAGCTCGGCCAGCACCGTCGTGAGCACGTGCGTGCGGATGTCGGGGTCCAGCGTCTTCTCCAAATCGATGCCCTCGGCGTGCTGCGTGGAGACCACCACGGTGTCCAGCCGCACCGGCACATCGTCCTCATAGGCGATGGTGACCTGGGTCTTGCCGTCCGGACGCAAGTAATCCAGCGTCCCGTTCTTGCGCACCTCGGTCAGCTTGCGCGACAGCCGATGCGCCAGCGCGATCGGCAGCGGCATCAACTCCGGGGTGTCATTGATCGCATAACCGAACATCAGCCCCTGATCCCCCGCACCCTGGGAGTCCAGCGGGTCCGCCGCGCCCTCGACACGGACCTCATGGGCGCTGTCCACCCCCTGGGCGATATCGGGCGACTGCGCCCCGATGCCGATGTTCACCCCACACGACGCCCCGTCAAAACCCTTGTCCGACGAGTCATAACCGATGTCGAGGATGCGCGCGCGCACCGTGTTGGTGATGTCGGCGAACGCCTCCTTGGCCGTCGTCGTCACCTCACCCACCACATGCACCTGCCCGGTGGTCACCAGCGTCTCCACCGCAACCCGCGAGCGGGGGTCCTCCGCCAGCAACGCATCAAGGACCGAGTCGCTGATCGCGTCACAGATCTTGTCGGGATGCCCCTCAGTCACCGACTCACTGGTAAACAGCCGACCCTTTTCACTCACTGTGTCATCCTTCTGTCAACCTGCCTTATCAACTTCCAGGGGTTACGACGCGGTTCGGTCCCGCGCGTAACCCGCGCCATGTTTTCGGGGTAGCCACAACGTGACGACGCAGGCGGATGGCCGAGTGGCATTCGCAGTTGCCCGCGCACCATCGCGACAACGTCCACCTTTTGCGATCCTCGCGGCCGGCGAGGATCGCCTGGTGTGGCCCGCCGTTCTCAGTGGCGGTGGGCGCTCACGAGCCATGACGGCAGCTGCGCACGGCCGTCATGTCCGATGGTCACATTGCGGTATTCGAAGCCTTCCGGCAACGCAGTCGGGACGTTGATCCATGCGCGCGCGGGTCGGATGTCATCCACGAAAAGATGCTTGCCAACGATGTTTTCCAATTGCTGCTGAGTGAATGGACGCGGGCCAAAGTCGGCGCCGGGCGGGAACGCCTCGGTGGCGAACACGAGAGCAAAAAACTTGCCGCCGGGCCTCAGCGCGCGGGCGCTCGATTCCACGTACGCGTGCCTGAGCCCTTCGGGCAGGCAGTGGAACACGAGCCCGTCGATGACGGTGTTGAAGTGCTTTTCATAGCCGGTTGATTTGCTCAGATCGGCCACCTCGAACGTCGCAGTCAGGCCTCGTTCCGCTGCCGCCTTCTTAGCCTTCTCAATGGCGCTGGCAGACCGGTCCAGCCCAACGACTTCGTATCCCTTTTCGGCCAATGCCAATGATGCAGTTCCCACCCCGCATCCAGAATCGAGCACAGGCCCCACGAAAAGCCCCTGCCGTTCCAGAGCGGCCAGTGCAGGCTGCAATTCGCCAATATTCCAGCCGGGATTTCCCGGCGCGTATGACGCATTGCCGTCATAGAGTTCATCCCAGTCCACGGTGTTTACGTTAAAAGTAGGCACGCTTTTCAGCCTAAGTGGACGAGGCCGCTCGTCGCAATGCTGTGAGCACTATTTAATAAAGACGACACGCATTTATTCTCTGCGGATAGACCTTTCTGAAAAACAGCTAGGAATAAGCTTTTACTTTCCGTAAAGTTCGAACGGCACCACGTTTGAAAAAGTCCGCGCTTGCCGACATAGCAGCGGCGCATAAGGGCGTCAGCCGGGAGCCAAACCGCAGCCAGGGCCAAGCGCTGCTAAATTGACCGAGTTCGAATGATGTGGCCCGTTAAAAGACGGTCACATTCGCTTCCGTTATCGCAACCATTTCACCAATTGGGTTGCTTAACTCGGCCGCTGCCCATCTTGGCTCGTTCACGACCGCCGACGTCGGCGTGCCAGTGGGGTAGCTAGAACCCGCCGCGGGGTGACCAATAGGAGAGCATCTCGGCGAACGTCTGGAACGCCGGCCTTGACACCCCGTAGGTCGCTTCCAGGTGGATGCTCAGCGGGAAGCCGAGGTCGATGACGCCGTCGATCACGCGCTTGTACAAGTCGACCAGGAGTCGCCGCTTTTCCGCTGGTTCGCTGCCGGCCAGCTTGCTGACGAAGGCCTGCTCGTCGGCCACCGCGGGGTTTCCCGGATCCTGGATCAGCCACCCGATCAGGCCTACGGAAGTTTCGATCCTGGGGACGAAACCGAACGACAGCAGCACCTCTGGCCGATGATCGCTGTTCTTCGCGAAGTCGGCCAGGAACTCGACGATCGCGTCGGAATACAACAACTGCGTCATGCCGTACGTGGCGCCGCGGTCGCACTTGAACGAAAAACGGCTGTGCTCGGCATCGCGTGTCGGGATCAGGATTGCGCCGCGGTTGGGTAGCAGGTCCCGATAAATCGATAGGGCATCGGTGGGCGCGACGCCGGAACCCTCCCCGTCGGTCATGGTGCGCGGGACGCCGACGAACACCACGCCCTCCATTCCCGCCCTGCACAGGTCGCTGAGGCGGCTACTCAGCGACGACTTGTCCATGAAGGCGGTGACCTGGGTGCATAACCCGTTGATGCCGGGTAGTTCCGGTTTGATTACCGACCAGAAATCGAGCACGTCCAGCTTCCGTTGCATCGGGACCGGCCGGTCGTCGTCCTCGGCGATCATGCCCGGAATCATCACGTGCCGAATCTGTCCGTCGAGCCCGGAATCGCTGCAGTACTGCGCCACTTTGCGTGCTTCTTCGAATGCCCGCTGACGACCGTCGTTCGAATTCGGCGGCACCAGCTCGAGCGCGACCGTGTTGAGGGTCACACGCCTCCCCTTTGTCCTGACGATCTGGGCTGGACGCCCAAGTCGTCGCGTCTACGAAGATCGACTGTCAATCCGCGCGTTCTTTGCGAGCCCACAACGTTCGTGCACTCGGTCGCGACGCACCTGGATCAGTAGCGGTAGTGGTCGGCTTTGTAGGGGCCGTCGACGTCGACGCCGATGTATTCGGCCTGCTCTTTGGTCAGCT